>DASPRX010000050.1:0-10149 GCA_035624235.1 Burkholderiales bacterium | reverse complement strand
GCCGACGTAGTCGAAGCCGAGCGCGCCGATGCGGCGCGCCAGCGGCGCGTCGATCAGCGTGCCGTTGGTCGACAGGCCGACATAGAACCCGAGCTTCTTCGCGCGCGCCGCGATCTCGAACAGGTCGGGCCGCAGGAGAGGCTCGCCGCCCGAGAGGATCAGCACCGGCACGCGGAACGCCTTCAGGTCGTCCATCACCTTGAACACCTGCGCGGTGTTCAGCTCGCCGGGAAAGTCGACGTCGGCGGAGATCGAGTAACAGTGCTTGCAGGCGAGGTTGCAGCGTCGCACCAGGTTCCAGATCACGACCGGCCCGGGCGGATCGCGCCGCGGCCCCGCGGGCGTGGGCCGCTCGATCTCCCGCATGAATTGAGAGACGCGGAACATCTTGGAAGGTTAAGCGGAGAAAGGTTGACTGAATTGACGCATGTCAAACGCCGAACCGGAGCCCGGATTTCTTGAGGATGCGCGTGCTGTAGAGCACCTCGTGCGCGCGCGAGCGTGCGCCGAGCAGCGCCGCGATCTCGGCAACCTTCGCCCCCACCTCGGCGCGCGTGCGGCCGTGCACCATGGCGAACAGGTTGTAGCGCCATTCGGGCGGGCGGCGCGGGCGGCGGTAGCAGTGGCTGACGAAGGGCAGCGCGCCGACGGCGGGGCCAAGGCTGGCGAGCGCCGCGTCCTCGACGTCCCACACCGACATGCCGTTCGCCGCGTAGCCGAGCGCGTAGTGGTTCGGCACCGCGCCGATCCTGCGCACGCGTCCGTCGGCGAGCATCGCCGCGAGCCGCGCCATCACCTCCTCGGGCGCCGCGCCTAGCGACGCGGCAACCGCATGGTAGGGCCGCGACACGAGCGGCAGCCCACCCTGCAGCGCGCGCACGAGCTCCGCGTCGGTCATGCCGTCAGCCTCAGTTCGACGAAGTACTCGTCCAGCTTGGGAAACTCGAGCACGGCGAGGCCGGTCGCGGCCGCGATGCGCCGCAGCGCGCGGGCGATGCCCGCCGGCTTCTCGGTCGCCAGCACGAACCACATGTTCAGGCGGTGCGCGCGCTCGTAGTTGTGCGCCACCTCGGGAAAGGCGTTCACGATCGCCGCGACGCGCTCGAAGTCCTCCGGCGGCACCGCAAGCGCGCACAGCGTGAACGCCCCGCCGAGCGCGACCGCGTCGAACAACGGGCCGAAGCGCGTGAGCGTCCCGTCGGCGAGCAGCGCCTCGAGGCGCTCGATGAGCGTCGCCTCGTCGGTGCCCAGGCGCGCCGCGGCCTCGGCGTAGGGGCGCTCGCACACGGGAAAGCCGCCCTGCAGGCCGTTGACGATCGCGCGGTCCAGCTCATCCATCTTCCGCTCCGTTGTCCGCATAGCGCGCGCCGCGCTGCTTGAAGGCGCGGCGGCTGAACAGCACGGCGTGCGCGTAGCGCGCGAGGCCTTCCTCCTCGTTCAGCGCCGCGAGCTGCGCGTTCACTTCCTCGCGGCTGCGGCCGTGGATCATGCAGTAGAGGTCATAGGGCCAGACGGGCGCGCGCCGCGCGCGCCGGTAGCACAGCGTCACCTCCGGCCGGCGCGCGAGCCGCATGCCGGCCGCGCTCACCTCCGAATCGGGCACGTCCCACACCGCCATCGCGTTCGCCGTGTAGCCGAGCTCGCGGTGGCGCAGCACCACTCCCACGCGGCGCGCGACCCCGGAGGCGAGCCAGACGCCGAGCGTCGCGATGACCCCACCCTCGCTCATGCCCGCCGCGCGCGCCAGCGCAGCGTAGGGCTCGGGCTCGAGCGGAAAGCCGTCCTCGACCGCAGCGAGCAGCCTGCGTCCGGCGGCGTCTAGCGGCGCCGCGGCGGCCGGGGGCCGTGGCGCGCGCGCTGCCGCGCGTCCCGCCAGGTCGAAGCCCAGATCGATGTGGTACTCCTCGAGCAGCGGCAGCGCGAGCACCTCGATGCCCGACTCACGCGCGATGCGGCCGAGCGCCGCCTCGAGCGCCTCCTGCGAGGCCGCGGTGGCGACGAACCACAGGTTCACGCGGTGCTCACGCTCGTAGTTGTGGTTCACCTCGGGCTGCGCGCTCACGATCTTCGCCACGGCGTCGATCCGGGAGGGCGGCACGGCCATCGCGGCGAGCGTGCTCGCGCCGACTGCGTGCGGCGCGAATACCACGCCGATGCGGCTAATCAGGCCGTCGGCGAGCGCGGCGCGGTAGGCGCCGAGCGCCTGCGTCTCGGTGAGGCCGCAGCGCACAGCGACCTCGGCGAACGGCCGGGAGACGAGCGGAAAATCGCGCTGGAACTCGTTCAGCAGAGGAAATTCCGCTTCTTGCGCGATCGCCACCGCTAGAACCCCGTGGCGAAGGCGCGCGTGCCGAGCAGCACGCCGCTCGGGTGCGCGGACTTCAGTTGCGCGAGCTCGGCGAAGCTCGCCGGATCGTACACGCGCACTACGTTGTCGTCGCGCGAGGAGATCCACACCTGGTCGCCGCGCGGCGTGAACTCCATGTGCAGCACCGCGCGCCCGGGCTTCAGGGTCTTCACGATCGCGCGGCTCGATACGTCGATCACCTGCACGGTGTCGTTGTCCGGGAAGGCGAAGTTGACCCATACGCGCCGCCCGTCGGGCTGCGCGATCGCGAACACCGGCTGGCCGTGCACCGCGACGCGCGCGACCTCCTTCCAGGTCTCGGTATCGACGATCAGCACCTCGTGGTGGCCGACCGCCGGCAGCACCGCGTAGCGGCCGGCGACCGCCCAGCCGCGCAGGTGCGGCATCTTGTACACCGGAAGCTTCTCCTCGCCGCGTCCATAGTGATCGAGGATGCGGCGCATGCCCTGCTCCGGGTGCCACAGGTCGAGCAGCGCCACGCCGTCCTCGCCGAACAGCCCGGCGAGGTACCAGCGCCCGTCGCGCGTGATCAGGCCGTCGTAGGGCTGGCGGCCGACGTCGCGGAACTTCGTCACCACGGGATGGCGCGGGTCGGCGCAGTCCGCGATCCAGATCTCGCCCGCGTCGTACAGGCTGAAGATGAAGCGCTCGCCCGGCGCGTCGGCGATGCCGACCACCTTGGAGCGCCGCGTGCCGTCGCCGTAGGTCGCGGGGATGTCGGCGAGCGGCGCGAGCGTTGCCGCGTCGAACAGGCGCACGCCCCCCGGCTCGTAGTTCGCCACCGCGATCACGCGCCCGTCCTGTGAGATCGCGCCGCCGATCGAGTTGCCGGACTGCACTACGCGCGCGTCGATGCGCGCGCGCAGCATGTCGACCTTGGTGAGTCCACCGTCGCGCCCGAATACGTAGGCGTAGCGCCCGTCGCGCGAATACACCGCGGTCGCGTGCGACAGGTCGCCCAGCCCCGTCACGGTCGCGTAGCTCGAGCGTGTGCTGGTGTCGATCAGCATCACGCTGCCGCTCGCGCGCTCGACGACCAGGCCCAGATCGCCGGTGCCGCGCAGCGCAGATAGCGGTACGCATCCGGTCAAAAAAAGAATTGCAGTAAGGATCAATCTTCTATTGATCACGGGGAAAGCCCTTCTTCAGCGACTCGACGATCCAGCGCGCCTCGTCCTCGGTCATGAACCTGCGCCAAGGCGGCATCGGCGTGCCCGGACGGCCATCGAGGATCGTCGCCTCGAGCGACGCATCGGGCTTGCCGGCGAGCGCCTCGGGCAGCAGCGACGGCCCGAGGCCGCCCCTGAGCGTCATGCCGTGGCACGAACCGCAGTCCTCGCGCACCATCTCGACCAGCTGCGCGCGGCGCGGCGCGGGCGGCTCGGCTGCGCGCGCCAAGCCCGCGATGGCGGCCGCGGCGAGCAGGAGCGCCGTAGTCTTCATGCGCGAAGATTGCCTGAGCAGCGCCAACCGGACTTAACATAGATCAAACTTGCCAACCTACTCCAGCCTTAGCGTCTCGACATGCCCTCCCCGATCGCACCGCAAGCCGACCGCGCCTACTTCGCCGCGTTCCTCGACCTGCGCGGCAAGCCCGCGCTGGTGGTGGGCGGCGGGCCGGTCGCGGCGCAGAAGGGCGAGGCGCTGCTGCGTTCCGGCGCGAAGCTGACGGTGGTGGCGCCCGAGCTGTGCGCGCGCCTCGCCGAGCTGACGCTCGTCGGCGCGCTGCGCCACGAGGCGAAGCGCTTCCAGCCTGGCGACCTCGTGGGGGCCGAGATCGTGATCGCGGCGACAGACGATCCTTCGGTCAACGAGTCGGTCTCGAACGCGGCCAGGGCGCTGCGCATCCCGGTAAATGTCGCCGACAACGCGGCGCTGTCGAGCTTCATCATGCCTTCGCTGATCGACCGGCCGCCGCTGCAGATCGCGATCTCCACGGCGGGCGCCTCGCCGGTGCTGGCGCGCAAGCTGCGCAGCATGATCGAGGCGCTGGTGCCCTTCGCCTTCGGGCGCCTCGCCGCGCTCGCCGCGCGCTTCCGCGAGCAGTCCAAGCACCGCTTCCCCGACCCCGAGGCGCGGCGCCGCTTCTGGGAAGAGGCGATCGACGGCCCGGTGGGCGAGATGGTGCTCTCCGGGCGCGAAGAGCAGGCGGCGGCCGCGCTCGAGCACGAGCTCGCCGGGGACGCGGCAGGCGGCGTTCCCGCAGGCATGGTGTACCTGGTCGGCGGCGGTCCGGGCAATCCGGACCTGCTCACGCTGCGTGCGCTGCACGTCATGCAGCGCGCCGACGTGGTGCTGTACGACCATCTGGTCGCGCCGGCGATCGTCGATCTCGCGCGGCGCGAGGCCGAGCGGCTCTATGTCGGCAAGCAAAGCGACCAGCACACGCTCAAGCAGGACGAGATCAACGCGCTCATGGTGCGCCTCGCGAAGGAAGGCAAGCGCGTGCTGCGCCTGAAAGGCGGCGACCCGTTCATCTTCGGCCGCGGCGGCGAGGAGATCGAGTCGCTCGCCGCCGAGGGCGTCGCCTTCGAGGTGGTGCCGGGCATCACCGCGGCGAGCGGCGCGGCGGCCTATGCCGGCATCCCGCTCACCCACCGCGACCACGCGCACTCCTGCGTGTTCGTCACCGGCCACCTTAAGGACGGCAGCCTGAACCTCAACTGGGACGTGCTCGCGCACCCGAAGCAGACCGTGGTGATCTACATGGGCGTGCGCGGCGTGCCGCAGCTGTGCGTCGAGCTCGTCGCGCACGGCCTGCCGCCCGCGACGCCTGCGGCGCTCGTGGAAAAGGCGACGCTGCCCAAGCAGCGCGTGGTCACCGGAACCCTCGAGTCGCTGCCCGCGCTCGCCGAGCGCGAGCACGTGCGCCCACCGGCGCTCGTCATCGTCGGCGAGGTGGTGAAGCTCAAGGACAAGCTCGGCTGGTACCGCCCCGGCGCGCTCGGCGCCGCGCAGCCGGCCGCGGAGGCGCAGAAGACCGCGACTTAGCGGCTGTCCGGCTCGAGATCGTCCAGCCGCGCCTCGGCCGCCGCAGGCGATTCTTCCAGTTCGGCGGCTTCAATCTTCCGGAATTGCTGGGAAATCTTGCCGCCCGTAGTCTGAATGCGCTCGGCATCCTCGTGCGCCTGCCGGATGTGGTCCGCAAGTTTTCTGAGCCGCTCGTCGAACCTGCCGAATTCCGCGGCGAGCCTCGACAAGGCCTCCTTGATGACATGAATCTGCTTGCGGGTTTCGACATCCTTCAGAACCGCGCGCGCCGTGTTCAGAACGGCCATCAGCGTAGTCGGCGAGACGATCCATACCCGCCTTGCGATGGCGTAGTCGACTACCTCGCCGTGGTAAGCGTGGATTTCGGCGAATACCGCCTCGGCGGGAACAAACATGACTGCGCCGTCCGAGGTCTCGTTCGCGATGATGTATTTTTTTGCGATGTCGTCGACGTGCTTCTTCACGTCAGCGCGAAACTGCTTTTGGGCCAGCGCGCGGTCCGCATCGTTCGCCGCGGGATCAAACATTCGGTTGTAGTTTTCCAGCGGAAACTTCGAGTCGACGGCGACCAATCCGGTCGGCTCAGGAAGCTTCAATACGCAGTCCGCCCGGGTTCCGTTGGACAGCGTGAATTGCATTTCAAAAGCCGACGGAGGCAGTACATTCCTTACCAGCGCCTCCAGCTGCACTTCGCCAAAGGCACCGCGTGACCGCTTGTCTCCGAGGAGCTCCTGCAGGCTCACGACACTGCCGGTGAGCGTGTCGATCTTCTTCTGCGCTTCGTCGATGGTGGCGAGCCGCTGCATGACGCTGACGAAGGTCTCGTTTGTCTTCTTGAATCCCTCATCGAGCCTCTCGTTTACTTTGCCCGAGATTTGCTCCAGTCGCTGGTCGATCTTGGCGTTGAGCTTTTCGGTCGTTTCGTTGAGGCTCGAAGCCAGCGAAAGCTGCAATCGGTGCAAGGCCTCACGGGTCTGACGTAGTTCTTCAGCGACCGCGTTTCGCAACCGGTCTCCCGATTCGGCGATCCCGGTGTTCATGCGGCCGGCCTGCCCGGCGAGCCCTTCGTGCAGATCGCTGAGCATCGCCCGATGCTTTTCCTCTAGTCCTTGCGACACCGCGCCGATCGCGTCGCGCAGGCCTGAGGATGTCCGCACGATCACGATTGCGCCCACGATCACTGCTACCAGCAGTCCCGCGAGCAGGATCGCCACCCAGGCGTCATTCATGAGTCATGCGCCTTCCTGCCCCGGCATGTCGCCCGCCTTGTTGCGCATCCAGTCGGCGGTGCCGAAGAGCTGCTGCATGAGCCAGTCCTTGAGCTCGGGCGGCTCGACGCTCGCCTCGTCGAGCGCGCGGCGCATGCACCCGAGCCAGGCGTCGCGCTCGGCCTTGCCGATCTGGAACGGCAGGTGGCGCGCGCGCAGCATCGGGGGACCGATCCTCTGCTGGTAGAGCGGCGGCCCGCCGAGCCAGCCCGACAGGAACATGTACAGCTTCTCGGCCGAATGCGCGAGGTCGGCGGGATGGAGCTTCCTCACCGCGTGGAACTCTGGCGCCGCGTCCATGAGCGCGTAGAAGCGCTCGACGACGCGGCGCAGCACCTCGTCTCCGCCCAGCAATTCGTACGGCGTGGCCTGTTTCGACATGCGTATCGCGATTCTCTCAGGAAAATGGGGTCTGACCCCATTTCCCGCGCCGCGGTCCGGCTAGAGCAGTCCAAACCTGCGGATGAGCCGGCCCTTCACGTACTGCGTAAGCGCGATGTAGCCGCCCAGGATCAGCAGGAGCGCGATCCAGTAGCCGTGCGGCAGCTCTGTGAGCCCGAGCGCGCCGGCGAAGCCCGAGAACGGCAGCCAGACGCCGAACACGCACACCGCCACGGTCGTCACGAGAAGCGGCCAGCTCGGGCGGCTCTGGACGAAGGGGATCTTTCCGGTGCGGATGACGTGCACGATGAGCGTCTGCGACAGCAGCGACTCGACGAACCAGCCGGTCTGGAACAGGCCCGGATTCTTCCAGGCGCCGAATACGAACAGCATGGTGAAGTAGGTGACGTAGTCGAACACCGAGCTGATAGGGCCTATGAAGAGCATGAAGCGCCCGATGTTGCCGATGTCCCACTTGCGCGGGGCCTCGACGTATTCCTTGTCGACGTCGTCGGTCGCGACCGCGGTCTGCGAGATGTCGTACAGCAGGTTGTTCAGCAGGATCTGCACCGGCGCCATCGGCAGGAAGGGCAGGAAGGCCGAGGCCCCGAGCACGCTGAACATGTTGCCAAAGTTCGAGCTCGCCCCCATCTTGATGTACTTCACGATGTTGCCGAACACCTTGCGCCCCTCGACGACGCCCTCCTCGAGGACGAGCAGGCTCTTCTCCATCAGGATGATGTCGGCCGACTCCTTGGCGATGTCCACCGCCGTGTCCACCGAGACGCCCACGTCGGCGGCCTTGAGCGCCGGGCCGTCGTTGATTCCGTCCCCGAGGAAGCCGACCACATGGTCCCTGCGGTGCAGGGCACTGATCACGCGCGCCTTCTGCGCGGGCGAGAGCTTGGCGAATACGGTGGCGCGCTGCGCCGTCTCGGCGAGCTCCTCGTCGCTCAGCGCCTCGACCTCGGCTCCGAGCACGATGTGCTCGACGTCCAGGCCGACCTCGTGGCACACCTTGCGCGTCACGATTTCGTTGTCGCCGGTCAGCACCTTCACCTTGACGCCGTGCTCGGCCAGCGCCTTGACCGCCGCCGCGGCGCTCTCCTTCGGCGGGTCGAGGAAGGCGATGTAGCCGAGCAGCACGAGCCCGGACTCGTCAGCGACGCTGTAGGCCTGCGGGCGCGCCGGCACCTCCTTGTAGGCGACCGCGATCACGCGGAAGCCGTCCTCGTTAAGCTCGTGCACCACGCCGCGCAGGTTCGCGTAATCGTCCTTCGACAGCGGCGTCGGCGTGCCCTCGATCTCGGCGCTCGAGCACACGCTGAACACCTCCTCCACCGCACCCTTGCAAATGAGGACGTGCGTGGCGTGATCCTTCTCCACCACCACGGACATGCGCCGGCGCTGGAAATCGAACGGCACCTCGTCCACCTTGGCGAAGTGCTCGGTGATGTGCAGCGCCTCCTGCACCTCGCCGTGCTGCAGGACCGCGACGTCGAGCAGGTTCTTCAGGCCCGACTGGTAGTAGCTGTTCAGGTAGGCGTAATCGAGCACGCGCCGGCTCTCGGCGCCCGCGAGGTCCACGTGCCGCTCGAGGATAACCTTGTCCTGGGTGAGCGTGCCGGTCTTGTCGGTGCACAGCACGTCCATTGCGCCGAAGTTCTGGATCGAGTTCAGCCGCTTGACGATGACCTTCTTGCGCGCCATGGCGAGCGCGCCCTTGGCGAGGTTGATCGTCACGATGACCGGCAGCATCTCGGGCGTGAGGCCGACCGCAACCGACACCGCGAACAGGAACGCCTCGACCCAGTTGCCCTTGGTGAAGCCGTTGATCAGGAACACCAGCGGCACCATGACCAGCATGTAGCGGATGAGCAGCCAGATGAACCGGTTCACGCCCTTGTCGAAGCTCGTGAGCACGCGCTGGCCGGCCACGGTCGAGGCGATCGAGCCGAAGTAAGTGTCCCGCCCGGTCGCGACGACGAGCGCGCTGCCGGTCCCGCTCACCACGTTGCTGCCCATGAAGCAGACGTTCGGCAGCTCGAGCGCCGACTTGCCCGGCTCGCTCACCGGCGCCGCGAACTTCTCCACCGGCAGCGATTCCCCGGTGAGCGCCGCCTGGCTCACGAACAGGTCCTTGGCCGACAGCAGCCGCACGTCGGCCGGGATCATGTCGCCTGCCGACAGCCGCACCACGTCGCCCGGCACGACCTTGCTCAGCGGAGCCTCGACGGTATACGGGCCCGCTGCGCGCAGCCGCACCTCGAAGTAGCGCGTCACCTCCTCGGGCACCCCTTTGCGCTTGTCCTTGCGCATCACCGTCGCCGTGGTGTTCACCATCGCGCGCAGCTTCTCCGCCGCCTGGCTGGAGCGGGATTCCTGCGCCCAGGCGAGCAGCACCGAGGCCACCACCATGATCGTGATGACGATCGCGCCGGGAACCTCGCCGGTCAGGTCGGTGATGATCGCCAGCCCGAACAGCAGCAGCGGCAGGGGCGTGAGGAACATCTCGAGCAGCCTGACGAGCGGGTGCTGCTTCTTCTCGAGCGCGACCACGTTCTCGCCGTACGTCTCGAGGCGTTCCTCCGCCTCCCGGTCCAGCAGCCCCTCCGTAGAGCTCTCCAGGCGCGCGAGCGCGGCCTCCGCCGTCAGCGCGGCGATCTCGGCGAGCCGGGGCCTCGCGACCGCAGGCCGGGACGGAGCGCGCCCGGCCTGCCGGCTGCCGAACAGCCGGGCGGGAATGCGCAATCCCAATAGTCTGATTTCCATCGTCGTGCACCCGATAGTCGACGTGGCCGGGGCCCGAGTATAGCTTCTGGATCGCGCGCTATTTATGTATTTATGCCGATTCCCTGAGCGTCAGGGCGGGCGAAGCGCGCAGGACTTTCCTCGAAGACAGCCAGGCGTTCAGCGACAGGAGCAGCAGGCCCGAGAGCGGGCCCGCGACGAACAGCAGCGGGCTCGGCGGCAGGTCGAGGTCGAAGATGCGCGCGGCGAGCAGTTGGCCGATCGCCGCGGCACCCGCCGCGGCGAGCACCCCCGCGGTCGCCCCCATGGCGAGGAACTCGGCGCGCTGGCTGCCGGCCACCTGGGCGCGCGAGGCGCCATACACGCGCATGACCGCCGCCTCGCGCCTGC
>DASPRX010000051.1:0-22668 GCA_035624235.1 Burkholderiales bacterium | reverse complement strand
CAGATCCGAGCGCAGGTCGCTCACCGCCTCGAGCCCTACGGAGACCCTGAGCAAGCCCTCCGAAATGCCGGCGGCCGCACGCGCCTCGGCGGAGAGGCGGCCGTGCGTGGTGCTGGCGGGATGCGTGATGGTCGTCTTGGTATCGCCGAGGTTTGCGGTGATCGATATCAGCCGGGTCGAGTCGATCACTTTCCACGCCGCCGCGCGACCTCCCTCGACCTCGAACGACACGACGGCTCCGCCGCTGCGTTGCTGGCGGCTTGCCAGGTCGTGCTGTGGGTGCGACGGCAGCCCCGGATAGTGCACGCGCGCCACGCGCGGGTGCGCCTCCAGCCAGCGCGCCAGCTCGAGGGCGTTCGCCGACTGCGCGAACATGCGCAGCTGGAGCGTCTCCAGCCCCTTGAGAATCACCCAGGCGTTGAAAGGCGACAAGCTCGGCCCAGCGGTGCGCAGGAAGCCGAAGATGCCCTCCATCACGAGTTTGCGCGGACCGACAATCGCTCCGCCGATCACCCTGCCCTGACCGTCGAGGTACTTGGTCGCCGAATGAACAACGAGATCTGCGCCAAGTGCCAGCGGTCTTTGCAAGGCGGGCGTGCAAAAGCTGTTGTCCACCGCCAGCAGCGCGCCGGCGCGGTGCGCGACTGCGGCAATCGCCGCAATGTCGGACACTTCGGTAAGAGGATTCGATGGCGTCTCGAGAAAGAACAGCTTGGTAGTCGGACGCGACGCGCGCTCCCACTCGCCCACGTCGGTCGGGGATACGAACGTCGTCTCCACGCCGAAGCGCGCCAGGATTCCAGAATAGAGCTGCACGGTGGCGCCGAACACGGCGCGCGAGCAGACCACGTGATCGCCCGCCTTGAGCAACGCCATCGACAACGCGAGGATCGCCGCCATGCCGGAACCCGTCGCAACGCAGGCCTCCGCCCCTTCCAGCGCGGCCAGGCGATCCTGCAGCATGCTCACGGTCGGATTCGTGAAGCGCGAGTAGACGAAACCTTCCTCGCCGCCCGTGAAACGCGCTGCGGCCTGCTGGGCGCTGTCGAACACGAAGCTCGAGGTGAGGAACAAGGCCTCGGAATGCTCACGGAAATCGCTGCGCACCTGACCGGCGCGCACGCCCAGAGTCGCAAGCTCGAATGATTCGCTCATCGCATCACATCCTTTGCTTGCGGGCACAAAAAAACCCGGCTGCGCGGACCGGGTTTGCGGCACGCTTTAGCAGCATTTTTAATGCGCCCGCAAGCTGTGGTTTCAAATCGGCGCAGCAGGAATTCTAGCCTCGCCCAGCGCGCGGGTAAAGGCCCCCGGCCGGGCGTGTCCTCAGTCGGAGGTCACCAGGTTCAGGTCCAGCTGCGCGCCGTCCGACTCGTCCCCGGAATCGCGCGCCGCGTCGCGCCGCGACTCGATGGCGCGCAAGTAGTCGCTCGTGACGTCGCCCGTGATGTAGCGCCCGTCAAAGCACGACGTCTCGAAAGTCGCGAGCTTGGGGTTGACGCGCCGCACGGCGTCCTCCAGCTCCGCCAAATCCTGGTAGACGAGTGCGTCCGCGCCAATCTCGCGCGCCACTTCTTCTTCGCTGCGGTGCGCGGCGATCAGCTCGGCGCGCGTCGGCATGTCGATGCCATAAACATTCGGGAAGCGTACCGGAGGGGCGGCCGATGCGAAGAACACCTTGCGCGCGCCGGATTCGCGCGCCATCTGGACGATCTCCTGGCTAGTCGTGCCGCGCACGATCGAATCGTCGACCAGCAGCACGTTTTTGCCGCGGAACTCCATCCCGATCGCGTTCAGCTTCTGGCGAACCGAACGCCGCCGCACGGCCTGGCCAGGCATGATGAACGTGCGGCCGATGTACCGGTTCTTGACGAAGCCTTCGCGATAAGGAACGCCCAGGCCGAGCGCAAGTTGCAGTGCCGAAGGCCGGCTCGAGTCCGGGATCGGGATTACGACATCGATGTCGAGATGGTGGTATTGGCGGCGGATCTTTTCGGCCAGCTTCTCGCCCATGTTCAGGCGCGCTTCGTAGACCGAGGCGCCATCGATGAGCGAGTCGGGACGCGCAAGGTACACGTACTCGAAGATACAGGGATTCAGGCGTGCCTTCGGCGCGCACTGCTGGCTGTAGAAGTTGCCGTCCTCGTCAATCAGCACCGCCTCGCCGGGGGCCACATCGCGCAGCACGCGGAAGCCTAAGGCGTCAACAGCCACCGATTCCGATGCGACCATGTACTCGGTGCCGAGCGCGGTCTCGCTGAAGCCGATCACAGCCGGCCGGATGCCATACGGATCGCGGAACGCGAGCACTCCGTAACCCGCGATCATCGCGATCACGGCGTACGCGCCGCGGCACCGGCGGTGGACATTCGAAACCGCGGTGAAAATCGTCTGCGGGTCGAGCCTCAATCGAACCGACGTGCTCTCCAGCTCGTGCGCCAAAACGTTCAGCAGCACTTCCGAGTCGGAGTTCGTATTGATGTGCCGCAGGTCCTGGCGGAACATCTCGTCCTTGAGCTGATCAGCATTCGTGAGGTTGCCGTTGTGGCCGAGCACGATTCCGAACGGCGAGTTGACGTAGAACGGCTGTGCCTCGGCGGTATTGAACGCAGAACCGGCGGTTGGATAGCGGCAATGCGCAATACCGATGTTGCCCGGCAGGGAGCGCATGTTTCGAGTGCGGAACACATCGCGCACCATGCCGCTGCCCTTCTGCATGTGGAACGTCTTGTGCGCGCTGGTGACGATGCCGGCCGCATCCTGGCCGCGGTGCTGCAGGAGCAGCAGCCCGTCGTAGAGCAGCTGGTTTACCGCCGTGCGCGCAACGATTCCGAGAATTCCACACATAGGAGAGCTGCCTGCCCGTCGTCAGGGCTCAATCATATCGCAGGCGTGACGCCAAGGCCCGGGGCAGCCAGGGTTCAAGCATTTGCGCGGTGCGTGCGAGAGGCGGCCCGATAAACGAAGCGCGCCACGCCGGCTGGCGCGGCAGCGCCGTCAAGCCGGCAAGAACCGCAAAAGCCACCGCAATCAGCACGCCGCGCGCCATGCCGAACAGCGCGCCCAAAAAGCGGTCGAGCCCCTCCAGGCCGGCGGTCTTGACGAGTCTTGACACGAACGATCCGACCAGCGCCGCGAGCGCGAGCACGACAATGAATACGCCGATGAATGCCAGCAGCATGCGCAGTTCGGCAGACGGGATCGCACGCGGCAGCGCCTCTCCCAGCGGCACGCCGAGAATGTTCGCCGCCACGAATGCGAGAACCCAGCCGCCAACGGAGATGACCTCGCGCACCAGTCCGCGCCAGATCCCCCACGCCACCGACACGGCCATGACGCCGAGCGCGGCGTAGTCCAGCCAGGTCATCCGGACTTCGTGGCGACGTTGCCGGGCTTGAGGCCCAGGCTCTTCAGCTTCTGTGCCGCCTTGTCCGCGGCTTCACGGCTCGTGAACGGGCCGACACGCACGCGTGTGACCTGACCGCCCGCCGTCGCGATCGGCTCGGTGTAATACGGAAGCTTCGCCGCAGCGAGGCGTTGCGTGAGCTCCTTGACCTTGTCGCGGCTGGATAGCGCGGCAACCGGCACGACGTACTCGACGTCCGCCAATGCCGCTTCCGCCCGCTCGCGCTCGGTTTCCGCGGGGGTCTTCCTGCTCGCTGTAGCGTGCGGCTCCGCCGCGGCGGAGGGTTTGGCGGTAGGCTTCGCCGCGGGCGCGGGTTTGGCCACTTCGGCCGGCGGTTTCTGGGCTTCGACTGCCGGCGCGGGAGCGGGCTTCGGCGGCACCGGGGGCGCGAACGGGGTATCTTCGCTCGGAATGCGGACACTTACCGGCGCGCTGCTCTGCCCAGGCTCGGTATCGAACACCATCGGCAGCACGATGACCGCCAGAAGAACGAGCGCGATCGCGCCGACGAGTCGCCTGCGGCCGCGGCGCTTCAGCGTGTTGACATCGGGCGTCTCAGTCATGACCGCCCGCTCCGCCGCGTTCCGCCTCTAGATACGCCATCACATTGCCGACTGTCACAAACGATCCAAACACGACGATTTTATCATCCTGCTGTGCGCGTTCCCGCGCTGCGATGAATGCGTCGACCGGCGAGGCATACTCGCTCACTGCGCCCTCCACGCCGGCTACACGCAGGGTCGCAGCCAACTCGCCGCTCGCGCAGCCGCGCGGACCCGGGAGACTCGACAGATGCCAGCGCGTGATGCGCGGTGCGGCCTCGTGCACGACTGCGGGGATGTCCTTGTCCCGCATCATGCCCAACACGGCTATGATTTGCGGCGCGTAGCCGCTGGCGCCCAAGTTCGCCGCAAGCGTGCGGGCGGCCTCGGGATTGTGCGCGACGTCCAGGATGACCTGCGGCCGGCCGGGAAGCGTCTGAAAGCGGCCCGGAAGCGTGGTGCGCGCAAGTCCTTCGCGTACCGCCTGCATTCCGAGCGGGACCCGGTCGCGTAGCGTGCCGAGGGCGCACAGGGCGGCCGCAGCATTGCGCAGTTGCACTGCGCCGCGCAACGCCGGATGTGCGAGACCCGAACGCGCTCCACCGTGCCCCCAGTAGCGCCACTGGCCGTTCTCGCTCGCGTAGCCGAAGTCGCGCCCGATCAGAAGTGCCTGCGCGCCAATGCTCGCCGCATGCTCCAGAACCGACGCGGGCGGAGATCGATCGGCGATCACCGCAGGGCGGCCGGGGCGAAAGATGCCCGCCTTTTCACGCCCGATCAACTCACGCGTTGAACCCAGATACTCGACGTGGTCGATGCCGATGCTGGTCAGCACGGCGCAGTCGGCGTCAATCGCGTTCACTGCGTCCAGGCGACCACCCAGGCCGACCTCGAGCACGAGTGCGTCCAAGCCGGCGCGCGCAAATAGCCATGTCGCGGCGAGCGTGCCAAACTCGAAATAGGTGAGCGGTGTGGCGCCGCGCGCCCGCTCCACTTCGGCAAACGCTGCGCACAACTGTTCGTCACTTGCCTCGCCGCCGTCCAGGCGCACGCGCTCGTTGTAGCGCACCAGATGCGGCGACGTATAGAGACCCACGCGGTAACCGCCAGCACGCAGCATCGCCTCGAGCATCGCGCACACCGAGCCCTTGCCGTTGGTGCCCGTGACGGTCACCACCGGGCACTCGGGTCGGGCATCAAGCCGTTCAAGAACCGGCAGCACTCGCTCGAGTCCGAGCGCAATCGACTGCGGATGCAAGCGCTCGATGTACTCGAGCCAGCCGGAAAGGGTACTCAGCTACTCTGCTCCGCGGGCAGGTCCTGCAGCATCGACAGCAGCGCGGCGAGCTTGTCACGCATCTGGCGTCGATCCACGATCATATCGATCGCGCCTTTCTCCAGTAAAAACTCGGCCCGCTGGAAGCCCTCGGGGAGCTTCTGGCGCACGGTTTGCTCTATGACGCGCGGCCCCGCAAAGCCGATCAACGCCTTGGGCTCGGCGAGGACGACATCGCCGATCATCGCGAAACTCGCCGAAACCCCGCCCATGGTCGGATCGGTCAGTATCGAGATGAACGGCAGCCTGCGCTCCGCGAGTTCGGCCACCGCGGCGGTCGTCTTGGCCATCTGCGCCAGCGACAGCAGCCCTTCCTGCATGCGCGCGCCGCCGGACGCGCACACGCACACGAATGGAAGCTTCTGCTCGATCGCAACGCGCACGCCGCGCACGAAGCGCTCGCCGACCACCGAGCCCATCGACCCGCCCATGAATTCGAATTCGAACGCTGCGCAAACCACGCCGATCGAGTTGATCGCGCCCTGCATCGTCACCAGCGCGTCGGTTTCGCCCGTCTGTTCCTGGGCCTCCGAGAGTCGTTCCGGATAGCGGCGCGAATCCTTGAACTTGAGGCTGTCGACCGGCAACACGTCCGCTCCGATCTCGAAGCGGCCATCGGCGTCGAGCAAGGCGTCCAGCCGCGCGCGCGCGCCCAAGCGCTGGTGAAAGCCGCACTTCGGGCATACGTTCAGGTTCTTTTCGAGGTCCGTGCTATAGAGCACGGCATCGCATTCCGGGCACTTTGTCCACAGACCCTCGGGCACCGTCTTGCGCCCACCGCCCGCGGTGCGCTGGATCTTCGGCGGAAGGAGTTTCTGCAGCCAGCTCATGGACGTCGGTCGAGCGCGCTGCGGATCGGGCGTAACAGGTCTTTGACCCGCGCGACCGCGTTCGCGGGGCCCGCCGCCTCGATTTCCTGGATGATCCGGCTGCCGATCACCACGGCGTCCGCAACTTCTGCCACACGACGCGCCGATTCCGCATCGCGAATCCCGAAGCCGACGCCGATCGGCAGCGTCGTTGCGGCCCGAATCGCGGGCAAGTGCGAGGCAACGTCGTTCATGTCCAGATGCCCCGCGCCGGTAACGCCCTTGAGCGACACGTAATAGAGATAGCCGGTTCCTATGCGCGCCACTTCCTTGATTCGCGCCGCGGTGGACGTCGGCGCAAGCAGGAAAATCACGTCCAAACCGCCGCGCCTGGCGAGCTCGGCGAACTGCGCGGCTTCCTCCGGCGGGCAATCGACGACGATCACGCCGTCGACGCCGGCGGATGCCGCCTGCGCCATGAAGGTCTCCGCCCCCATCGCCTCCACCGGGTTCGCGTACCCCATCAGGACGACCGGCGTCTCGGTGTCTCGGGTGCGGAATTCCCGCACCATCTCGATGACGTCGGAAAGTCCGACGCGATTCGCTAGCGCGCGCTCAGACGAGCGCTGGATGACTGGACCGTCTGCCATCGGATCTGAGAACGGCACGCCCAGCTCGAGGATGTCCGCCCCGGCTTCGACCAGCGCGTGCAGCAGCGGCACGGTGAGTGACGGCGCCGGATCGCCCGCCGTGATGTACGGGATCAATGCCTTGCGCCCAGCCTTGCCGAGCGCCTCGAAGCGCGATCGTATGCGCGACATCGTCAGAACTGGATTCCGGAGCGCTCGGCCACGGTGTGCATATCCTTATCGCCGCGCCCGGACAGGTTCACGAGCAAAATCGCGTCCTTGGGCAGATCGGGGGCGATTTTCGCAGCGTAGGCCACCGCGTGGCTCGACTCGAGTGCCGGAATAATTCCCTCCAAGCGGCACAACTCGTGAAACGCTCTTAGCGCCTCGTCGTCCGTCACCGCCACGTATTCTGCGCGGCCGCTGTCCTTCAGCCACGCATGTTCCGGGCCGACGCCCGGATAGTCCAGGCCGGCCGAAATCGAGTGTGTCTCCATGATCTGACCATCGGCGTTCTGCAGAAGGTAAGTGCGATTGCCGTGCAGCACACCCGGTCGTCCGGCGACGAGCGATGCCGCATGCTTGCCGGTTGCCAACCCCTCGCCGGCGGCCTCGACCCCGATCAGCCGCACCTTGTCCATGCCGAGGTAGGCGTGGAAGATCCCAATCGCGTTCGATCCGCCACCGACGCAGGCGATCACCGCGTCCGGATGCCTGCCAGCCATCTCGGGCACTTGCTGCAGGCATTCATTTCCGATCACGGCCTGAAAATCGCGCACCATCATCGGATAGGGATGCGGGCCGGCGACCGTTCCAATGATATAGAAGGTGTTCTCGACGTTCGTCACCCAATCGCGCATCGCCTCGTTCAGCGCGTCCTTCAGCGTCTTCGAGCCCGACTCCACCGGCACTACGCTCGCCCCGAGAAGCTTCATGCGATAGACGTTGGCCGCCTGGCGCTTGACGTCCTCCGATCCCATGTACACGACGCATTGCATGCCGTAGCGCGCCGCGACCGTCGCCGCGGCCACGCCGTGCTGCCCCGCCCCCGTCTCCGCGATCACGCGCGGTTTGCCCATGCGCCGTGCCAGCAGCGCCTGGCCCACGGTGTTGTTGATCTTGTGCGCTCCGGTGTGATTCAGGTCTTCGCGCTTGAGGAAGATCTGCGCGCCGCCGTACTTCTGCGATAGGCGCTTCGCGTGGTACACGGGGCTCGGGCGGCCGACATAGTGTTTCAGCTCGTAGCGCAACTCCGCCTGAAATTCGGGGTCGGCGCGCGAGCACTCGTACGCCGCGCGCAGTTCGTCGAGCGCGTGCATGAGCGTCTCTGCAACATAAACGCCGCCATAGGGGCCAAAGTGTCCCCGGGCGTCCGGTAACTCAACCATCTGCATTTCTGACCTCTTCGATGAACGCGGCGATCTTGCCGGCGTCCTTGATTCCCTTGGCCGATTCGACGCCGCTCGAAACATCTACGCCCCACGGACGCACAATGCGAATTGCGTCGCCGACATTGTCGCAGGTGAGTCCCCCCGAGAGGACCAGCGGCAGGGGTCGCTGCCTTGGCACGACCGACCAATCGAAGCTCGTCCCGGTGCCCCCGAAAGCCTCGACGTAGGCGTCTGCGAGCCAGCCGCTCGCGCCGCCGTAGGGGCGCAAGTATTCTAGCAAATCGACGCCTTGCCTCACCCGGCAAGCCTTGAGGTAGGGCACCCCGAAGCGCTCGCAGAATTCAGGGGGCTCTTCGCCGTGGAATTGTAGGGCGTCTGGCCGCAACGTATCGAGCACACGTTGCACCTCATCGACGGACGGATTGACGAACAGCGCAACGGCGGTGACGAAGGGTGGCAGCGACCGGCGCAGCGCACGTGCCTGTTCCAGGCCCACGAATCGCGGGCTCGGCCGATAGAACACCAGCCCAATCGCGTCGGCGCCGGCTCGCGCGGCCGCTTGCGCGTCGGGGACTCGCGTAATGCCGCAGATCTTCACTCTGGTACGCATCACTCAGTACCAAAGCGGCAAGGTCGCGTGTTCGCTGCGCTCAACATCCAGCCCCCACGCGGGCGCATAGTCGATTGCCTCGAGGTACAGGCCCTCGGCGGCGAACGTCGGCGCCGCGCGCGCCCGGTCGCGCGACTCGAGAACATCGCGCACCCATGCGGCCGGGTGCTTGCCCTTGCCTACATAGACGAGGCTGCCCACGAGGTTGCGCACCATGTGGTGCAGGAACGCATTCGCGCTGATGACGAAATCGATGCGCTCGCCGCGACGCTCGATGTCAAGCCGATGCACGCTGCGGCGTGGCGACTTCGCTTGGCATTCAGAGGACCTGAAGGCCGAGAAGTCGTGCTCGCCCAGCAGCAGCGCAGCGGCCTCGCGCATCGCGAAGGCATCGAGCGGCAGATGAAACCAGCCGACGTAGGCCGCGGCGAGCGCAGGGCGCACCGGTCTGTTCAGCAGCACGTAGCGGTACGTGCGTGACTGCGCGCTATAGCGTGCGTGGAAGCTCGCGGGCACAGGCCTGGCCCACCGTACGGCGACCGACCCCGGGAGCACCGCGTTGACTCCCCGCACCCAGGCCGCGAGCGGACGTTCGGCTGAAGTATCGAAATGCACCACCTGCTCGCGCGCGTGAACGCCGCGATCGGTGCGCCCGCCGCAGGTTACGCCGACGGGCTCCGCGGCGATCGTCGTCAGAGCAGCTTCCAGTGCGTCCTGCACGGTGCCGCCGCCCGGCTGAGTCTGCCAGCCCAGAAAGCGGCTCCCGTCATATTCGAGGCCGAGCGCGATTTTCATCCCGGAAAAAGTTTAGCCACGGAGCCCGCAGTTGTCGCGGCCGGTCCGTGGCTACGTGTGATTTTCGACGTCAGCCGAGGCTGGAGAGCATCTGCTGCGCCTGGCCTTTCTGCGCGGCGTCGCCTTCCTTCAATACCTCGTTAAGCAGCTCGCGGGCACCGTCCTTGTCCCCCATGTCCTCATAGGCCTTCGCCAAGTCGAGCTTCGTGGCGACCTCCTGCCACTTCGGATCGGTTTGCGTCGCAGGCGCCACGGACTCGCCAGCGCCCCCGAGATCCAGGCTGATGGAGGACAGGTCGATCGGCGCCTGTGCGGCGCCAGAAACTGATGCTTGCTTTGGTGCCTCGCTATCGAGATTGAGATCGAAATCGATGCTGCCGGCCTTGTCGGCCGCCTGACCCTTTGCGGCGGGCTGCTCCACGGCCTGAGTCACGGCTGGAAGCTCGAAGTCCAGGCCAACATCAGGCGGCATGGTCTTGTCGCCTCCCCCCAGATCGAAATCGAGCCCCCCGCTCGCGGTCCGCTCTTCCTCCTTGTCCATCTTCATCTTCAGCGTCCCGCCTGCCGAAAACGCGCTCTGCTCCGCAGGCAGTGCTTCGTGCGTTCCGGTATCCAAATCGAAGTCCACATCCGCCTTTGCGGCCTCGTTACTCTGAGCGGAGTCGAGATCGAAGTCGAGCGTCGGCGCCGCAGCGGGCGTCGGCCGCAAGGAGGTGTCCGTCTGCGCGGTTTCGGCAGCGCCGCCACCGTACAGGCCGTTCTGGGGATCGATCGAGCGACCGAGCGCGGCCGCCTTCTCCCAATCCGCGCCAGTGCCGCTCGTAAGTCCTTTCAGTTTGAGCGCAGTCTGCTCGAAAGCGTTCGTATCACGGCGCCCGGAATAGATCTCAAGCAGCTTGGCGTGCACGGCTACGCGGTTGGGATCCTTTTGCAGCGCTTCCTTGAGGATCTCCTCCGCTTGTGCGTCGCGCCCGTAGGCCATGTAGACGTCCGCCTCGGCGATCGGGTCGACCTCGTCGGCGCCCAATTCGCCAACGCCCGCCTGGCTCACCGAGACCTGTGACGGGATGCCCCCCGGCTGCTGTTCCGGGCCGCCCGGTGCCGCGCCCCCTTCGGGCCCCCCGGAACCGCCAGCCGCTACACTTTCCTGAAAGCTGGTGCGCGTTGACTTCTTGCGCTGCCATGCCCACGCGCCATACCCGAGCAGCAGGGCTACGACCGCACCTATGCCGCCCAGCGCAACCGGATTCTCCAGCACTTCATCGACTAGGCTAGGTTCCGGCGGTGGGGGCGGCGGCGCGACCTTCTTTGACTGCGGCTTGGGCTTCTGTGCCTCTGGGGGAGGAGCCGGGCGTGTGGGCGGCTGCGGCAGCGACGGCGCTGGCTGCGCGCCCTGCTGAGACGGTTGCGGCGCGGCTTGAGGGGCTTGCTGCGGCGGTGGGGGTTGGGGGGATTGCTGCTGCGCCGGTGCGGGCGTCGGGGCGGGACCTTGTTGCGCTGCCGCTTGCTTACGCAGTTCGGCCAGTTGCTCGTTCCTGACTTCAAGCAACTTCTGCAGATCGGACACATTTTTCTCGAGCTCGTGCACGCGCGATTGAGCCTCCGCCAACGCGCGCTCACGCGCAACCGCGTCGTCGCCGCGAGCTGCGAGGTTCGCGGCAGAACCCGCCTTTCCTGGCTCCGCCTTCGAAAGCTTGAGCTGATCCTGCGTCGCCTGCGGCGTCGGCTCGGCCGGCTTCTCGGTGATGTGGCCCGCAGCCGTCTGCTGTCCGGTCGATTCACCCTTCGCCAGCTGCGCGGCTGCGGCGGCGGCGGCGAGCTTGCGCCGATATTCGGCGAATTCGGCCATATTCGCGCGAACCTGCTCGCGCGCCTCTTCCGGATCCACTGCGGAAGCCTCGTCCTGGCCGGGGATCTTCAATATGCCGCCCGCCTTGACTAGGTTGACGTTGTCGCGAATGAATGCCTCTCGGTTAGCGCGGAACAACGCGATCAGCATCTGGTTATAGGTCACGCCCTTCAACATGTAGCGGTGCGCGATCTCGCCGAGCGTGTCACCCTTTTTGACCTCGTAGGTCTGCTCCTTCGCGGGCTCCTTGAGCGGCTCCTTCACCTCTTCCTGCGCAGGCGCCTTCGCGGGCTCCTTGATCGGCTCCGTCACTTCTTCCTTCGCGGGCGTCGGCGGCTGCGCAGTCGCCGCCGGCTCCGGCGCCGGCGCGATAGGCTTTTCCTCAACCGGCTGAGGCGCCGGCGCGGCCTGCTGCGTCGGACCCTGCGTGGGAAGCGAAACAGGCGGCGCCGGTGGTGGCGCAGCGGCGATCGGCTGCGGCCCCTTGTACTCCGCAGGATCCAGCAGGAAGGTGTACTCGCGCATCAGCTTGCCGCTCGACCACTGCAATTCCACCAGAATGTCGAGGAACGGCTCGTTTACTGGTTGCGTGGTGCGCAGGCGCAGCACGGCCTTGCCGTCAGCGCGCTCCACATCGAGCTTCATTCCAAGTAGCACGGGGTTGTATTCGATCCCCGCTTTCGCGAATGCGTCCTGCGACGCGACGTGCGCATTCAGGGAGTCGAGTTCTTCGCCCTGCTCCGAAACTACGGCGATCTCGGCGTTGAGCGGCTGCCCGAGAGCGGAGAGAACGGTGAGCTTGCCCAATCCGACGGCATGTGCGAGCAGCGGCGCGAGGAGCAGCGCTGCTGCGAGCATTCTTCCGGCGATGGATTTGCCCACTATCCCACCCTGAGTCTTTCTTGGATCGCCAAGTAACATAACATCATGGTGTTAGGCTTGCAAGCTGAGAGATTTTCTGCGGTTTTGCGCCTTCCAGCCGGAACTAGCTATGAATTTGTACCTCGAGTTCAGGATTCGCTCGTCAGCCTCCAAGTCCGCACGCCATCATGGCGTCAACCCTTCACGCCGCCCTCAAGGAGCAGCCGGAGCATGCGGCGCAGCGGCTCGGCCGCGCCCCACAAAAGCTGGTCGCCGACGGTAAAGCCGGTGAGATACTCGCCCCCCATGGGCAATTTGCGCAGACGACCGACAGGAACCGCAAGCTTGCCGCTTACCGCTGCGGGCGTCAGCTGCGCGAGGCTTTCCTCGCGGCGGTTGGGAACCACCTTGGCCCAGTCGTGTGCCTCGGCGAGCATGCCTTCGATTTCGTCGAGCGGCACGTCCTTGCGCAGCTTGATGGTCAGCGCCTGGCTGTGGCAGCGCATCGCGCCGATGCGCACACAGACACCATCCACTGGCACGGGCCGTCCGTTGCGGCCGAGTATCTTGTTCGTCTCCGCCTGACCCTTCCATTCCTCCCGACTTTGGCCGTTGCCAAGGTCTTTGTCGATCCACGGCAGCAAGCTCCCAGCGAGTGGATGCCCGAACTGGGCGCGCGGCAACGCCGGGTCGCGCAGCGTTTCCGTGACTCGCCGGTCAATGTCTAGCGCGCTCGAGCCGGGGTCCTCCAGCAAGCGCGTCGCGTCCTGGCCGATATGCGCGATCTGCTCGACGAGCTCGCGCATAGTCGCCGCTCCGGCACCTGACGCCGCCTGGTAGGTCATGCTGGTCATCCACTCGACGAGGTCGTGCTGGAACAGCCCTGCGATGCCCATCAACATGAGGCTGACGGTGCAGTTTCCACCGATAAAGTCCCTCTTGCCGCTGGCGAGTGCGTTTTTGATGAGGGGCATGTTTACCGGATCGAGCACGATCACCGCATCGTCGTTCATGCGCAGCGCACTCGCCGCGTCGATCCAGTAGCCTTTCCAGCCGGCCGCTCGCAGACGCGGATACACCTCGTTCGTATAGTCGCCGCCCTGACAAGACACGAGCACCGGCAGCGACCGCAAGGCATCGAGATCCTTCGCATCCTGCACCGGCTCAATTTCGCGGCCGATGGCGGGGCCTTTGCCGCCCACCTGAGAGGTGGAAAAGAACTCCGGCTCGAAGTGCGCGAAGTCATGCTCCTCGCACATGCGCCGCACGAGCACGGAGCCCACCATTCCGCGCCAGCCGATGATTCCGACCTTCAACATGGTTCGATTTCCGCGACTCGATTCTTCCGCTAGCTTAGCGCCGCCAGCACTGCGTCCCCCATCGCGGCCGTCCCGACCTTCCGCGTCCCGGGAGTGTATATGTCGGCAGTGCGTACGCCCTGCTGCAGCGCCCTTTGTACGGCTCGCTCGACTCGGTCTGCCGCTTCTTCCTGCCCAAGAGAGTAGCGCAGCAGCATTGCCGCGGACAGGATCGTCGCCAACGGATTGGCCACGCCCTTGCCCGCGATGTCCGGCGCAGATCCGTGAATCGGTTCGTACAGTCCCTTGCCACGCTCGTCCAGAGAGGCGGACGGCAGCATGCCGATGGAGCCCGTCAACATCGATGCCTCGTCGGAAAGGATGTCGCCGAACATGTTGCCAGTAACGATCACGTCGAACTGCTTCGGATCGCGCACCAGTTGCATGGCGCAGTTATCCACATACATGTGCGATAGAGCTACGTCCGGATACTCCCCGGCGCAATCCGTCACGACCTGCTTCCACAGCTCAGTGGTCTCAAGAACGTTCGCCTTGTCGACCGAGCAAAGGCGCTTGGCGCGCTTGCGTGCGGCCAGGAACGCAACGCGGGCAATGCGCCGGATTTCGCTCTCCCGGTAGCGCATCGTATTGACGCCCTCGCGTTCGCCTCCCGCGAGAGTATTGATGCCGCGCGGTTCGCCGAAATAGATGTCTCCGGTGAGCTCGCGCACGATCAGGATGTCGAGGCCCGTGACCACCTCGGCCTTGAGCGACGATGCTGCCGCAAGCTCGGGGTACACGCGCGCCGGCCGAAGGTTCGCAAACAGTCCGAGCTCCTTGCGCAGGCGCAGTAGGCCGCGCTCTGGCCGCTTGTCGCGTGGCAGCGAGTCGTATTGCGGACCACCGATGGCGCCAAACAGTATCGCGTCGGCCTGGCGTGCCAGCGCAAGCGTGGACCCTGGCAAGGGATCGCCGGCAGCCTCGTAGCCGGCACCGCCGACCGGCGCTTCTTCGAGCTCCAAACGCAGGCCGTCCTCTCCCAGCCTTCGCAGGACGCGCAACGCCTGGGAAATGATCTCGCTGCCGATGCCGTCACCGGCGAGGACTGCGACTTTCATGGGGCGCCTAGCTGAAAATCCAAGGAAACTGATCGCGCCGCCGCGCTTCGAACACCCGGATCTTGTCGGCGTGACGCAGCGTGAGACCGATGTCGTCGAGGCCGTTCAGCAGGCAATATTTGCGAAACGCCTCGACGTCGAAGCGCGCCAGAAACGCTTCGTCCAGCGTAGCGACCGTTTGCCGCTCCAGGTCGACCGTCAGCTTGAATCCCGGGAACGAGGCCACCTCGTAAAACAGCCGGTCGACCTCTGCTTCCGTGAGCACGACTGGAAGCAGGCCATTCTTATAGCTGTTGTTGAAGAAGATGTCGCCGTACGAGGGAGCGATGACACAGCGGATGCCATAGTCGAGCAGCGCCCACGGCGCATGCTCGCGCGACGATCCGCAGCCGAAATTCTTTCGTGCAAGCAGGATCTGCGCGCCCTTGAAGCGTGGTTGATTGAGCGCGAAATCCTCCCTGAGCGGTCGCTTGCTGTGATCCATGCCGGGCTCGCCATGGTCGCTGTAGCGCCAGGCGTCGAACAGATTGGGCCCGTAGCCGGTCCGCTTGATCGACTTCAGGAACTGCTTCGGAATGATTGCGTCCGTGTCGACGTTCGCTCGGTCGAGCGGGACGACGATGCCTTCCAATCGGGTGAATTTCTGCATGCCTGCCAGCGCGTCTGCCGGTGTATTGACCTAAAAGCTCGAGCGCACGTCGACGAAGTGGCCCGCAATCGCCGCCGCCGCCGCCATCGCGGGGCTGACGAGGTGCGTCCTGCCCCCGTCGCCTTGCCTGCCCTCAAAATTGCGGTTCGAAGTCGAGGCGCAGCGCTCGCCCGCCTCAAGGCGGTCGGCATTCATCGCCAGGCACATCGAGCAACCTGGCTCGCGCCACTCGAATCCGGCGTCGCGGAAGATGCGATCCAGCCCTTCCCTCTCGGCCTGCGCCTTCACCAGCCCGGAGCCCGGCACGACCATCGCCAGTCGCACGTTAGGCGCCACGCGCCGGCCCTTGACCACGACCGCTGCGCTGCGCAAGTCCTCGATGCGCGAATTCGTGCAGGAGCCGATGAAGATCTTGTCCAGCTTAATGTCTGTAATGCGGGTGCGCGGCTTCAGCCCCATATAGGCCAGCGCGCGCTCCATCCCCTCGCGTTTAATGCCGTCCTTTTCACGCTCCGGATCCGGCACTAGGCCGTCGACCGGCACCACCATCTCGGGCGAAGTGCCCCAAGTCACCTGCGGCTTGATCTCGCGCGCGTCGAGTGCGACCTCGCGGTCAAAAACCGCGTCCGGGTCGCTGCGCAAGCTGCGCCAATAGGCTACTGCCTGACTCCAGTCGGGGCCGCTCGGCGAGAACGGCCTGCCCTTCAGGTATTCGATGGTCGCGTCGTCGACCGCGACCATTCCCGCGCGCGCGCCGGCCTCGATCGCCATATTGCACAGCGTCATGCGGCCTTCCATCGACAGCGCGCGGATCGCGCTTCCGGCGAACTCAATCGCACTGCCGGTGCCGCCGGCGGTCCCGATGCGGCCGATGATCGCGAGCGCAACGTCCTTTGCCGTCACGCCGCGCGCCAGCGGACCCTCCACCAGCACGCGCATATTGCGCATCTTCCTGGCGATCAGGCACTGCGTGGCCAGCACATGCTCGACCTCGGAGGTACCGATGCCATGCGCCAAGCAACCGAACGCGCCGTGCGTGCTCGTATGAGAGTCGCCGCACACCACTGTCATTCCAGGCAGCGTGGCGCCGTTCTCCGGTCCGATCACGTGCACGATCCCCTGGCGGCGGTCGAGAAACGGAAAATACGCCTTGGCGCCGAACTCGCGGATGTTCACGTCCAGAGTCTCGACCTGCAGGCGCGAAATCGGATCGCGAATTCCGTCTATGCCGCGCTCCCAGCCCGTCGTCGGCGTGTTGTGGTCGGCGGTCGCGACCACCGATCCCGTGCGCCAGGGCTTGCGCCCTGCCGCCTTGAGCCCCTCGTAGGCCTGCGGGCTGGTGACCTCGTGCACGAGGTGGCGATCGATGTAAAGCAGCGCGGTGCCGTCCTCCTCGACGTGCACCACGTGCGCGTTCCAGAGTTTGTCGTAGAGCGTCTGTCCCATACGAAGGGTGAAATTATGGCACACCGACGGCGCGCCACGACGCGCTCACCGCGCGCTGCGAGTCTGCTCGTAGAGCGGCACGACGCGGGCGGCGCAGACCCTCAGGTCGTCGATGCGCGAGGCGTAGGAGGGATACGTGAAGAGGAACTGCGGCGACTGTGGATCGCCAAGGCTGGTCATTTTCTGCCACAGGCTGATCGCAGCGTTCGGGTCGTAGCTCGCGCGACAGGTCCTGCGCGGCGCCCCGCACGCGCGGTGTGACAAGCGGCTATCGGCGCAGGCAGGCCGCAGCAAACGACGGTCGCCGCCGCTCGCTTCATGCGGAATCTTGGACGCTATTCTAGATCCGCGCGCGCTTGAGCTTGTGTGCTAGATAGGCCCCCGCCAGAGCGGCGGCCGCGGACAGCGAGAACGCCGCCGGAGCGCCGTACCACCCCCACGCCCAACCGGCGAGCAGCGTGCCGACGGCGCTTCCGGCGCCGTAGCTCAGGCTGGAAAACAGCGCTTGCCCGCGCGCCTGCGCGGAGCGGGGGAACAGCCGGTACACCGCAGCCACGGAAGCGGAGTGAAACGCGCCGAAGGTCGCCGCGTGCAGGAGCTGGGCCAGAATCAGCACAGCCACATGCTCGGCCGCCCAAGCGATCGCCAGAAACCGTAGCACCGCGGCGAGAAGGCTCGCCTGCAGGATGGTAGACAGTGCAAAGCGCCTGAAGATCGCGGGCAGATACAGGAACACGCCAATCTCGGCCAACACGCCAAGCGTCCAGAGTGCGCCGATCGCCTTGCCGCTGTAGCCCAGGTGCTCCAGCTGCAGACTGAAGAACGCGTACAACGCGCCGTGCGCGACGGCCATGCAGAAGCCGGCGGCAAGCAGCGCCCGCACGCTGCCGTTCGCGAAGCGCCCGCGGTCCCCCTCGTCGGCTGGTGCCGGGGCGTGCGTGCTCGCGCCGGGCAGGGCGAGCGCCGCCGCCAGCGCAACGAGCGCGAGACCAAGCAGCACGGCGGGCAGCAGGCGCACCGCGGCAGCGTCCAGCCAGGCACCCGCGCCGAGTACCGCGCCGATGAAGCCGAATGATCCCCACAGCCGGATCGGCCCGTAACGCCCGCTCTGTCCGGCGAGCGACGCCAAGGTGATGGCCTCCACGAGCGGCATCGCGCCCGCGGACAACACGCTCATCAGCGCGATGAGAGCTGCGATGCCGGCGAACCCATGCGCGACCGGCAGCAGCGCGAGGCCCGCTGCGAGCGCGCTACAGGAAAGCACCACGACCGCGCGTTGCGCACGCCAGCGATCCGCGACCAAGCCCCAGAGTCCCGGGGCGAAGACGCGCGCCATCTGAGGAAGCGCGAGCACCACGGCGATTCTGCCGGCGTCTAGCCCGCGTTCAGCCAGATAAAGCGGAAAATACGCCATGAACGCGCCGGCGTAGGCGAAGTGCGCGAAGTAATAGATCGCGAGGCGTGCGGCGACTGGCATGGCGGCCCGGGTCGTGGCGCTACGCGGTAAGCCGAGAGGCGTGCGCGCGCAGGCTGAAGCGCAGCGCGCCGAGCACGTCGTCGACAAAGCGCTCGTCGGCGCTCCCGTCGCCCGTCGCTGCACCAAGGTGCCCGTCCAGCAGCAGTTGTGCGAGGCCGTGCACGAGGCTCCATGCGGCCGCCGCGGCGCGCTGTGCATCCTGCGCTTCCGCCAGATCCGAAAATGCGCGCGCAAAGGCGCGCGTCGTATCCTGCAGCGTGTCGCGCCAGGCCTCCGCGCGCCTGGCACCCGCCGCGAGCGCGAACATCAGGCGGAAGCGGTCCGGCTGGGCGAGCGCGAAATGGATGTAGGCCCGCGCCACCGCTCGCCCTCCGCGCGGCGCTGCCGCATTGAGCGCGGCCGCCAGGCGCGCGAACCCGTCGCGCGCAAGTTCCGCAAGCAGCGCCTCGCGGCCGGCGAAGTGCCGATACGGTGCGCCATGCGACACCCCGGCGCGCCGCGCCGCCTCACGCAACGTCACTCCGCGGACGCCGCGCTCCTCCAGCAGTGCGGCCGCCGCCTGCGTCAGAGCCGCGCGCAGGTCGCCATGGTGATATCGCTGCTTCTGACGGGGATATGTAG
Source organism: Burkholderiales bacterium (assembly GCA_035624235.1). Classification (GTDB taxonomy): domain Bacteria; phylum Pseudomonadota; class Gammaproteobacteria; order Burkholderiales; family SG8-39; genus DAHVFK01. Next base: position 3,831 of record DASPRX010000051.1, on the reverse strand, counting down.
GCATCGACAACATTATGGCGCCAATCATGTTTCTGATGTCAACATAAACTCTCCGGAGTTAGCCCCGACGCGCTTGCCGGCGCCCGAGGAACGGGTTGCCGTGCGTACGGAACTCCACCGAAAGCGGCGTGCCGCGCAGGGAAAACGCCTTCCGAAACCTAGCCTCCAGGTAGCGTCGATAGCTGTCGGGCACAGCGTCGAGCGCGTTGCCATGAATGATGATGCGCGGTGGATTCATCCCGCCCTGATGCGCATAACGAAGCTTGGGCCGCACCAGGCCCTTGCGCGGAGGGGCCTGCTGCTGCACGGCGGCGATCAGCGCTCGGGTAAGCCGCGGCGTCGACAGCTTCGCCATCGCGGCAGCGTAGGCCGCGTCCACGGAGCGCATCAGCTCGCTCAATCCCCTGCCACCGCGCGCGGAAATGAAATGCGCATCGGCGAAGCCGAGAAACCCTAGCTTCCAGGCGAGTTCCTGCTTCACGCGATCGCGCTGCTCGCGGTCCGCCGCGTCCCATTTGTTCACTGCGATCACCACCGCGCGCCCCCGCTCGAGAATGTAGCCCGCGACATGCGCGTCCTGGTCGCTCACGCTCTCGAGCGCGTCCAGCATGAATATGGCTACGTTCGCGCCCTCGATCGCCTGCAGCGTCTTTACGATCGAGAAGCGCTCCACCGCTTCGCCCTGCTTGCCCCGCTTGCGCAGGCCGGCGGTATCCACCAGCGTGTAGCGCTTTCCGCCGCGCTCGAATGGCACGTCGATCGCGTCGCGGGTGGTGCCGGGCTGGTCGAAGGTGATGACCCGCTCTTCGCCCGCCAGCGCGTTGACCAGCGTCGATTTGCCGACGTTCGGCCGACCCACGATCGCGACGCGCGGATGCCGTTGCGCGCTTTCCTCGAGCTCGGCCTCCTGTGGCACGCCGGCGAGTACCGCTTCGAGCAGATCGCCCACGCCCTCGCCGTGCGCAGCGGAAATCGCGGCGGGCGCGCCGAGCCCGAGCTCGTGAAACTCGGCGGCCGCCGCCTCGGGCGCAAGTCCCTCGCACTTGTTTACCGCGACGTGCACGCGCTCCTTCAGCTTGCGCAGCCGCACCGCGATCTCACGATCGGCGGCGGTCAATCCTGTCCGGCCGTCGACCACGAGCACGACTGCGTCGGCCTCCGTGATCGCCTGCTCGGTCTGGCGTGCCATGGCCGCAAAGATCGCGTCGGCCGCTCCTGGCTCGAGGCCGCCGGTATCGATGACGATGAAGGAGCGGTCGTCGAGCCGGCCTTCGCCGTAATGCCGGTCGCGCGTCACCCCCGGGACATCGACCACGATTGCATCGCGGCTGCGGGTGATGCGGTTGAACAGCGTCGACTTGCCGACGTTCGGGCGCCCGACGAGGGCGATGACCGCCTTCATTGCATGCCGCGGCGCTACAGAGCCAGCGCGAACAGGCCGCCGCTTTGCGTCTGCACCAGGCAGCCTTCCGGCAGGCGGATGGGCGCCGCGCGGATCGGCGAACCGCCGGTCGCCATGCGTGCAACGAAGGCCCCCGAATCGCGCGCGAGGAAGTGCACGTAACCTTCCAGGTCGCCGACGACGATTTCCGAGCCGACCGACAGCGGCAGCGACAACTGCCTGTTGGCCAGTCGGTCCTGCTTCCACAGGCTGCGGCCGCTGCGCCGCTCGAACGCGTACACGGCACCACCGTCGTCGCTCACGTAGACGTTCGTCTCGTCGACGCTCGCCCCGTTCACGGATGACATCTCGCGCGACCACAGCAGATTTCCGCTCCCCGTGTCGAAGCACGCGACGCGGCCCTGGTAGGCCGCGGCGCAGACCTCGCGCCCGCGCACGACAGGACTGCCGAGCACCTCGGTGATGCGCTCCAGCTCGGTCGCGCCGCGCGGCACCGCCACGCTTCCCTCCCAGCGGGCGATGCCGTTGTTCAACGCGATGGCGACTAGCTTGCCGCCGGAAAAGCCTGCGTACGCGGTGTCCCCATCGATCGTGACTCCTGCCGGAGAACGCACGATGAGCGAGGAAGGCGCCCGCTGGTACACCCAGACGCGCTTGCCGTCGACGGCATCGAACGCGAAGATACGGCTGTCCTCGCTGCGCACCAGCACCAGCCCCGCGCCAACGGCCGGCGCCGCCAGCACTTCGCTCGAAACGCGCGCGCGCCAGCGAACCTTGCCGCTTTGTGCATCGAGGGCGAACACCTCGCCTTCGTCGGTCGCGACGGCCACCTGCGCGCCATCACTGCCCACTCCGCCCGAGAGACGCGCTTCGAGCGACACGCGCCAGCGCTGCCGCCCGCTCGCCGCATCGAACGACGCGACCGCTCCGTCGCGGTCGGCAGCGAACACGCCATCGCCTGCGAACACCGGGCTGAAGGTGAAGCTGCCGCCTCCGCCCAGGCTCGCCGACCAGAGCACGCGCACTGCCTTGGCATCGGCGATGGGCGTGAGCGGCGCCGGCGTCGGGCCGGACGGGCCGCTGAACCAGTTCATCGGGTTCAGGCTCGAGCAAGCCCCCAGCGCGAGACCCGCGGCGAGCAGCACGAGCAGCGTGCGCATTCTCATCCGCCCAGAGCCTCCAGCCGCATGCGTACGCTCTCGCGGAAAGCGCCTTCCTGCGCGCCCGCCTTGTCCAGCGCCAGCTGGTACGCCGCGCGCGCAGCGGCTATCTGGTGCTGAGCAGCCAGAATGTCGCCCTTGAGCGCGGCGTACTGCGCCGCATAGGCCGCACCGTGCTTCGCGTCGACCAGCTTGAGCGCCTCGTCGTAGGACTTCCTGTCGAGCAAGATCGCCGCGAGGCGCAGCCTCGCTATGTCCTTGAAATTGTCCGACGGCGAGCGCTCGAGCACCCAGCGCAACTGCGCCTCGGCGCTCTTGTCGTCGCGCCGGTCGAAATAAAAGCGCGCCGAGACGAGGGCCGCCATAGACGCGTAGACGGTGCCCGGATACTTCTCCGCCAGCTCGCCGCCAGCGTCGCGCATCGTCTTCGCGTCGCCCGTCGCCACGGCCTTGGTGAGCGCCTCGTAAAGCACGCTCGCCTGCACTGCCTCCCTGCGCTGGTACCAATCCCAGCCGCGCCACGCCGCGATAGCGATCAGTACGGCGGACACGACGAGCAGCACCCGGTTGCCGTTCTCCCGCCACCAGGACCTCAGCGCTTCAATCTGTTCCTGCTCTTGATGATCGAGTGCCATGCTATGACTTTGCCCTCTGCAATGCGTCGCCGAAGGCGGCCACCGCCTCCTCGCGTCGAACGCTGAACTGTGGTTCCTTGCGCCGTAACAGCTTGACCGCAATCTGCCGCGCCCGTACTTCGTCTTCGCCGACGATTAGCGCCGTCCACGCGCCACTCGCATCGGCCTTCTTCAATTGCGACTTGAAGCTGCCGCCTCCGGCGTGTTGCACCACCGCGTAACCGGCCGCGCGCAGCTCCTCCGCGAGCACCAGCGCATAGGGCTGCGCGCCCTCGCCCTGCGCGACCACGTAGGCGTCCGGAATCCGCGACTGCCGCGCCGCGCCCGCTTCGCGCAGCAGCGCGATAAGGCGCTCATTTCCCATGGCGAACCCGGCCGCCGGCGCCGGCTTGCCGCCAATCTGTGCGAACAGGCCGTCATAGCGTCCGCCGCCACAAATCGTGCCCTGCGCCCCGAGGGCGTCCGAGATCCATTCGAAGACCGTGAGATTGTAATAGTCGAGGCCGCGCACCAAACGCGGATTGAGCACATACGGCACGCCGGCGGCCTCGAGCAGTCGCTTCAGCTCATCGAAGTGCACGAGCGAAGCCTCCCCCAGGTAACCCATCAGCGGCGGCGCGCTCGCAACGACTTC
>DASPRX010000248.1:0-5808 GCA_035624235.1 Burkholderiales bacterium | reverse complement strand
TCTGCCAGAAGGCCGTTCCGTCCGGTCCGCGCGGCTCGAGCGGGCGCAGCGCCGCCTCTCCGGCCTGCTGCCACGGCGTGGCTACGAGGGCGAGGATCCCGCACATCGCAGAAGGTATTCGTCGTTGCCGGAACCGAACAGGCCGGAGCGTCTTTTCACATTCTTCCAGACGATTGCGAAGCCGAGCGGCTCGAGCAGCGCGACCAGCTCGTCGGGCGCGATCGATTCGTAGGGATAGCCTCCTATCCAGTCGCGCACGTCATGGTGGAAGTCCATCCCGCGCTTGCGGTTGTAGTTCTCGATGTGCGCGGCCAGACGCTTGCCCCTCAGCAGCAGATACGCGCCGAACAGGCTAACGTAGGTCTTTTCGGCGCGCGCTTGCCGATCGGGCGACGCGTTGATGTACCAGCGCTTGATTCGCTTCCACATGCCGCAGAAACGCGTCTTGCCGTACAACGCGACGGCGAACAGGCCGCCCGGCTTCGTACAGCCTGCCGCCGCTTTGAGGGCGCGCGCCATGTCGCCGGTGTGGTGCAGCACCCCCCAAGAGTAGACGATGTCGAATCGACCGAACGGCAGCCCCTCGAGGTCGAAGGCGCTCATCTCCTTGACCACGGCACCGTGGCCGGGCGCGAAGCGCTCGAGCAAGGCGCGCGTCGTTTCGACCGATCGTGGATCGAGGTCGATGGCCACTACCCGGGCGGCGCCCATGCGGAGCGCCGCGAGCGAATGCAGGCCGGATCCGCAGCCGACGTCCAGGAAGCTGCGGCCCGCGAGGTCGTCCGTCTGGAGCATCGCGGCCAGCCTGCGCTTCGCCTCGGCGATGCGGGCCTCGTTGACGAGCGCGGAGTACTCCTGCCAGTTCTGCCCGAACTCGAATCGGTCTTTGGCCGAGCGCTCGTTCATTGCGCCAACGCCTCATATCCGGCGGCCATGCGCGAGGCCGTGAATTCCGGCGGCACAGCGTCCGGCCCCGGGCGTGGCGCCTCGAGCGCCGCGCGCATGGCGCGTGCAAGCGCTCCGACATCGCCGCACGGTACCAGCCAGCGCGCGAGCTCGCCACGCAGCACCTCGCGCGGGCCGGAGGGGCAGTCGGTGCTGACCACGCGCGTGCCGCAGGCGAGCGCTTCCACGAGCACGTTCGGCATGCCTTCGCGGTCCGAGCAGAGCACCAGCAGCTCGGCGGCGCGCATCCAGGGATAGGGGTTGGGGCGGAACCCTGCGACGAGCACGCGCTCCTTCATTCCGCGGGCCGAGATCAAGGACTCGAGCTCGGGGGAAGGCTGAGTCAGGAGGACGAGCTTGTGCGGCAGCTGCGCCGCGGCCCACGCGTCGAGCAGCAGGTCGTGGCGCTTCTGCGGCATGAAGCGGCCGGCGTGCAGCACGAAGGGCTCGCGCGGCAGGTCGGGCTCGGCGCGCACGGCGGCGGCGCGCAGCGCGGCGAGGTTGAAACCGCCGTAGATGCGCACGATGCGCGCGCGCTCGAGGCCGAGCGTGCCGCGCAGGTCTGCGGCCACGCCGTCGGACACGGCCACCAGATTGCGTCCCTCGTAAAGGTGCCGGTAGCGCGCGAGCCGCCGCGCGCGCTTCGCCGGCGAAAGCCGCTCGATCTCGGCCGAGAGCGTGTTGGCGATGCGAAACCACACATTCGGCAGGTGAGCGGCAGCCACCACCCGGTCGGCGAACGGCAGGGTGGATACGGTCAGGCAGTCAGCGCTCAAGCGGAGCCTCCGGTACAGCGCGCGCAGGCGCGCGGCAGCGAGCATGCGGCCGAGCAGGCCCTTGCCGATCGCCCGGCGGGGCGGCGTAAGCGCGTGCAGCTCGATCCCCGCCGGCAGCTCGTGCTCGACCACGTGCTCGAGCAGGATCAGGTGCACGCGATTGCCGCGCGCGACAAGCGCGGCGGCGAGCCGCAGCATCGATTTTTCCGCGCCGCCGCCGCGCAGGTTGGTAGTGACGAGCGCGAAATTCATGCCGCGGAATGCGGCGCGAGCGCTTCGAGCACCTTGTGCCACACGGTCTCGACCTCGATTTCCGCCATCGGCGTCTCGGGACCGCAGCCCTCGGCCGCGCGCGGATGGTCGACGACGTAGCATGCGGGGCGCTCGAGCGGCGCGAGCAGCCGGCTCGGCGAGTAGCAGTGGTACAGCGCCACCATGGGTGGCTCGAGCGCGCCCATGATGTGCGTCGGTCCTGTGTCGACCCCAATGTACAGATCCAGCCGGCTCATCACCGCTGCGCTCTGGCGCAGCGTGAGCGTGCCGGCGAACGAGCCCGCGCGCGCACCGAGCCTCCCTGCCAGCTCGTCGATGCGTGGCCGCTCGAGCTTGCCGCCGAGCAGCACGAAATGCGCCCGCGGCCAATGCTCTTCGATGCGAGCGCACAGGTCAGCGAACTGCGCGACCGGCCAGTCGCGGTAGGCCTTGGTGGGAAAGCTCGCGACCTGCAGCCCGACGACCGGCCGCGCGCCCACCGGCACCACGCGACCGAGCGCGGCGCGCGCCCACTCCTGCTCCTCCGGCGTGACGGCATAAAGGAGCCGATAGCCTGCGTCGGCCAGGCCGAGCGCGCGGGTCAGCAGGAGGGGGCCGAGCGCCGAATGCATGCTCTGGAACGCAGGCGGCTCGACGCAGGCGTACAGCCGGTCGTTCAGGTACACGTCGCTCTGCCGAAAGGCGACCACCTTGTCGGCGACGCGCTCGGCGTACGCGACCAGCGCCGCGTCGAAGCCGAGCACCAGCGCCAGGTCCCAACGCCGGCCTCCTAACCGGTCGCGCCAGAAGGCGCGGTGCTTGGTGATCTCGCCGACTTCGGCGATGAACGGCAGGTGACGCAGGATTTCGGCGCGCTTGGGGTGCGCGAGCACGGTGATGCGCGCCTTCGGCCACGCATAGGAGAGCGCGCGCAAGGCGGGCGTGGCGAGCAGCGTGTCGCCGATGCGTGAGACGTTGATGACCAGGATGCTGCCCGGCGCGGCGAGCTCAGCGGACATGGCGGGTATCGCGCCGGACGAACAGGTAGTTGCGGTTTTCCGTGTGCGCGAGCTCGAAGCCGGCCGCTTCGATCTTCGCGGCGAGCGCCTGCGTGTGCTCTAGCGGGTGCTCGGTCCAGCCGTGGTGGAATTCGGCCAGGACCTGGCGCGCGCGCCGGATCGCGCCGCTCGCGCAGAGGGCCGCGAGCACCTCGTATTCGGCCCCCTCGACGTCGAGCTTGAGCACGTCGCATTCGGCGCGCCCGGTCTGGGCGAGAAGCTCCTCGAGCGATGTGGTGCGCACCGCGATCCGTTCCTCGCCGGCGTAGGCATGGCTCGCCAGCAGGCTGCCCGAGACGCCGTCGGCGCCCTGCGGCAGGTGCTCCGCGTGGCGCGGCATGTGAAATTCGAGCGTGCGGCCGGCTTCGCCCCAGAGCGCTGCGGCGCGCACTTCCATGTTCGCCGGCCGATGCGTGCGTGCGTACTCGAGCGCACGTGGGTTCGGGTCGACGCCGATCGCGCGCCCGCCGAAGCGGCGCAGGAAGGCCTCCGGGAAGCTTAGGTCGAATCCCAGCCCGCAATCGATGAGCAGGGGGTCGCGGCCAATGGCGGGGCCGTACACCCACCAACCGCCGTAGCGCGTACCCAGGCGCTGGAAGCCATGCGGCATGCGCCATTCGCGCCAGCGCCGCCCGAGGCTCCTTTTGAGCCGCCACCACTGCAGCGCCGGGCCGCCGCGCGGCTTTGCGCTCGGTTCGCCCATCAGGCGTAACCGTAGTAGCGCTTGAACCATTCGGCGAAGCGCGCCAGGCCCTCCTCGAGCGGCGTCGCGGGCGCGAAGCCGACCGCGCGCTCGAGCAGCCGCGCGTCGGCGTAGGTGCTGCGTACGTCGCCCGGCTGCATCGGCGCGAATTCCTTCAGCGCCTTGCGGCCAAGCGCGTGCTCGAGCATGGCGATGTAATCGAGCAGCCCGACCGGCTGGTGGTTGCCGATGTTCAGCACGCGCCAGGGCGCCCAGCTGGTCGCGGGGCTGGGTGCGACCGCGTCGAAGGCCGCGTCCGGCGCCGCCGGGCTGTCGAGCACGCGCAGCGTGCCCTCGACCACGTCGTCCACGTAGGTGAAGTCGCGCTGCATGTCGCCGTGGTTGAACACCTTGATCGGCCGCCCTTCCATGATCGCGCGCGCGAAGAGCACCGGCGACATGTCGGGCCGGCCCCAGGGTCCGTACACCGTGAAGTAGCGCAGCCCCGTGGTCGGCATGGCGAAGAGGTGGCTGTACACGTGCGCCATCAGCTCGTTCGATTTCTTGGTCGCCGCGTACAGGCTCACCGGATGATCGACGTTGTCCGTCTCGGACCACGGCAGGCGCGCGTTGCCGCCGTAGATGCTCGAGCTCGAGGCGTACACGAGGTGCCTGGGCGGGTGTGCGCGCAGCGCCTCGAGCAGGTTGGCGAAGCCGACCAGGTTGGCCTGCACGTAGGACGCCGGGTTCTCGAGGCCATAGCGCACTCCCGGCTGGGCCGCGAGGTGCAGCACCGCGGCGGGCTTCGCGCGCGCAACGAGCTTGCCGAGCGCCCCGGCATCCGCCAGATCGAGCTGCTCGAAGCGGAAATCCTTGCGGCCTTCGAGCTGCCCGAGCCGGTCGCGCTTGAGTTGCACCGAATAGTAGGGCGACAGGTTGTCGATCCCGGTCACCTCGTCGCCGCGCTCGAGCAGGCGCCTGGCGCAGTGCATGCCGATGAAGCCGGCGCAGCCGGTGACCAGCACGTTCATGCGTTCCTCTTGGCCTTGTGCAGCTCGATCAGCTTGGCGTACTTGAGGTAGCTGTTCATGCAGCCGATCGATATGTGCACGAGGCCCGGCAGGCCGTCCAGGAAGCCGAGCCGCAGGATGTAGAACTTGAAGAAGCGCACCAGGGGCGAAAACAGCATGTGCGCCGCGCCGGCTTCGCGCCCGCGCGCGAACAGGTCCGCGGCGGCGAGCGTGGTGTAGCGGTTCTGCTTGGCGAGGTAAGCTTCGAGGTCCTCGGCCGAGTCGTGCAGCAGGTCGCCCGCCAGGGTTCCGGGGGTCACCGCGAAGAGCACCTTCTCGTGCACCGCGTCGTCGCTCCAGCGCGCCTCGCGACGGTCGAAGAGGCGCGGGCTCCAGTCCGGATAGCCCTCGCCGTGCGAGAGCCACCTGCCGAGGAAGCGGTTCCTGCGCGCCATGCGGTACACGGGCGCGACCGGCGCGGCGAGCGCGCCGGCGATGCTCGCGGCGAGCGGCTCGGACACGCGCTCGTCGGCGTCCAGGCACAGCACCCAATCGTGCCGCGCTTGTTCGACGGCGAATTGCTTCTGGCGGCCGAAGCCCATCCATTCCTTGTGCACGACGTGGGCGCCGTAGCGCTCGGCGATCTCGCAGGTCGCGTCCTCGCTGCCCGAGTCTACGACCACGATATCGTCGACGAAGGCGGCGCTTTCCAGGCAGGCGCCGAGCTGGGCGGCCGCGTTGCGCGTGACGAGGACGGCGGAGACGGGGGCGCGAACGCCGGTGCTCAAGTGGGTTATCCCGTAGAATCGGCGGCCGTATTCTAGCCGACCATGCCCCGCATCCTCTTCGTGAAGACCTCCTCGCTCGGCGACGTCGTGCACCACTGCCCCGCGGTGAGCGACGCGGCGCGCGCGCTGCCCGGCGCGGCGATCGACTGGGTGGTCGAGGAGGCCTTCTCGGCCGTGCCCGCGATGCATCGCAGCGTGCGGCGCGTGATCCCAGTGGCGCTGCGCCGTTGGCGCGCGCGGGCGTGGAGCCCGGCGGTGTGGCGCGAGATCGGCGCGTTCCGTCGCACGCTCGCCGCG
>DASPRX010000158.1:0-36165 GCA_035624235.1 Burkholderiales bacterium | reverse complement strand
GTCATCACGCAGGGCATCACCGGCAAGACCGGCCAGTTCCACACGCGCACCAGCCGCGAGTACGCGAACGGTCGCGCGTGCTACGTCGCGGGCGTCAACCCGAACAAGGCCGGCGAGAACTTCGAGGGCATCCCGATCTATGCGACGGTGAAGGACGCGAAGGAGCGGACTGGCGCCACGGTGTCGGTCATCTACGTTCCGCCGCCCTTCGCCGCGGCGGCGATCTGGGAGGCCGTCGAAGCCGACCTCGACCTCGTGATCTGCATCACCGAGGGCATCCCGGTGCGCGACATGATCGAGGTGCGCGACCGCATGAGGAAGCAGAACCGCCGCACGCGTCTCATCGGTCCGAACTGCCCGGGCCTGATCACGCCGGGCGAGCTGAAGATCGGCATCATGCCGGGTCACATTCACAAGAAGGGGCGCGTCGGCGTGGTGTCGCGCTCGGGCACGCTCACCTACGAGGCGGTCGGCCAGCTCACCGAGCTCGGCATCGGCCAGTCGAGCGCGGTCGGCATCGGCGGCGACCCGGTGAACGGCCTGAAGCACGTCGACGTGATGAAGCTGTTCAACGACGACCCGGGCACCGATGCGGTAGTGATGATCGGCGAGATCGGTGGCTCGGACGAGGAGACCGCCGCGCAGTGGGTCAAGCACAACATGAAGAAGCCCGTGGTCGGCTTCATCGCTGGCATCACCGCGCCGCCGGGCAAGAGGATGGGGCACGCGGGCGCGATCATCTCGGGCGGCAAGGGCACCGCGCAGGAGAAGCTCGCCGTGATGGAGGCCTGCGGCATCAAGGTGACGCGCAACCCCGCCGAGATGGGCAAGACGCTCAGGTCGGTCCTCAAGTAGCGCTCCGTGGCGCGCGCAGCCGGGCCCGCCTTCGGCGTGCTGCGCCGCGGCGGCTTCGGCCGCTACTTCGCGGCGCGCGTCCTCGGCACGCTCGCCCAGCAGATGCTGGTGGTGGCCGTCGGCTGGCAGGTCTACGAGCGCACGCACGCTGCGCTCGACCTGGGCCTCATCGGCCTGTCGCAGTTCTTGCCGTTCGTCGTCCTCATCCTGCCCGCCGGCCACGCCGCGGACCATTACGACCGGCGCCGCATTGCGGCGGCCTGCTTCGCACTGCAGGCGGCGGGCGCGCTCCTGCTCGCGCTCTACTCGCGCGTCGGCGCGGCCCAGGTGTGGCCGGTGTTCGCGATAATGAGCCTGTTCGGCATCGCGCGCGCCTTCTCGATGCCGGCTTTGCAGGCGCTGCTGCCGAACGTGGTGCCGGTAGAAAGCTACGGCCACGCGGTCGCCCTCAACTCCTCTGCGATGCAGGTGGCGCGCATCACGGGCCCTGCGCTCGGCGGGTTGCTCTACTTCGCGGGCGCCGAGAGCGTGTACCTCGCGGTCGCCTTGCTGCTCGCCGCGGCGGTGGCGCTCATGCTCGCCGCGCGCGTGCTGGGTGGAGCGGCGCCAGCGCGCGCCCCGCTCAGCTGGCAGAACCTGCTTTCCGGGCTCGCATTTGTGCGCTCGCGGCCGGTGATCCTCGGCGCGATCTCGATGGACCTGTTCGCGGTGCTGTTCGGCGGCGCGACCGCACTGCTGCCCGCGTACGCGTCCGACATCCTGCACGTCGGTCCGTCGGGTCTGGGCTTTCTGCGCACCGCCTCGGGGCTGGGTGCCGCGCTGTGCGGCCTCGCGCTCGCCTTGCGCCCGATCCAGAGCCACGTCGGGCGCTGGATGTTCGGCGGGGTGGCCGTCTTCGGCGCTGCGACCGTGGCATTCGGCGTCTCGACGCTGCTGTGGGTGTCGCTCGCCGCGCTGTTCGCGCTCGGCGCGGCCGACATGGTGAGCGTCTACGTGCGCAACCTGCTCGTGCAGCTCGCCACGCCTGACGCGATCCGCGGCCGGGTAAGCGCGGTGAACGCGGTATTCATCGGCGCTTCCAACGAATTGGGCGAGTTCGAATCGGGCGTCACCGCGGCCTGGTGGGGCGTGGTGCCTGCGGTGGTGGTCGGCGGAGTGGCAACGATGCTGGTGGCGTGGTCCTGGACGCGCTTCTTCCCGGGCCTGTGGCGCATGCGGCGCTTTCCGGAGCCCGAGCGCTGATCAGCCGTTCTGGTGCACGAGTTTCCCGGCCGCGTCGGTCACCTTGACCGATACGGGAATGCCCTTGCGAATGCTCTCGGTGACGATGCAGAAGTCCTCGAACTGCTCGGCGCAGCGGCCGAAATGCTGGATCGCGCCCGCCTCGTCCGACAGCGCGATCGCGACGTCGATGCCGGCAATGCGGTAGCGGCCGCGCTCGTTGCGCTCGAGCGTGCCGGTGACCGCGGCCTTGATCGGCCCCGGATTCTGCTTGAACTTGCCCTGCATGCAGAACACCAGGCTCGCCGACAGGCAGTTCGCCACTGCGGCAGCGACAAGGCGCGCGGCATTCGGGCCCCGCTTGCCGCCGAGCGGCTCGGGCTCGTCCAGCAACAGGTCCGGGACTCCGGGCCAGTCGAACTTGACGCGGAACTCGTAGCCCAGCCCCTGCTCGAGTGTCAGCGTGAAGCTCTGCGCGTGCGAGGGCGCTTTCGGTTCGGCCTGGACTAGTGCCATGTGCGTTCGTCCGCTGAGAATTCGATGGATCAAGCCTAGCCGCGCGCGCTCCGGCGCCTTTGCGCTGGATCAATCCCCGCGGCTACTTCATGCGCGAAGGAAGCCTGATCGTTCGGCCGTCGACCGCGAAGACGCCCATTCCGCGGTGGTGGATGGTGCGCGGGTTCTTCTTCTCCGGGTCGATCCAGGCCTTCACCACCTCGAGCACGAAGAAATTGTACTTCTCGACCATGCGGGTATCGACGACTTTGCACTCGAGATTGGCATAGCACTCGCCGATCAGGGGCGGCGCGACGCGTTCGGCCGGCACCGGCGTCAGCCCGAAGGCGGCGAACTTGTCCTTCCTCCTGCCCGAGCAGTTGCCGACCCGCACCGTCTGCGCCGCGAGCTCGACGGTCGGGATGTTGATCGCGCACTCCCGTGTCTTGCGCAGCATGTCGAAGCTGAAATTGCGGTTGCTGACGACGCAGCCGACCAGGGGCGGCTCGAATTCCAGCATCGTGTGCCAGGACATCGTCATCACGTTCGGCCGCCCCTTGCGTGCGGTCGTCAGCAGCACCACCGGGCCGGGCTCGAGCAGCCGGTAGACGCGCGCGAGAGGTAGGCTTCGCTTCTTCACGCTGCGCGCGTCGCGCCTCCGTCGATGCTGATAGTGGTGCCGCTGATGTACGTGTTGCGCGCGGAGGCGAGGAAAGCGATCAGCGGCGCGATCTCCTCCGGATGCGCAAAGCGGCCGATGGGGATGTCGCGCAGGAATTCCTCGCGCGCCGCTTCCTCGGAGATGTTCATCAGCGACGCCTTCGCCTTGACCATGTAATCGAGCCGGCGCGTTTCCATCGGGCAGGGGCTCACCCCGTTCACCAGGATGCCGTCCCGGACGAACTCGTCGGCGAGCGCCTTGGTGAAGTTGATCAGGCCTGCATTCGCTACGCCTGCCGGCATCGCCTGCGCCTCGGGCTGGCGGCCGCGGTGCCCGATGAGGTTCACGATGCGCCCCCAGCGCTGGCGCTGCATGTGCGGAATGACCTCGCGGCAGCAGTGGACGATGCCGAAGAGCTTCAGCTCGAGGCTCTCGCGCCATTCCTCCTCGGTCAGGCGAAGGAAGTGCCCGGACTTCGCCGCGCCGATGCTGTTGACCAGCACGTCGATGCGTCCGAAGCGCGCGAGCACCTCGCCGATCATGCGCCGGATCTCGGCGGGCTTCGTGCAGTCCACCTGCACGGTGAGCACTTCGCCCTGCGCGTTGCGCCGGATTTCCCCGGCGGCCTGCGCGAGCGCCTCCATACCGCGCGCGGCGATTGCGACGCGGCAGCCTTCGGCGGCGAGCTCGAGCGCGGCAGCCTTGCCGATGCCCATGCTGCCGCCGGTGACCAGGGCGCATCTGTCCTTCAGACCCAGTTCCATGCGCTCCTCACCGGAATGAGCTGTCCCTGACCTGGCTGGCGAAGGCCTGCGCGGCGTCGACGATGGTCTTGCCGAGATCCGCGTAGCGCCTGGCGAACGGCGGCAGCCGCTCGCTCAGGCCGAGGGCGTCGTTGATGACGAGCACCTGCCCGTCGCAGGCCCTGCCGGCGCCGATGCCGATCGTCGGCACCGGGACCGCGCCCGTGATCGCCGCCCCGAGCGCCTCCGGAATGTGCTCGAGTACGATCATGTAGGCCCCTGCCGCGGCGATGCCGATCGCCTCGTTCTGCACGCGCTCGGAGTCGGCGCTGTCGCGGCCGACCTGCCTGAAGCTGGTCGCCGTCTGCGGCGTCAACCCCGTGTGACCCATTACATCGATGCCGTTCGCGACGAGATGGCGGATGACGTCGTACTTGGGGCCTTCCAGCTTGACGCTGTCGGCGCCGGCGCCGACGAGCAGGCGCGCGCTGCGCAGCGCCGTCGCCGGATCGTCGTCGCAGCCGTAGGGCAGGTCGCCGACGATGTGGGTCTCGCGCGCGCCGCGGCGCACCGCGCCGACGTGATATTGCATGTGCTCGATGGTCACCTGGCGCGTGCTGTCGAAGCCCATTTCCACCATGCCGACCGAGTCGCCCACCAGGATCACGGGGATCCCCGCCTGCTCGAGGCAGCGGGCCACGGGAGCCGTGTAGGCCGTAAGCATCGGGATCCGCGTCACCGACTTCATGCGTCGAAGTGACTCTGTAGTGTGCTTCACCGCGCCGCTCCTCTTTGGACGACCGCGTGAAATGTTACATTGATCCGCCATGGAGGCTGGAAGGACCTTCCTCGATAAATTGGACCGAGAGGCGCGCGAGCTGCTGCTTTCGGTTGCCCGGCCGGTGTCGTTCGCCGCTGGCGCGCGCCTGCTGCGCTACGGGCAGGCGGCGCAGGGCGCGTACGTGCTGCGCTCGGGGCGCGCGCAGGCGCTCGTCGTGCTGCCCGGCGGCGAGCGGCTGGTGGTGAACGAGGTCGGCGCGGGCGCGGTCCTCGGCGAGATGGCGCTCATCGAGCGCGGCACGGTCTCGGCGACGGTGGTCGCGAGCGAGCCGGTGGAGGGCTGGTACCTGGCGCGCGACGACTTTCGCGCGCTCGCCGTGCAGCACACGCCACCAGCGCTCGCGGTGCAGCACGCGGTCACCGAGGCGCTGTGCGCGAAGATCGAGAACCTGACCGCGCAGCTGCTCGCCGTACCCTCGGCGGAGGACCGCGCCGCGGTGCCGCTGCCCGCGGGCGATCCGCTCGCGGGCGTGCCGCGCGTCGCGCGTGCATCGTTCGATTTCCGGCAATTCCTGCCGCTGCTCGCGCTGTTCGAGGGCTTCGAGGCGCAGGACATCGACCGCGTCGCGGCGCGCGCCGCGGTGCTCGAGCTGCCGCGCGGCCAGGCGCTGTACGTGCCGGACGCGCCGGCGGCGGCCTGCTACGCGGTGGTGCGCGGCGCCGTCGAGGTATGGGCGCGCCAGGGCGAGCGCGAGCGGCGCCTGGTGCTCTACGGCCCCGGGAACCTCGCCGGCTTCTTGCGCCTGCTCGCGGGGGCGCCGCACGGCGCCGCCGCGTTCGTGCGCGAGAAGGCGCTGTTGCTCGAATTCACGCGGCCGGCCTTCGACCAGCTCTATTGGCGCTCGGGGGCGGTGTCGGCGCGGCTGCGGCGCGCGATCCACGGCCGGCTGCTCGCGCTCATGGTGCATACCAACACCCAGCTGACGCGCCTGATCAGCCTGGCGCGGCTGCGCGGCGCGCGCGGCGAAGGCGACCGGCTAGAAGCCGCGCACGCGGGCCAGGTTGTGGCCGCGGGCCCTAGTCGAGAAGGTGCTGGCTGATCGCCGGCCGCCGGTCCTTCAGCGCGGCGTGCAGCACGCCGTACTCGGGCACCTCGACCCAGGCCGCGGTATCGCTGCTGAGCGGCTCGGAAGCGATCAGCAGCGCGTCGGCGTGCTCCGCACCGCCTGTCATCTTCCACTCGCCGTCGTGCAGACCGTAGTCGCGCCCGAGCGTGTACCAGAGGCTCGCGTAGCGCAGGCTGTCGGGGCGCACCAGCGCCGGGTCTTCGGTCGGGTAGCAGCCGAAATCGAAGCAGTAGCGCACCGCCGCGAGCTGCGCGCCGTCGGCGAGAAACAGATTTACCGAGGACGACTCGGCGACGCCTGCCTCGGCGCGCGCGGCGCGGATCACGCCGAGCGCCGCGGCGATCGCGTCGATCAGCTCGCCTTGGGAGGGGCGCGCCCGGGGATTCCTCAGGTGCGACACCACCAGCGCGTAGATCCACTCGCTGTCGGTGGTGCCGCGCACCTGCGCGGCGAACTCGTCCTTGACGTGGCGCGCGACGAGCGGGCGGAGGCGCGCGAACTGCGCCAGATCGCCGTTGTGCGCCATGACCAGCGGCACGCCGGCGAACTGGAACGGATGCACGTTCTGCAGCGAGATCTCGACCGCGGTGCTGTAGGGCACGCCGCGCACGTGCGCCAGCACGCAGGTGGCGGCGATCTTCTCGGCCAGGTTCTTCAGGTTCCGGTCGAATACCGGCAGCGAGTGCGAGGCATAGGCGAACGGCGCGTCCGGGTCGTGCGAGGCGCGGTCCCACGCGCGCATGCCGAACCCTGCCAAGTTGAGCAGGTGCAGCATCTTCGGCATGTAGCTCTGGCGCACCAGGGCGGAATCGGGCCGGAACAGCAGGTTATCGAGCACCACCGGGCGGCCGAGATACAGGAGCGCGCGGCACATGCGGGCATGGTAGCGGCGGCGAGCTGGGTCGCCAAGCGCTTGACCGCAGTCAAGCGTTTCGCGCCGCCGCCTGCCCGATAATGGCCCGGCGCAAGCAAGGAGGCACGAACCGTGAAGGGCAGAGTCCGCCCCACGCCCAAAGGTCGGCGCGTCGATCCCGGAGCACTCGAAGACGTGCGCAAGCTGCTCGGCCGCGCGCCGCGCCGGCGCGACCTGCTGATCGAGCATCTGCACAGCATCCAGGATGCTTTCGGGCAGCTGTCGGCGGCGCACCTGGCGGCGCTCGCGCAGGAGATGCGGCTCTCGCTCGCCGAGGTGTACGAGGTTGCGACCTTCTACCACCACTTCGACGTGGTGCGGGACGGCGCCGGGGCGCCGCCGCGGATCACCGTGCGCGTATGCGACTCGATCGCCTGCGAGCTGGCCGGCGCGCACGAGCTGCTGCACCGCCTGCCGAGCGTGCTCGGGGCCGACGTCCGCGTGCTGCACGCCCCTTGCGTAGGCCGCTGTGAAGCGGCGCCGTGCGTGGTGGTCGGCCAGAACCCGGTGCCGTTTGCGACGCCGGCGAAGGTGCGCGAGACGGTGCAGGACGAAGCGACGCGTTGCCCGGTGCCGCGCTACATCGATTACGCGGCGTACCGGCGCGCGGGCGGCTACCGGCTGATCGCCGACTGCCTGACGGGCAAGCGCACGCGCGAGGAGCTCACCAAGATCATGGAAGACTCGGGCCTGCGGGGCCTGGGCGGCGCGGGGTTCCCCGCCGGGCGCAAGTGGCGCATCGTCGCCGCCGAGAAGGCGCCGCGCCTCATGGCCGTCAACATCGACGAAGGCGAGCCCGGCACCTTCAAGGACCGCTGGTACCTGGAGCGCGACCCGCACCGCTTCCTCGAGGGCATGCTGGTGGCGGCGTGGTGCGCGGGCGTCGGCGAGATCTACGTCTACCTGCGCGACGAGTATGCGGGCTGCAGGAAGATTCTCGAGAAGGAGCTGGCGCGGCTCAAGGCGAAGCCGCCATGCGCGCTGCCGGCGATCCATCTGCGGCGCGGCGCGGGCGCCTACATCTGCGGCGAGGAGTCCGCGATGATCGAGTCGATCGAGGGCAAGCGCGGCATGCCGCGCCTGCGTCCACCGTATGTCGCGCAGGTCGGGTTGTTCGGCTATCCGACCCTCGAGCACAACATGGAAACCGTGTACTGGGTGCGCGAGATCGTCGAGAAGGGCGCCGCCTGGTTCGCGTCGCACGGGCGGCACGGCAGGAAGGGCCTGCGCTCGTTCTCGGTGTCGGGGCGCGTGCGCAAGCCCGGCGTGCACGTCGCGCCGGCGGGGATCACGGTGCGCGAGCTGATTGACGAGTATTGCGGCGGCATGCAAGAGGGGCACGAGTTCTACGGCTACCTGCCCGGCGGCGCCTCCGGCGGCATCCTGCCCGCGAGCCTGGGTGACGTGCCGCTCGATTTCGACACGCTGCAGCCGCACGGCGCGTTCATCGGCTCGGCCGCGGTCGTGATCCTGTCGGACCGCGACAAGGCGAACCACGCGGCGCAGAACCTGATGCGCTTCTTCCGCGACGAGTCCTGCGGGCAGTGTACGCCCTGCCGCGTCGGCACCGCCAAGGCGCTCGCGCTGATGGGCGAGCGCCGCTGGAACCAGCCGCTGCTCAGGGAACTCTCACAGACGATGGCCGATGCATCGATCTGCGGCCTTGGCCAGGCGGCGCCCAACCCGGCGCTTACCGTGATGAAGTACTTCCCTCACGAGGTGACGTGATGGATCGAGCGACCAACCGGCAGCTAGCCACGATGCCGATCGAATTCAAGCTGAACGGCGCGACGGTGGTCGGCCGGCCAGACGAGTCCATCCTCGAAGCCGCGCGGCGCCACGGCGTCGAGGTGCCCCACCTTTGCTACAAGCCGGGCCTGCGGCCCGATGGCAATTGCCGCGCGTGCATGGTGGAGATCAAGGGCGAACGCGTGCTCGCGCCCTCGTGCTGCCGCTACCCGACCGAGGGCATGGAGGTCACCACCGACTCGGCGCGCGCCCGGGCCTCGCAGAAGATGGTGCTCGAGCTGCTGCTCTCGGACATGCCGGAAAAGGAATACCGGCTCGACTCGGAACTCGACCAGTGGGCGCACAAGCTCGGTCTCGGATTGCCACGGTTCCCTGCGCGCACCCAACCCGGCGCAGATCTGTCTCACCCCGCGATCGCGGTCAACCTGGACGCCTGCATCCAGTGCACGCGCTGCCTGCGCGCCTGCCGCGAGGAGCAGGTGAACGACGTGATCGGCTACGCCTTCCGCGGCGAGCACGCGAAGATCGTGTTCGACTTCGACGATCCGATGGGCGAATCGACCTGCGTGGCCTGCGGCGAATGCGTGCAGGCCTGTCCGACCGGCGCGCTCATGCCGGCGCGCGACGCGGGCTTCGCGGTCGCGGAGCGCAAGGTCGACTCGCTGTGCCCGTTCTGCGGCGTCGGCTGCCAGCTCACCTACCACGTGGGCGAGAACAAGATCCGCTTCGTCACCGGGCGCGACGGCCCCTCGAACCACGGGCGGCTGTGCGTCAAGGGCCGCTACGGATTCGACTACGCGCACCATCCGCACCGCCTGACCAAGCCGCTCATGCGCAAGCCCGGTGTGCCGAAGAGCGCCGAGTTCGTGGTCGATCCCGGCAACTGGTCGGATGTATTCCGCGAGGCGACGTGGGACGAAGCACTCGATGTTGCTTCAAGGAAATTGCTTGAACTAAGAAATCAGGATCGCTATGCGTTGGCCGGCTTCGGCTCGGCCAAGGGCTCGAACGAGGAAGCGTACCTGTTCCAGAAGCTGGTGCGCACCGGCTTCGGCACCAACAACGTCGACCACTGTACGCGCCTGTGCCACGCCTCGTCCGTGGCGGCGCTCATGGAGGGCATCAACTCGGGCGCCGTGTCCAACCAGGTGAGCGACGTGCTGAATGCCGAGGTGGTGTTCATCATCGGCGCGAACCCGACGGTCAACCACCCGGTCGCGGCGACCTGGATCAAGAACGCCGCGCAGCGCGGCGTCAAGCTGATCGTCGCCGATCCGCGCCGCACCGAGCTCGAGCGCCACGCGACGCACTTCCTGCAGTTCAATCCGGACGCCGACGTGGCGCTGCTGAACGCCATGATCCACGCGATCATCGACGAGGGCCTGGTGAACGAGGCCTTCGTGCGCGACCGCACTAGCGGCTTCGCGGAGCTGAAGAAGAACGCCAAGGCGTTCTCGCCGGAGAAGATGGCGCCGGTGTGCGGCATCCCGGCGCAGACGATCCGCGAGGTGGCGCGCCTCTACGCGACCTCGAAGGGTTCGATGATCCTGTGGGGCATGGGCATCAGCCAGCACGTGCACGGCACCGACAACGCGCGGTGCCTCATCGCGCTCGCACTGATGACCGGCCAGATCGGGCGTCCCGGTACCGGGCTACATCCCCTGCGCGGGCAAAACAACGTGCAAGGGGCATCGGACTCGGGCCTCATCCCGATGGTGTTCCCCGACTACCAGCGCGTCGACAATCCCGAGGCGCGCAAGCGCTTCGAGGCGCTGTGGGGCAAGCCGCTCGACGGCAAGCCGGGCCTCACCGTGGTCGAGATCATGAACGCCGCCAAGGCGGGCAAGATCCGAGGCATGTACATCATGGGCGAGAACCCTGCGATGTCCGATCCCGACGTCGCGCATGCCCGCGAGGCGATGGCGAAGCTCGAGCACCTGGTGGTGCAGGACATCTTCCTTACCGAGACCGCCTACCTCGCCGACGTCGTGCTGCCGGCGACCGCCTTCCCGGAGAAGGCCGGCACTTTCACAAATACCGACCGCATGGTGCAGCTCGCCAGGAAGGCGATCGAGCCGCCGGGCGAGGCGCGCGAGGACCTGTGGATCATCGTCGAGCTCGCCAAGCGACTCGGTCTCCAGTGGAACTACGCGCATCCGCGCGAGGTGTTCGAGGAGATGCGCGAGGGCATGAACTCGATCGCCGGCATCACCTGGGAGCGCCTGGAGCGCGACTCGTCGGTCACTTATCCCTGCGAGCACGAGGGCGATGCCGGCGAGCCGGTGGTGTTCCGCACGCATTTCCCGACCGCCACCGGGCGGGCCAAGTTCGTGCCGGCGGATCTGATCCCGGCCGCCGAGCGCCCCGACCGCAATTACCCGATGGTGCTGATCACCGGCCGGCAGCTCGAGCACTGGCACACTGGCGCGATGACGCGCCGCGCGGGCGTGCTGGACGCGATCGAGCCCGAGCCGGTCGCCTCGCTCCATCCGCTCGACCTTGCCGCCCTGAAGACGAAGCCCGGCGACGTGGTGACGGTCGCCTCGCGCCGCGGCAGCATCTCGCTCTACGCGCGCGCCGACGAAGGCACGCCGCGCGGCGCGGTGTTCATTCCGTTCGCCTTCTACGAGGCGGCGGCGAACCTGCTCACCAACCCGGTGCTCGACCCGTTCGGCAAGATCCCCGAGTTCAAGTACTGCGCCGTCAAGGTAAGCAAAGGCGGCGAACAGCCCGGCAACCCAGGCTACGGCAAGGGCGCGACGCTCGCCCTGCTGTATGGCTGAGCCGGCACAACCCAACCCATCCACGAGAAAGGTCTCGAGCAATGCCGTCGGACATCGAAATCGCGCAGGCCGCGAAGCTCAAGCGAATCTCCAAAGTCGCACTGGAAAAGCTCGGCATCCCGGAGGAGTCCCTGGAGCCCTACGGTCATACGAAGGCCAAGATCTCGCTCGAGTATCTCGACTCGCTCAAAGGGCGCAAGGACGGCAAGCTGATTCTGGTCACCGCCATCAGCCCGACGCCGGCGGGCGAAGGCAAGACCACCACCACGGTGGGCTTGGGCGACGCGCTCAACCACATCGGCAAGAAAGCGGCGATCTGCCTGCGCGAGCCTTCGCTCGGGCCGGTGTTCGGCGTGAAGGGCGGAGCGGCGGGCGGCGGCTACGCCCAGGTGGTGCCGATGGAGGACATCAACCTGCACTTCACCGGCGATTTCTCGGCGATCGGTCTGGCGAACAACCTGCTCGCGGCGATCGTCGACAACCACATTCATCATGGCAACGAGCTAGGCATCGACGCGCGCCGCATCCAGTGGAGGCGCGTGGTGGACATGAACGACCGCGCACTGCGTGACGTCGTCGTGGCGCTGGGCGGTACCGCCAACGGCTACCCGCGCGAGGACGGCTTCGACATCGTCGTCGCCTCCGAGGTGATGGCGATCTTCTGCCTCGCTACCTCGATCGAGGATCTGAAAAAGCGCCTGGGCAACATTGTGGTCGGCTACACGCGCGACCAGAAACCGGTGACCGCGAGGGAGCTGAACGCGCATGGCGCGATGACGGTGCTGCTCAAGGACGCGATCAAGCCCAACCTAGTGCAGACGCTGGAGAACAATCCTGCGTTCATCCACGGCGGCCCGTTCGCCAACATCGCGCACGGCTGCAACTCGGTGATCGCGACGCAGTCGGCGCTCAAACTCGCCGATTACGTGGTGACCGAGGCGGGCTTCGGCGCCGACCTCGGCGCCGAGAAGTTCATCGACATCAAGTGCCGCAAGAGCGGCCTGCGGCCGAACGCGGCGGTCATCGTTGGAACGGTGCGCGCGCTCAAGTACCACGGCGGTGCCGATCTGAAAGCGATCAACCAGGAGAACATGACCGCGTTGGAGCGCGGCATCGTCAACCTGGAGCGCCACGTCGAGAACGTGAGCAAGGTCTATGGCATTCCCTGCGTGGTATCGATGAACCGCTTCACGTACGACACGGAGCGCGAGTTCGACTTCGTGAAGTCGCGCATGGCGAAGCTCGGCGTGCCGATGGTCGTCGCCACCCATTGGGGCGACGGCGGCAAGGGGGCCGCGGAACTCGCGCGCATCGTGGTCGAACTGTGCGAAACGAAGAACGGCTTTCGCTTCGTGTACGACGAAAAGGATTCGCTGTGGGAGAAGATCACGCAGATCGCGCAGCGCGTGTACCGCGCCTCCGAGGTCACTGCGGACAGCAAGGTACGCGCCCAGATCAAGAAACTGCAGGAGGACGGCTACGGCCACTACCCGGTGTGCGTGGCGAAGACGCAATACTCGTTCTCGACCGACCCGCAGCTGCGCGGCGCGCCCACGGGCCACGCGCTCAACATCCGCGAAGTCCGGCTCGCTGCGGGAGCAGAGTTCGTCGTCATGATCTGCGGCGATGTGATGACGATGCCGGGGCTTCCGAAGGTACCCTCGGCGAACAAGATCGACATCGTCGACGGCAAGGTGGTCGGCCTGTTCTGACGTGGACGTAAGCATTGCGGTTAGAATCCCCCGCATCGACGCTGGGGAAACGCCGCAATGCTGCAAGCAATCGCCGACTTCGGCTTCTGGAAGTCGCTCGGCGCGATCATCTGGGTGAACCTGCTGCTCTCAGGGGACAACGCGGTGGTGATCGCGCTCGCGGCGCGCGCGCTGCCGGCTCGGCAGCAGAAAGTCGCCGTGTTCTGGGGCAGCGCTGCCGCGATCGTGATGCGCGTGCTGCTCACGATCTTCGCGGTGGCGCTGCTGCAGCTGCCGTGGCTCAAGCTGGTGGGCGGCGTGCTGCTCCTGTGGATCGGCGTGAAACTGCTCGTTCCCGAGGACGGCGAAGAGGGCGTCGAGGCGGTAGACAGCCTGCTGCAGGCGGTGAAGACCATCCTCATCGCCGACCTGGTGATGAGCCTGGACAACGTGATCGCGGTGGCGGCCGCGGCGGAGCAGGGGCCGCCGGACCTCAAGGTCGTGCTGCTCGTGCTCGGGCTCGCGATCTCGATCCCGATCGTGATCTTCGGCAGCACGATCATGTTGCGCATTATGGAACGCTTTCCGATCATCATCACGCTGGGCGGCGCGCTGCTCGGCTATATCGCCGGCGAGATCATGGCGACGGACCCGGCGATAAAGGGCTGGGTCGCGCAGCGCGCCGCGTGGCTGGTGGAGTACAAGGTCGCGGGCGCGTGCGGCGCGGCATTCGTCGTGGGCCTTGGGGCTTGGCTCGCGCGCCGCGCGCGGCCGGCCGAGTACGCTGCGCGGGCCGAATCCGAGGAATCTTGACTGCGGTCAAGGCGTCAGCTTTGGCTCAATCCAGAAAATGGAGTAAGAATCACGCAAGAAACGGCGCTAGAATTCGAGGCCGTACGATTTTTACAAGGGAGGAGGGCAAAAGCATGAAAGTGAAATTCACCCGAACGTTAGGCATGCTGGTCGGCGCGGCGCTCGTCGCAGCGTGGCCGGGAGTCGGACGGGCCTGGGAGCCGACCAAGACTGTCGAGTTCGTCATCCCCGCGGGGACCGGTGGCGGCGCGGACCAGATGGCGCGCGCGATTCAGGGGATCGTCGCCAAGCACGGACTGATGAAGCAGTCGATGGTGGTTGTCAATGAAGCGGGCGGCGCCGGCGCCGAGGGCTTCCTGGACGTCAAGGGCGCGAAAGGCGACCCGCACAAGCTGATCATCACGCTGTCGAACCTGTTCACCACGCCGCTCGCGACTGGTGTCCCGTTCAACTGGCGCGACCTCACGCCGGTAAAGATGATGGCGCTGGACGAATTCGTGTTGTGGGTGAACGCCGACAAGCCTTACAAGACCGCCAAGGATTTCATTGAGGCGGCAAAAAAGGCCGGCCCCGGCAAATTCAAGATTGCGGGCACGGGCTCGAAGCAGGAAGACCAGATCGTTACCGCATCGGTCGAGCAGAAAACCGGCGCCAAGTTCACCTATATTCCGTTCAAGGGCGGCGGCGCGGTCGCGGTGCAGTTGGTCGGCAACCACGTCGATTTCACGGTGAACAATCCGATCGAGGCGGTGGCGCATTGGCGCTCGGGCAAGTTGAATCCGCTTTGCGTGTTCGACGACAAGCGCATGCCGTACCACGACAAGATGACTGCGACGATGTCGTGGTACGACGTCCCGACCTGCAAGGAAAGCGGGCTGGATGTGCATTACCTGATGCTACGCGGCATCTTCATGCCGGGTGGCGTGACCCAGGACCAGGTTGCCTATTACGTCGACCTGCTGCGCAAGGTCCAGCAGACGCCGGAGTGGAAGGACCTGATGGAGAAAGGCGCATTCAACCAGACCTCGCTCGAGGGCAAGGACTATGCGGACTGGGTGGCGAGTGCGGAGGCCGAGCACGTCGCCCTCATGAAAGCCGCCGGCTTCCTCGCCGGTACCAAATAGCTTTCGCACTGGGCAAGCCGCGGCGCGTCCTCACTGGCGCGCCGCTTTTGTATCCGAGCGGAGAGACCCGATGTCCGATGCAAGCCCCACGCGCCCAGCGCTGCGCTACAAGACCGCCGAGCTGGCGGTCGCGGGATTCTTTATTCTGCTGGGACTGATCGTGATCTACGACAGCCTGCGGCTGGGCGCGAAGTGGGGCTCCGACGGCCCGCAGCCGGGCTATTTTCCCTTCTACCTCGGCGTCATCATCTGTGTTTCCTCGGCGGTCAATTTCGTGCGCGGGCTGCTTATCTCGCGCGAGAAGAACGGCGTTTTCGTGGAGGTCGGGCAGCTCAAGCTGGTGCTCGCGGTGCTGATTCCTACGGTGATATACGTGGCGCTGGTCGGCTGGCTCGGCATCTACGTGCCCTCGGCGCTGTTCGTGGCGCTGTTCATGCGCTGGCTCGGCAAGTATCCCTGGTGGCTGGTCGCGCTGGTGTCGATCGGCAACAGCGTAGTGTTCTTCCTGATCTTCGAGGTGTGGTTCCTGGTGCCGCTGCCCAAGGGACCGCTCGAAGCCTTGCTCGGCCTGGATTGATCGGACCCGCAGCGTGATCGACGATCTCCAGTCACTGATGCACGGCTTCGTCGTCGTGCTGACGATGAAGAACCTCGCGCTGATGATGGTCGGCGTGATCCTCGGTGTCATCATCGGCGTGCTGCCGGGGCTGGGCGGCGCGAACGGCGTCGCCATCCTGCTTCCGTTGACCTTCTCGATGGCGCAGACCCCCGGCGGCCAGACCTCGGCCATCATCCTGCTGTCCTGTATCTACTGGGGGGCGCTGTTTGGGGGGGCGATCACCTCGATCTTGTTCAACATCCCGGGCGAGCCCTGGTCGGTGGCGACCACGTTCGACGGCTATCCGCTGGCGCAGAAGGGGCGCGCGGGCGCTGCGCTCACCGCGTCGTTCACCTCGTCGTTCTTCGGCGCGCTCGTCGCGGTGCTGGTGATTAGCTTCCTCGCGCCGGTGGTGGCGAACTTCGCGCTCGAATTCGGACCGCCGGAATTCTTCGCCGTGTACTTGCTCACGTTCTGCGCCTTCATTGGCATGAGCAAGGAGTCGCCGTTCAAGACGATCGCCTCCATGATGCTCGGCTTCGCGCTGGCCGCGGTCGGCACCGATCCGGTGACCGGGACGCTGCGCATGACTTTCGGCTTCACTTCACTGCTCAACGGATTCGACTTCCTCGTGGCGGTGATCGGCCTGTTCGGCATTGGCGAGATCCTGCTCACCCTTGAAGAGGGGCTCGCCTTCAAAGGCGCGTCGGCCAAGATCAACCTGGCGGTGGTGCTTCAGACCTGGAAGGAGCTGCCGCGCTACTGGCTCACCTCGCTACGCTCCGCGGGAGTCGGCTGCTTCATGGGCATTGTGCCGGGCGGCGCGACGCCGGCCTCTTTCATGAGTTACGGGGTGGCGCGCCGCTTCTCCAAGGATGGAGACAAATTCGGCACCGGCGTGGTGGAGGGCGTGGTCGCTCCCGAGACCGCGGCGCATGCCGCCGGCACCTCGGCGCTGCTGCCGATGATCACGCTGGGCGTGCCGGGCTCGCCCACCGCGGCCGTGCTGCTCGGCGGTTTGTTGATCTGGGGCCTGCAGCCCGGGCCGCTGCTGTTCGTCGAGCAGAAGGACTTCGTCTGGGGGCTGATCGCCAGCATGTACCTCGGCAACATCGCCGGCTTGATCGTGGTGCTCACCTGCGTGCCGCTGTTCGCCGCAATCCTGCGGATTCCGTTCTCGGTCATCGCCCCAATCATCATCGTAATCTGCGCGATCGGTGCCTTTACCGTGCACAACGCGAACTTCGACATCTACATGATGGTCGTGTTCGGCGTCGCAGGCTATATGTTCAAGAAGCTATCGTATCCGCTCGCGCCGCTCGTGCTGGCGATTGTGCTGGGCGACAACGCGGAGGCCTCGTTCCGGCAGTCCATGCTGGTGTCGCAAGGCGACTTGGGGGTGTTCTTCGCCAACAAGCTGGTCGGTACGCTCACCGGCCTGGCGCTTTTCCTGCTTTTCTGGCCGATGCTGTCCTGGCTGATCCGCAGATTGAAATAGACGCTAGAGGTCGCCGAGCTTCTGCTTCAGGCGCGAAAGCGTCTCGGGCGTCAGGTTCAGGTAGGCGGCAAGCTCCTTCTTCGGGATGCGCCCCGACAGCTCGCCGTGCTTGCGCTGAAAGCGCGAAAGGCGTCCGGGGGCGTCCAGCAGGTGAAGCGTGATGGTGTGCGCCATTACCTCGGACATCACCTTCATGACCTCGTATTCGAACAGCGACTTCAAGGACACGTGCCGCTCCAGGAACTCCACCCATTGCGGCAACGGGAGCTTGGCCGTGCGCACCTTCGTCACCGCCACGATGCTGTAAGGAATCGGCGTGCCCAGGCGCCAGGCGGCGTACGAGGTATCCATCTCGGTTTCCGCGGCGAAGCGCAGGATCATCTCGTGACCCTCGGCGTTGGAGACCACGCGCTTGAGCATGCCGTCCAGGATGAAGAACTGCTCCATCTCGGAGTCGCCCTGACGCACGAGCAGGTCCCCCTTGCGGTAGTCGGCCACCGCAAGCAGCGGCTCGAGCTCGTCCCATTGGGCCGGCGGCATGCCTCGCAGCATGAGGTTCTGGTGCAGCTGCAGCCGTATGGTGTTGCGCTGCGGGTGCGTAAGGAGAGATGACATTCCGGGGCTGTTCCAAGCCTCGCCGAAGGTGCCTATTCTAGACGATCCAAACCCTTGACCACCGTCAAGGGCGGGTACGCGCCGTGCTCACTAACATAGCGGCCTGCGCGAACCCGCGCACCGCTGCAGAGGAGACAACCATGGGTGGCACCGTCAGCGAGCCCCAAATCGCCGCCGAGGCGAAACCGACACAAATGACCGACGGTTTCGGCCTGGTCATCGATGCCCTCAAGCTGAACGGCATCGACACGATCTTCGGTCTGCCCGGGATCCCGATCTCGGACCTCGCGCGCAAGGCGCAGGCCGCAGGTATGCGCGTCATCTCCTTCCGCCACGAGCAGAACGCGGGCAACGCCGCCGCGATTGCCGGATTCATGACGCAAAAGCCCGGCATCTGCCTGACGGTGTCGGCGCCCGGATTCCTGAACGGCTTGACGGCGCTCGCTAATGCCACCACCAACTGCTTCCCGATGATCCTGATCAGCGGCTCAAGCGAGCGCGAGATCGTCGATCTGCAGCAGGGCGACTACGAGGAGATGGATCAGCTCGCGATCGCGAAGCCCCTCTGCAAGGCTGCCTACCGCGTGCTGCACGCCGAGGACATCGGCGTGGGCATCGCGCGCGCCATTCGCGCGGCCGTCTCCGGCCGGCCGGGGGGCGTGTACCTCGACCTTCCGGGCAGGCTGTTCCCGCAGTCCATGGACGCCGACACCGGAAGGAAATCGTTGATCAAGGTGGTGGATCCAGCGCCGCGCCAGATCCCGGCCCCGGACGCGGTGCAGCGCGCCCTCGCGCTGCTCAAAGGCGCCAGACGCCCGCTCATCATCCTCGGCAAGGGCGCGGCGTACGCGCGGGCCGACGCGGATATCCGCGCGCTCGTCGAGCGTACCGGCGTCCCGTACCTGCCGATGTCCATGGCAAAGGGCCTGCTGCCCGACACGCACGAGCAGTGCGCTTCGGCCGCGCGCTCGTTCGTGCTCCCCGAGGCCGACGTGGTCATGCTGGTCGGCGCGCGCCTAAACTGGCTGCTGTCGCACGGCAAGGGCAAGACCTGGGGCGGCGCGGGCTCCAAGGATTGGGGCGGCCAGAGGTTCATCCAGGTCGATATCTCTCCGCAGGAGGCCGACAGCAACGTGCGCATCGACGCCCCGGTAGTCGGCGACGTCGGCTCGTGCGTTGCGGCGCTGCTTGCCGGCATGGGGGCCGGGTGGCCCAAGCCGCCGGCCGAGTGGCTCAATGCGGTCACCGAGCGCAAAGGCAAGAACGTCGCGAAGATGGCCGAGACGCTGGCCAGGAATCCGGCGCCGATGAGCTTCCACAGCGCGCTGAACGTGGTGCGCGACATCGTTAAGGCAAATCCCGACGCATTCCTCGTAAACGAGGGTGCCAATGCGCTCGACTTCACGCGCAGCATCGTGGACATGTACAAGCCGAGGAAGCGCCTGGACGTCGGCACCTGGGGCGTGATGGGCATCGGCATGGGCTTCGCGGTGGCTGCCGCCGTGGTAGGCGACCAGCCGGTGATCGCGGTCGAGGGCGACAGCGCGTTCGGCTTCTCCGGCATGGAGGTGGAGACAATCTGCCGCTACAACCTGCCCGTCTGCGTCGTGATCCTAAACAACAACGGCGTGTATCGCGGTGACGAGAAGAATCCGATCGGCGGTCGTGACCCTGCGCCGCTGGTGTTCGTCAAGGACGCGCGCTACGAGAAGCTGATGGAGGCCTTCGGCGGCGTGGGCGTGCACGCCACGACGCCGGCAGAGCTGCGCAAGGCGATGGAAGAAGCCGTTCGCTCGCGCAGACCGACGCTCATCAACGCCGTGATCGACGAGGGCGCCGGCACCGAGAGCGGACGCATCACGAACCTCAATCCGAGCGCGAAGAAGAAGTGAGTTTCTGGAGACCAGCATGGAAGCATTGAAAGGCGTACGCATACTCGACATGACCCACGTGCAGGCGGGTCCGACCTGCTCGCAGTTGCTCGCCTGGATGGGAGCGGACGTGATCAAGTTCGAGAACCCGCAGGGCGACGCAACTCGCGGCCAGCTGCGCGACGTGCCGAACGCCGACAGCCTGTACTTCACGATGCTCAACTGCAACAAGCGCTCGATTACCGTGAACATGAAGAGTACCGAGGGCAAGCAGGTGTTCATCGACCTGCTCAAGAAGTGCGACATCATCATGGAGAACTTCGGCCCCGGCGTGCTCGACCGCTTCGGTTTTCCGTGGGAGAAGATCCGCGAGATCAACCCGAAGGTCGTCATGGGCTCGATCAAGGGCTTCGGATCGTCCGGACCCTATGCGGACTTCAAGGCCTACGAAAACGTCGCGCAGGCGATGGGAGGTGCGATGAGCACCACCGGCGTGCCCGAGGGGCCGCCGTTCGTTACCGGAGCGCAGATCGGCGATTCGGGCACCGGGCTGCACCTCGCGATCGGTCTGCTCGCGGCGCTCAGGCAGGCCGAGCGCACCGGCAAAGGCCAATACGTCGAGGTGGCGATGATGGACGGCGTGATGAATCTGTGCCGCGTGAAGTTCCGCGACCATCAACGCCTGGCGCGCAGCGAGTTGTCCGAGTACTCGGTGCCGACCTACCGGGGCATGGGCGAAGTGCCGCGCGCGGGCAACGACTCGGGCGGCGGGCAACTCGGCAATGCCATCCACTGCAAACCGCACGGCGCGAACGACTGGATCTACGTGGTGGTGCAGGAGGCGGTGTGGGACGCGCTCGCCAAGCGTATCGGTCCGGACCTGGGCATGCCCAACCTCGCGACCGACCCGCACTTCGCCACCATCGGCGAGCGGCGCAAGAACCAGCAGCTTATGTGGACCCTGATCAACAAGTTCGCCGAGAAGTACACCAAGCGCGAGTTCATGGAGATCCTCAACCCGCTCGATGTGCCGTGCGGGCCGATCATGTCGACCGAGGACCTGGCGAACGACGAGCACGTGCGCGGGCGGCAGATGTGGGTCGAGCTGGATCACCCGCAGCGCGGCAAGTGGTGGAACGTCGGCATGCCGATCAAGCTCTCGGACTCGCCCGCGGTGATCAAGCGCTCGCCCACGCTCGGTGAGCACACCGAGGAAATCTTGCGCGAAGTCCTCGGCTACGACCAGAACAGGATCGGCTCCCTGAAGACCGCGGGCGCGTTGTCCGCACCTCCCAAGAAGGCCGCATGAAGATCGCGATCATCGGTCAGCAGGATTTCGGCAAGGCCGTCCTGGAGGCGTTCCTCGCGCGCGGCGACCAGGTGGCGGGGGTGTTCTGCGCGCCGGAGAAGCCGGGCGCCAAGGCCGATATATTGAAGACGGCGGCGCAGGAAAAAGGGGTGCAGGTGTTCCAGTTCGCTTCGCTGAAGAGCGACGAAGCGAGAAGCGCATTGAAGGCGCTGAACGTCGAGCTGGGAGTTATGGCGTACGTGCTGCAGTTTGCTCCGCAGGACTTCGTCAACATTCCGCAGCGCGGCACGATCCAGTATCACCCTTCGCTGCTGCCGAAGTACCGCGGCCCGTCGTCGATCAACTGGCCGATCGCGCGCGGCGACACCAAGACCGGTCTGACCATTTTTCGGCCGACAGACGGTCTGGACGAGGGCCCGGTCATCCTGCAGAAAGAGACGGCGATCGGCCCCGACGACACGCTCGGAACGGTGTACTTCGACCGGCTGTTTCCCCTGGGCGTTGCGGCGATGCTCGAGGCAGCGGATCTCGTCGTTGCGGGCAAGCATCGCGAGACCGCGCAAGACGAGGTGCGGGCGACCTACGAGGGCTGGTTCCGGCGCGCCGAGGCGAGAATCAACTGGGCCAGTCACGTCGACTTCGTCTACAACCTCATCCGCGCGAGCAATCCGGCGCCGGGCGCGTGGACGACGCACGATGGCAAGGAATTGCAGATCTACGACTGCCGCAAGCACCCCGTGCGCAGTTTCGGCGCGGTCAGAGGAAAGATCAGCGAGGTCGTGGAGCTGTCTGACAAGAGCTTCCAGGTGACCGCGCAGGGCGGCCGCATCGAGGTGCTGCGCGCCAAGCTTGGTGACGGAAAGAAAGTGTCGGCCGCGGACCTCATCGCTTCCGGTGCCATCAAGTCCGGCATGATGCTCGGCGCGTAGCCGCCGGCGCAGCGGTCACGCCCGGCTTGCCCACTCTGCCCCTCCAAGGATGGGCAAATATTTGACGCAGCTTATATCTGACTGTAAGAATGCGCATTAGGCTTTTGTTTTAAGGGGGGTTATCCGTCTTTCAGCCAGGTGCGCGTGAGGGGAGTGGTGCACCCACGATGGAAGGCAACACGCTTCCAGGTTGCACCACGCTTCCAGCTCAGGAAGTATTACCTACTGATTTATATGGGAAATACGGGATCCTGCGGTGGCTCGCGCAGGACGTTCCGCCCGCTGCGCAAGCGCCAGACAATAAGCAGATCATGAGCGCCCGTTCATGAAGTCGAGATTCTGGAAGACCGACTGGTTCCTCGGCTCGGCGGTGGCACTGCTCATGCTGTTCGCCGGTTCGAGCGACCTGCTGCAGAGCCTCGAGCGCAAGGCCTACGACATGGGTGTGCAGGCATCCTCGCGTACGCCCTCCGACCGCATCGCCGTTATCGCAATTGACGATACCAGCATTGCCAACATCGGGCGCTGGCCGTGGCCACGCGACGTGCACGCGAGGATGGTCGACCTGCTCTCCCGCGCGAAGGCGAAAGTCATCGGCTACACGGTGTTCTTCAGCGAGCCGCAGATCGACCCTGGCTACCGCTACATCGCCCAACTGCTCGACATGGCGCAAAAGGCGCCGCCCGCTGCGACGCCGGAAAGCGATGCGCTCGCGCCCATGGTGAAGCTGCTCGAGCAGGCCGAGAAGGACCTGAACACCGATCGCAAACTCGCCGATAGCATCGCGCGCGCGGGCAACGTGCTGCTGCCGGTGCTATTCACGCTCGGTCAGCCGCTCGGCAAGCCCGACCGCCAACTGCCCGACTTCATGCAGCGCAACGTCTGTGCGAGCGTCAAGGGCGACTCGGGCGCGCTGCCGCTGCCAACGATGAGCGTGCAGGTTCCGATCGATGAGATAGGCGGCGCGGCTGCGGCGCTCGGCCATCTGAATGCCAACCCGGATGTCGATGGCGCAATCCGCACCGAACCGCTTGTCCTGCAGTACTACGACCAGTTCTATCCATCGCTGTCCATGCAGATCGCGGCCAAGAGCCTGAATCTCGGGCCGCGGGACATGTCGCTGCGGCTGGGCGAGGGGGTGACGCTTGGCCGGCTCCGTATAGGCACCGATTCGGCGATGCAGATGTACACCTATTTCTACAAGGACCGCGACGGCCGCCCGGCGTTCACGGTCGACTCGTTCTACGACGTCCTGAGCGGCAAGATCCCCGCAGAAAAGTATCGCGACAAGATCGTGCTGATCGGCCCGACGGCGGCCGGCGTCGGCAGCACTTCGGTGACGCCGATCGCGCCGGCGATGGCGCCGGTGCTCACGCTCGCGCACGCGGTGTCCTCGATCCTGCAGGAGGACTTCTTCGTCTCGCCGCCGTGGGCATGGGTGGCCCAGAAACTGGCATACCTGCTGGTTGCGGTGTACCTGGTCGTACTGCTGCCGCGCCTGAGCGCAGGACCCGCGGCGGCGGTTACGGCGATGCTACTGGTCGTCCTGATCGCGACGCACTTCGGGCTCATGGTGGCGCGCGGCACATGGGTGCAACTGATGGTCCCGGCCACGCTGCTGCTGGTCGGCCACCTCGCGCTGGTCACCAAGCGTTTCATCGTTACGGAGCGGGCCAAGCTGCGCTCCGACGAGAGTTCAGCGGAATCGAACCGCATGCTCGGGCTCGCCTACCAGGGGCAAGGCAACCTAGACATGGCCTGGGACAAGTTCCGCCAGGTGCCGATGTCCGACGCGCTGCTCGACAACCTTTACAACCTCGCGCTCGACTTCGAGCGCAAGCGCCAGTTCAACAAGGCGGAGTCGGTGTTCCGCCATATGCACGGCTTCAATACGAAGTACCGAGACCTCGAGCAGCGGCTGACGCGCGCCAAGCAGCTCTCCGAGACGGTCATGCTCGGCGGCGGGGGCGGCGCGACGAATACCAGCATTCTCGGCGCGGGTGGCACGGTGGAGAAGCCGATGCTCGGCCGCTATCAGGTGGAAAAGGAGCTCGGCAAGGGCGCGATGGGCGTCGTGTATCTCGGACGCGACCCGAAGATCGGGCGCGTGGTCGCGATCAAGACCATGGCGCTCGCCCAGGAGTTCGAACCGGACGAGCTCGCCGAAGTCAAGGATCGCTTCTTCCGCGAGGCCGAGACCGCGGGCCGGCTGTCGCATCCCAATATCGTCACCATCTATGACGCAGGGGAAGAGCACGACCTGTGCTACATCGCCATGGAATTGCTGAAGGGTGGCGACCTGGTGCCGTTCACCAAGCCGGCGAACCTGCTGCCCGCCGAACGCGTGGTGTCGATCATCGCGCGCGTTGCCGACGCGCTGGGCTATGCGCACCGTCAGGGGGTCGTGCACCGCGACATCAAGCCAGCGAACCTCATGTATCACCCTGAGAGCGACACCCTCAAGGTGACCGACTTCGGCATCGCGCGGCTTACCGACAGCTCGAAGACGAAGACCGGCATGGTGCTCGGCACGCCTTCGTACATGTCGCCCGAGCAGCTTGCCGGCAAGAGAATCGAAGGCCGCAGCGACCTGTTTTCGCTCGCCACCAGCCTGTACCAGCTGTTGTGCGGTCGCCTGCCGTTCGAAGGCGAGTCGATGGCGCAGCTCATGTTCAAGATCTCGAACGAGCCGCCCGCGGACATCCTGCAGTACAACCCGCGGATTCCGTCGGGTCTCGTGGCATTCCTGCAGCGGGCGCTCGCCAAGAACCCGGACGAGCGCTTCCAGAACGGCGAGGAGTTCGCGCAGGCGCTGCGCGCCGCCGCCGGAGTGGCCGCCGCCGCGGGCGCCGGATTCGAGCTACCGCGCCCCGGGGGCGCTGTGGACATCGAGCTGTGAGACACGCATGGACCTGAGCCACGTCCTCGAAATCGCCAGCTCGACCGACCCCGGGATGGTGCGCTCGCACAACGAGGACGCGGTGGCCACGGACGCGGCGCACGGCATCGCAGTGCTCGCCGACGGAATGGGTGGATACAACGCCGGCGAGGTGGCCGCCGGCATGGCGACCACGGTCATCACCGCAGAACTTGCGCGCGCGCTGCGCGACGTGCAGCCATACGAGATCGACCCCAAGACCGATCGCCCCATCGCCGAGCGCCTGCTGCGCGAGCAGGTGTTGAGCGCGAACGCCTCCATTTACCAGGCGGCGCAGAGCCAGCCCCAGTACGCCGGCATGGGCACGACGCTGGTGACTTGCCTCTTCTACGACAACCGCGTAATGGTCGCGCATCTCGGCGACTCGCGCCTCTACCGGCTGCGCGGCGACCAATTAGAGCAGCTTACGCGCGATCACTCGCTGCTGCAGGAGCAGATCGACTCGGGGTTGCTCACCGCCGAGCAGGCGAAGACTGCGCAGCACAAGAATCTCGTCACCCGCGCGTTGGGCATCGACCTGGGCATCGAGCCCGAGATTCACGAGCACGCCTGCAAGCCTGGCGATATCTATCTTCTATGCTCGGATGGCCTGTGCGACATGGTGAGCGACGAGGATGTCGGCATGGCACTGCAAGCGCTGGGCGCCAACCTAGGTCTCGCTGCGCAGCAGTTGGTACAGATGGCCAATGACAACGGCGGTCGCGACAACGTTTCGGTTATACTCGTACGCGTCCTGCGGGAGTATCCCGCCGCTCGCGGCGTTATGGCCAAGTTCCTTGCATGGTTAAAATAACCCCTAGGGGTGAGCTATGGCAAAACTGATACTCAGCATGGACGGGCTGGTGCTCAAGGAAATCCCCTTGGTCAAGGAACGCACCACCATCGGCCGCAAGCCGCACAATGACATCCAGATCGACAATCTGGCGGTGAGCGGCGAGCATGCTGTGATCGTGACGATCATGAACGACTCGTTCCTCGAGGACCTCGGCAGCACAAACGGAACGATGGTGAACGGCAACAGCGTCAAGAAGCACTTCCTGCAAGGCAACGATGTGATCGAGCTGGGCAAGTACAAGCTCAAGTACATCGCGGAGGCCGGGCAACCGGTTGGCGCCAGCGCAGCCGATTTCGAGAAGACGATGGTGTTGCGCCCTTCCGCGATGAGAAGCGCAGCCGAGCAAGCGCGAGCGATGGCTCCTGCGTCGGTGGCGCCCTCAGCCGAAGGAATCCACCCGCAGCCCAAGCCGGCGGCAGCCGAAATCATGCGCGCGGTGGCCGCGCAGCAGGTGGCCTCGGCGGCGATCGGCGCCGGAACGGCGTCCAGGCCGGAACCCCTGACAACGGCTCCGGAGCCGCAGGCGGCGAAGGCTACGCAGCCCCTGGGCGCGATCCAGATCCTGTCCGGCGGCAATGCCGGAAAGGAGCTCGAGCTGATCAAGCCCCTGACGACGCTCGGCAAGCCGGGCACACAGGTCGCTGTACTGACGCGCCGTCCGCACGGCTACTACATCACGCACGTGGAGGGTGCGCAGCATCCTACCGTGAACGGGCAATCGATCGGCTCTTCGCCGCACGCGCTCAAGGATCATGATGTCATCGAAATCGCGAGCGTGAAGATGGAGTTCTTCCTCAAGAGCTGAGGCCGGTCGCAGGCCATCTCGCCGATCACACCGCCAGCGACCCCTGCTACGGCCATGACGCGAGCGCAGGAGGCCGCGTGAAGCAACACGTCGTCCGCATTGCGCTCGGTCTCGCCATCGCCCTATTTTTTGTAGGACACGCGGCGCGCTTCTATAGCATCGGGCTGATCGGCCAACTCGACAACATCATCTACGACGCGCGCCTGCGCCTGACGATGCCACGCGGAATCGACCCTCGCATCGTCATCCTGGACATCGACGAGAAGAGCCTACAGGAGGTAGGTCATTGGCCTTGGCCGCGGAACATCATGGCGAAGATCGTCGACAAGCTGTTCGACAAGTACAAGGCGGCTGAGGTCGGCTTTGACGTAGTGTGGGCGGAGGCCGACTATTCGTCTGGCATACGCGCTCTCGACCAGCTCGCCGACACGCAGCTTAGCCGGGACGGAGAATTTCAGCGCGTGTATCGCGAGCTGCGCCCGACGCTCGACTATGACGGTCTGTTCGCCCGGGCGATCAAGGGGCGGCCCGTGGTGCTCGGCTACTACTTCAACAGCGACGCCGACGCAAAGCGTATCGCGGCGATACCCGATCCGGTCTTGCCCAAGGGGACTTTTGCCGGCCGCAACATCGATTTTCCGCTCTGGCTGGGTTACGGCGGGAATCTTCCCGAGCTGCAGAGGAACGCTGCGGCGGCAGGCCATTTCAATCCGATGCTCGATTCCGACGGCGTCGTGCGCAAAGTGCCGATGATCGTGGAATTCGACGGCGCTTACTACGAATCGCTTTCGCTTGCGATGGTGCGTACGCTCCTCGCGCAGCAAGACGATGGCAAGCTTCCCAAGGTCCGGCCCGGCTTCGCGCCGGGATCGATGCTGCACCGGGGCTACACGGGCCTCGAGTGGCTGAGTGTGGGTTCGCTGACGATCCCCGTGGACGACACGGCAAGCACGCTGGTGCCTTATCGCGGCGAGAAGGGCAGCTTTCCTTACGTCTCGCTCGCCGATGTGCTGCATGATCGTGTCAAGCCCGAGCAGCTCGAGGGGCGAATTGCGCTGATCGGCACCACCGCGCCCGGGCTGCTCGACTTGCGCTCGACGCCCGTCGGAAATGCGTTCCCCGGGGTTGAGGTGCATGCCAACCTCATCGCGGGCATGCTCGAACACAGCCTCAAGCAGAAGCCGCCGTATATGCTCGGCGCTGAGGTGGTGCTGCTCGTGCTTGGCGGAATTGCGCTTGCTGTCGTGATCCCACTGCTATCGGCGCTGTGGGCGACAGTCGCGGCGGTGACGGGCGCCATGCTAATCGTCGGAGTGGATTTTGGCATCTGGGTGCAAGCCGGCATGGTGCTGCCGCTCGCTGCGTCGCTGCTGATGATCGTGACGCTCTATACCGTGAACATGGCGTATGGCTATTTCGTCGAGACGCGTTCCAAGCGGCAATTCACCGAGCTGTTCGGCCAGTACGTGCCGCCCGAGCTGGTAGACCGCATGGCCGAAAACCCCGAGAAGTACACGATGGAAGGCCGCGAGGAAGTGCTAACGGTGCTGTTTTCGGACGTCCGCGGCTTCACTACCATCTCGGAGAGCCTAAGCGCCAAAGACCTGTCCTCGTACATCAACGAATACCTCACCGCGATGTCCTTGGTTATTCGCGGTAACCGCGGTACGCTAGACAAATACATGGGGGACGCCATCATGGCGTTCTGGGGCGCCCCGGTCGAGGACGCGGACCACACCCGGCACGGAGTACTCACGGCCCTCGAAATGCAGCGGCGCGCCGTGACCCTGAACGAGGAATTCCGGGCGAAGGGCTGGCCAGAGTTCCACATCGGCATCGGGGTCAACTCGGGCCTCATGCGGGTAGGAGACATGGGGTCGAAGTTGCGCAAGGCCTACACGGTGATGGGGGATCCGGTGAATCTCAGCTCGCGGCTCGAAGGCATTACGAAGGATTACGGCGTCGGCATCCTGGTGGGCGAGGAAACGCGCCGTGCGGTAAGGGACATCGTTTTCCGCGAGGTGGACCGCGTGCGCGTCAAGGGCAAAGACGAAGCCGTGGCAATCTTCGAGCCGATCGGTCTCGACGGAGAGGTGGACAGGACGTTGCACGACGAGCTCAAGCTGTGGAACCAGTGCCTGCGGCACTACCGTGCGCGCGACTGGGATCAGGCCGAGGTGGCGCTCCTGAATCTTCAGCGTATGCGACCGCGCAGCGAGCTTTACGCGAGATTCGTCGGGCGCATTGAGGGATTCCGCCGCAATCCGCCAGATCCTGGCTGGGACGGCGTGACTCGGTTCGAGACCAAATAGGCATAGCGCGATGAGGCTGCGCGTGCTTGGCTGCTCCGGGGGCATAGGCGGGCGCCACTTGCGCACCACCTCATTTCTGGTCGACAGCGATATCCTGCTCGACGCTGGGACCGGAGTGGGCGAGCTGTCTCTCGCCGAACTCTCGCTGGTCGATCATATTTTCATCACGCACTCTCACCTGGATCACGTGACCAGCATCCCGTTCGTAGTGGATACGGTTGGAGGCATGCGGGCGCGACCGATAAACGTATATGCCAGTCGCGCCACGATCGAAATCATGAGGAGCCACCTGTTCAATTGGGCGATTTGGCCGGACTTTTCCGAGATTCCCAGCCCGGACGCGCCGTTCATGCGCTACCACGAGATCGAAGTCGGGCACACGATCACCATCGCAGGGCGGGAAATCACGCCACTGCCAGCCAATCACACAGTGCCGGCAGTGGGTTATCACCTGGATAGCGGCAAGTCCAGCCTGGTTTTCACGGGGGACACGGGACCGAACAATGCGTTGTGGAAGATCGTAAACCGAATACGTAACCTGAAATACCTGATCGTCGAGACAGCGTTTTCGAACAAGGAGCGCCAGCTCGCCGACGTATCCAGGCACCTTTGCCCCGAGACGCTGGCCGAGGAGCTGGCAAAACTCGAGCGTAGCGCCGACATTTACGTGACTCATCTGAAGCCGGGCGAGATCGAGCTGACGATGCAGGAGATCGAGGAGTGCGCGGGCGAGTTCCGCCCGCGCATGCTGCAAAACAACCAAGTATTCGAGTTCTGAGCGCATGAGCGCCACTCAGGCAAGTGCCCCAAGAGCCAGCCCCGAGCAACTCGCCGGACTGGTGCCGCTCGGCACCTTGTCGCCAGAGCGGCTCATGGAGCTTGCCGAGGTGGCGGTGCTCGAGCGCGGCGCGCGAGGCGCGGATCCGCTGCAGGGATATCCGACCGCCGGCCGCTCGATGTTCCTGCTGCGCGGCGAACTGCTGCTGGTATTCCGCAATGGCAGCACGCAGGTGGTCGTGGGCGGGACCGAGGATACGCGGCACGCGCTCAACAGGCGCGACGCGCCGCTCGTGCGCACCAAGGCGATCACGGATGTGGAGTTGCTGGTGATCGACGAAGAGGTGCTGGACATCCTCGCCACGTGGGACGAGGTGGCCGCAGGTCAGAGCGAGGACGCTTCGGCCATGGCGCGCGCGGTTCGCAGCGACGCGCGGCTCATCTCGGGCGTGTTTTCGCTTGCCAACCTGCGTGGCGGAGCCTTCGCGCAACTGCCGCCGGCGCATATCGATGAGCTCATGCGACGCTTCGAACGAAAGAAGGTGCGGCGCGGCGAAGCAATCATTCGTGAGGGCGACGACGGTGCCAGCTACTACGTGATCGAGGCCGGTCGCTGCCAGGTCGAACGTGTGATCGGCGGCGTGAAAGTGGTGCTCGCCGAACTGCGTGGCGGGGACGCGTTCGGCGAGGAGTCGCTTGTTTCGGAGGCCAAGCGCAACGCCACCGTTGTCGCGCTTACCGACTGCGATCTTCTGGTGCTCGGAAAGAAGGACTTCGACGAGTTGCTGCGCGAGCCGCTGCTGCGCAGGATCGATTTCACACAGGCGCGCGAGCGCGTGCGGCGCGGCGCCGTATGGCTGGACGTGCGCTATCCGTCCGAGTACCAGTACGACAAGCTACCCGGCGCCATCAACGTGCCGTTGTCCGAAGTACGCGACATGTTCGCGGTGCTCGACAAGTCGAAGGAATATGTCGTCTATTGCCAGAGCGGCCGGCGTAGCGCCGCGGCGGCGTTCCTGTTTGCCCAGCGAGGATTCAAGGTCTGGCTGCTGGAAGGCGGCCTGTGGGCGACGGAAAATAGGGACTAAAGTGCCAAAAACGGCAAAAGGATGTTAAAAATCAGGGGTGTTACGGTTGAATGTTCGTATAGCAGACGCTAGCATAGGTTCACTAGCGAGCGGTTCTGGCGCGGGTGCGCGGCGGCAATGCCTGTCCGGCGCGCGCGCGTGTTTGCAGCACGCGCCCGCCATCGGAGGAGCGGAATGAGCGCCGTACTCAGCCATCAAGCTACTTCGCAGTCGGACGTCAACGCTCGTCTGGCTTTCCAGAAGCAGCTGCAGGCTGTCACCAACAAGATTCACGCGACCAGCAACATTGACGAGATCATGTTGGAGGTCAGCAACGACATTTGCACGCTGTTCAATGCCGATCGCCTAACGATTTACTCCGTGAGCGAGGACAAGCAGGCGATCATCTCCAAAGTTAAGACCGGACTAAATTCCTTCAAAGACCTGAAGCTTCCGATCGCCGAGCACTCCCTCGCCGGCTACGCGGCCCTT
This sequence comes from Burkholderiales bacterium, assembly GCA_035624235.1. GTDB lineage: Bacteria > Pseudomonadota > Gammaproteobacteria > Burkholderiales > SG8-39 > DAHVFK01. The sequence goes on along the minus strand of DASPRX010000158.1, from coordinate 5,164 downwards.
GCCAAGAAGGTCGTCAACGTCAAGGACGTTTACGATGACATGGAGCTGCGCTCGATCAATCCCACGTTGCGCTTCCTGCAGGAGGTGGACAAGCGCACCGGCTACCGCACCAAGCAGATGCTGGTCGCGCCGATCGTTGAGCAGGGCGCGAGCGAACTGATCGGCGTCATTCAAATCATCAACAACAAGGCGGGAATACCCTTTGGCGCGCTGGCCGAGGACGGCGTCGCCGAGCTGTCGCAGACGCTGGCGATCGCCTTCAAGCAGCGCCAGAAGCCTCAGCTCGTCAAGACGAAGTACGACTATCTGATCGCGGACGCCGTGCTATCTGCGGGCGAGTTCGATCTCGCCTCGCGTCAGGCGCGCAAGAAGGCGGTCGACGTGGAGATGGTGTTGGTCGAGGAATTCCAGGTCAAGCTGAGCGCCATCGGACAGGCGCTCTCAAGGTTCTTCGGGGTGCCCTACGAGGCTTTCAAGCCCGATCGCGTCAAGCCGATGGATCTGCTGAAGAACCTCAAGCGCGAGTATGTCGAAGCCAACCAGTGGCTTCCGATCGACGACTCCAAGGAGGGTCTCGTAGTGATGTGCCTCGATCCGGAGCGGATCCGCAGCTCGCGCATCGCGTCGAACGTGTTCCCAAAGGCGCGCATTGTCTACAAGGTCGCCACGCTCAAGGACTTCAAGGACACGGTGACCCAGTACTACGGCCAGGAAGCCGTGGACATGGGCAACATCGACGACCTGCTCTCCGGGTTGGATGACGAGAGCTCCGACATCGAGGGCGCCTCGGATGACGTGTCCGCCGCGGCGGACAACGAGCTGGTCAAGCTGGTGAACAAGATCATCGTCGACGCATACCATCAGGGCGCCTCCGACATCCACATCGAGCCGTATCCCGGCAAATCGAAGACCGAAGTTCGTTTCCGCAAGGATGGTTCGCTCGGGCCGTACATCGAGGTGCCCGCAAGCTACCGCAACGCGATCGTCGCGCGCCTCAAGATCATGTGCGACCTGGACATCTCCGAGAAGCGGCGTCCCCAAGACGGCAAGATCAAGTTCAAGAAGTTCGGCCCGCTCGACATCGAGCTGCGCGTTGCCACGATTCCGACGGCGGGCGGCGTCGAAGATATCGTCATGCGGATCCTGGCCGCCGGCGAGCCGATCCCGATGGACAAGCTTGGCCTGACCGATCGCAACTACAATAACGTCAAGAAGTCGGTCGAGAAGCCCTACGGCCTATTCTTCGTCTGCGGTCCGACCGGCTCGGGCAAGACGACGACGCTGCACTCGGTGCTGGGGCACTTGAACACGCCCGACACAAAGATCTGGACCGCCGAGGATCCGGTGGAGATCACGCAGAAGGGGCTGCGGCAGGTCCAGGTCAACAAGAAGGCCGGACTGGATTTTTCCGTCGTCATGAAGGCGTTCCTGCGCGCGGATCCCGACATCATCATGGTTGGCGAGATGCGCGACAAGGAAACGACCTCGCTCGGCATCGAGGCCTCGCTCACCGGCCACCTGGTCTTCGCGACCCTGCATACCAACTCGGCGCCCGAGTCGATCATCCGCCTGCTCGATATGGGCATGGACCCGTTCAACTTCGCGGACGCCTTGCTCGGCGTGCTAGCACAGCGCCTCGCCAAGCGCCTTTGCAGCAAGTGCAAGCAGCCCTACACGCCCGATGCGAATGAGATCAGGTCGCTGCTGAACGAGTACTGCGAGGAGCTGATGAGCACGGAGGCGTTCAAGAAGGACGCGAGGGGCGCGATGGAATCGGTGTACAAGGAGTGGGTCAAGAACTACGGCAACGAGAAGGGGCAGCTCACTCTGTACAAGGCGGTCGGCTGCGATACGTGCGGCGGTAGCGGAATGAAAGGGCGCCTCGGACTTCACGAGTTGTTGATCGCGAGCGACCGGCTGAAAAAGGCCATCCAGGAGCACGCGCGCGTTGCAGAAATGCTCGCGATCTGCCTGGAGGAGGGCATGCGGACCCTCAAGCAGGACGGCATCGAGAAGACCCTCATGGGTCTGACGCACATGAAGGAAGTGCGCACCGTCTGCATCAAGTGACGGGGATGCGCTCTCGCGGATGAGCGGCAGCCTCGACACTACGCAAATCCTCGATTTCTCCGGGCACGAGCTCTCGCCCGAGGACGATCTTGTCCAGCGACTCGAACGGCTGAATGCAATTGGGGCCTCGCTTTCAGCGGAGCGCGACATCAATCGCCTGTTGGAAGCCATTCTTACCGCGGCCAAGTCGATCACCCGGGCGGATGGAGGGACGCTCTACCGCGTGAGCGACGACAAGACGCTGCGATTTGAAATCATGCGCACGAGCTCGCTCAAGTACTACCTGGGCGGCACGACCGGCAACGCGGTGCCCTTCTACCCGATCCAGCTATACCGCGACGGTAAGCCAAATCACAACATGGTGGCGGCGTACGCTGCGCTCACCGGTGAGACCGTCAACATCGCGGACGCATACACGGCAGAGGGATTCGACTTCTCTGGCACGCGGGCCTTCGACAGCAAGACGGGTTACCGCTCGAAGTCGTTCCTCACGGTGCCGATGCGCAACCACGAGAACGAGATCATCGGGGTCCTGCAGCTGATCAACGCGACCGACCCCGCAACCGGAGAAATCACGGCCTTTTCCTCGTCGGATCAGCGACTCGCCGAATCCCTTGCCTCGCAGGCAGCGATCGCGCTTACCAACCGGATGCTGATCAACCAGCTCGAGGAGCTGTTTGAATCGTTCATCAACATGATCAATACGGCGATCGACGAGAAGTCGCCCTATACCGGCGGCCATTGCCAGCGTGTGCCGTTGCTCACCATGATGCTTGCGGAGGCGGCGCACGACACCGCCGAGGGGCCGTTGCGCGAATTCGCGATGACCGACAAGGACCGCTATGAGCTCAAGATCGCGGGCCTCCTGCATGACTGCGGGAAAGTGACTACGCCTGTCCACGTTGTCGACAAGGCCACCAAGCTCGAGACAATTTTCGACCGGATCCACCTGCTGGATACGCGTTTCGAGGTGCTCAAGCGCGACGCGGAGATCGAGCTGCTGCGCAGGCGCGCTGAGCTGACTGCGCGGATAGGGGGGCGCGAGGAGCTGGAAGCCGCGGAGGCTAGTTACCGCGAGCGCGTGCGCCAGCTGGATGACGACCGCGCCTTCCTGCGAGCCTGCAACATCGGGGGCGAGTCGATGGGCGAGGCCGACATGGCACGCGTCAAGTCGATTGCCCAGTACCGCTGGACCGACAGCGCAGGACACGAAGCGAGCTTTCTCACCAGCGACGAGCTCAAGAACCTCACGATACGCGCGGGCACGCTGAACGAGGATGAGCGCCACATTATCAATCACCATATCGTCGCAACCGTGAATATGCTGGAGGCGCTGCCGTGGCCGAAGCATCTGAAGAACGTTCCCGAGTACGCTGGCGGCCACCACGAGCGCATGGACGGCAAGGGCTACCCAAAGGGCCTGACCCGCGAGCAGATGTCGGTGCAGGCGCGCGTCATGGGCATCGCGGACATCTTCGAAGCCCTTACCGCCAAGGACCGTCCATACAAGCGCGGCAAGACGCTTTCGGAGTCGCTCGAAATACTGGGTCGCTTCAAGCTGAACGGCCACATTGACCCGGACCTTTTCGACATTTTTGTGCGCAAGAGGATCTATCTGCGTTACGCCGAGATGTTCCTCGACAAGGAACAGATCGACGTCGTGGACGAGTCCCGTATCCCCGGCTACAAGCCCTAGCGTCCGCGAGATCGACAAAAAGCGGCGACGCTGGACGGCATTTGGCAGTCGACCGCGTGCCAGCGTGAGTTTCTTCCGGTCGCGACGCCTTTACCGGCGCGTTTTATTGGCATGATGGTTGCAGAGGTCTTCTCGCGCACGAACTTAGGCGCACGAGAGGACGCGAGATGGGACCGGTGGAAAAGGGGTTCACGCTTATCGAGCTGATGATCGTGGTAGCGATCATCGGCATCCTCGCGGCGATCGGCTTGCCTGCCTACGAGGACAACACGATCCGCGCAAAGATGTCCGAGGTCATGCTCAGCCTGGCTGGATGCCGCACGCCGATCAGCGAGGTGTATTATTCTGGTCCGCTGGACGCGCCCGGTGCCAATGGGTGGGGCTGCGAGCATGACGCGACGCACGCGACGAAATTTGTGGCGTCGGTCACGACCGACCAGAACGGTGTTATCACCGCTACCGTGCAGGGCATCAGTGCCGCGGTCGACGGTCGATTCGTCACGCTTAGGCCCCTACAAGACGCGTCGACCGACGCCGTCTTCCTCCCCGGCGAGAGCCAGTCTCTGTACGGATGGCGGTGTGGCGCAGCCGGCACCACGGTCGCGTTGAAGTACCTTCCGGCCTCGTGCCGCGGGTGACACGACGTGACCGAAATTGGCATCGGCGGACGGGAACCGCACATGACCGTTCTCTCGCCGCGACCGGCGTCCGTGGAATTCTCCGCGGACCTCGGCAGGCAGTGTGATTTTTGCCATGGAGTTGGGCCTGTTTGTTCAATACGCAGCCTTGGCACGATGGTTGCTGGTATTCAGGCAGGTCAGGCCGCACCGCTGGCCAAAACTTTTAAACGCGACAAGGAGTACCGAATGAAGCACCTACAGAAGGGCTTTACGCTGATCGAACTGATGATCGTGGTGGCGATCATCGGTATTCTGGCCGCGGTTGCGCTGCCGGCGTACCAGGACTACACCATCCGGGCGAAGTTGTCGGAAGCGATCCTCGCTCTGAGCGCCTGCCGTACGTCGATCACCGAGGTGTACCAGTCCGGCCCGACGCCGGCGCCGGTTGCGAACGGCTGGGGTTGCGAAATCACGACCGCGTCGCAGCAGACGAAGTACATCGCCGGGATGACCACCGACGTCAATGGCGTGGTGCAGGCCACGGTGCAAAGCATCAGCTCCGTCGTCAACGGCTCGGTCCTGGCGCTGGAACCGATGCAGGATTCCAGCACCAAGGCGACGTACACCGCGGGCCAGAGCCAGCAGCTCTGGGGCTGGAGGTGCGGACCTGCGACGACCAACCCGGTGCCGCTCAAATACCTGCCCGGCTCCTGCCGCGCGCAGATACTGTAAACGGCTAACGTAGTAGGTTCACTCGACAGGGTACCCTTCGGGGTAC
>DASPRX010000237.1:0-13439 GCA_035624235.1 Burkholderiales bacterium | reverse complement strand
CGCTTCCTCGACTGGCTGGCCAGACTGCGCTTCACCGGTGACGTCGACGCGATGCCCGAGGGCACGCCGTTCTTTCCCGACGAGCCGATCCTGCGCATCGCCGCGCCGCTGCCGCAAGCGCAGCTGGTCGAGACACGCATGGTGGCGCTCATGCATTTTTGCTCGTTGATCGCCAGCAAGGCCGTGCGCTGCGTGCTCGCCGCGCCCGGCAAGCTGCTGGTCGACTTCGGCCTGCGGCGCGCGCACGGCGCCGAGGCCGGCCTGCTCGCCGCGCGCGCGGCCTACCTCGCCGGTTTCGGGGGCACGGCGACGGTGCTCGCCGGGCAGCGCTTCGGCATCCCGCTGTACGGCACCATGGCGCATTCCTACGTCCAGGCACACGACGACGAGCGCACGGCATTCCTCGATTTCGCGCGCGCGCATCCGCAGAACACGACGCTGCTCGTCGACACCTACGACACCGAGGTCGGGGCGCAGAAGGTCGTCGAGCTCGCGCCGCAGCTCGAGCGCGAAGGCATCCGCATCCGCGCAGTGCGGCTCGATTCCGGAGACCTCGGCGCGCACGCGCGCAAGGTGCGCGCGATCCTGGATGCCGGCGGCTGCGCGTCGATCCGCATCTTCGCGAGCGGCGGGCTGGACGAATACGAGCTCGAGCGACTCGCCGCCACGCCGATCGACGGCTTTGGCGTCGGCACCAGCCTCACCACCTCGTCCGATGCGCCCGGCCTGGACTGCGCCTACAAGCTGCAGGAGTACGCCGGCGTCGCGCGGCGCAAGCGCTCCGAGGGCAAGGCGACCTGGCCGGGCCGCAAGCAGGTGTTCCGCGCGCCGGAGGGCGACGTGCTCGGGCTGGTCAGCGAGCGCCATCCCGGCGAGCCGCTGCTGCGCCCGGCGATGCGCGCGGGCCGGCGCCTCGCGCTCCCTGAGCCGCTGGACGCAATCCGCGCGCGCACGCGCGCCGCGCTCGCCGCCTTGCCCGGCCGCCTGCGCGCCCTCGCGCGCGCCGAGCCCGCCTACCGCGTCGAAGTGTCGGCGGCGCTGCGCGCGCTCGCCGCGGAGTGCGACCGCAGGCGCACGTAGCGCGTGCCCAGGAGCGCGTCCCACAGCGCGCTCGTCACCCCGAAATTGCGCCCCGGGTGGTGGTGGTGGATGTGATGCCGCGCGGCCCAGCCGCGCAGCAGCGGATGACGGAAGCGCCGGCGGTGAATGACGAAGTGGCAGATGCCGTAGGCGACGTAGCCGAATGCGATGCCGCTCGCGAGCACGTAGGCATCGCCAGGACCCGCCCACGGCACGCACAGGCCGATCACCGCCGCGAGCACCAGGGCCGGCACGAAGAACGGCAGCGCGTCGTAGCCGCGCGGCTCACGGTGATGCGCTGCGTGGCCGCGCGCGAAGGTCTGCAGCGGGCCGTGGAATACCCAGCGGTGCACGACGTACTCCATGAAGCTGAAGGCGAACACGCCGGCCAGGAACAGTAGCGCGGCGAGCGGCCAGGGGACATGGCGCCTGAGCCCTTCCACCAGCAGCGCCCACGCGAGCGCGCTGTCGAGAGCCGGTTCGAGCCAGTAGTTGGCGCGCGTGCGCGTCAGCCTGTCGACAAGTTGTTGCATGCGTGTGCCTTCTTTTCGCGGAGGGCTACTCCTCAGGCACGCAAATCCGCCGTACGTTCAGCGCCCGCCGCGGTGCGCGGCGAGCAGCTTCCCCACTTCGGCGAGCGGCCGGGTGTTGAGCAAGTCCTTCTTCTCCAGCCAGCCGCGTCGCGCCTGCCCGATGCCGTACGCGAGGTTGTCGAAGTCGTCCACGTCGTGCGCATCGGAGTCGAGCGCCACCAGCACGCCTTCGTCCTTCGCCATGCGGCAATGCACGTCGGTCAGGTCGAGGCGCTCGGGGTGCGCGTTCAGCTCCAGAAAGACGCCTTGCGCGCGCGCCTTGCGGATCACCGCCAGCATGTCGACGTCGTAAGGCTCGCGCGCATCGATCAGGCGCCCGGAAGGATGTGCCAGGATCGAGAAATGCGGGCGCTCCATGGCCGCCAGGATGCGCTCGGTCTGGCGTGCGCGCGACAGGTTGAACTTGCTGTGCACCGCGCCGATCACCAGGTCGAGGCGCGCGAGGACCGAATCTGGCAGGTCGAGGCTGCCGTCCTCGAGGATGTCGACCTCGATGCCCTTGAGCAGCGTGACGCCGCGCAGCTCGCGGTTCAGGCGCTCGATCTCGTCGATCTGCTTCGCCAGGCGCACCGGGTCGAGGCCGTGCGCCATGGTCTCGCGGCGCGAATGCTCGGTGATGCCGAGGTACGCGAGGCCGTGCGCGCGCGCGCCTTCTGCCATCTCGCGCAGGGTATTGCGCCCGTCAGTCGCCCTGGTGTGCGCGTGCAGGTCGCCGGCCAGGTCGTCGCGCGTCACGAGCCTGGGTAGCGCGCCGCGGCGCGCGGCCTCGATCTCGCCCTGGTCTTCGCGCAGCTCCGGCTCGATATAGGGCAGCCCGACCGCCGCGTACACCGACTCCTCGGTCTCGCCCGCGACGCGGCGCTTACCCTTGAACACGCCGTATTCGTTTATCTTCAGCCCGCGCTCCTGTCCGAGCCTGCGGACCGCGATGTTGTGCGCCTTCGAGCCCGTGAAGTAGTGCAGCGCCGCGCCGAAGCTCTCCGGCGGCACCACGCGCAGGTCGACCTGGATGCCGCAGGCGAGCATGGCGCTCGCGCGCGTCGCGCCGCTCGCCAGCATCTGCTTCACTTCGCCGTAGGCGGCGAAGCGCCGCATCACTTGTGTGGCGTCCGCGGCCGTGACCAGCACGTCCAGGTCGCCGACGGTCTCCTTCATGCGCCGGAAGCTGCCCGCCACGACCGCCTGGCCGACGCCGCGCGCCTGGCGCAGGTGCTCCAGCAGGCTGCGCGCATACTCGCCGGCGAGCGCCAGCTTGAAGCGGTGCGCCTTGGACAGGTGCGCCCGCGCCGCCTCGAGCAGCTTTGCCTCGGTCTTCTCGCCGAAGCCCGGCAGGCGGTGCAGGCGCCCGTCCTGCGCCGCGCGCTGCAGCTGCGCCGGGGTATGCACGTCCAGCTCGCGGTACAGCGCCTGCACGCGCTTCGGACCGAGACCGGGCAGGCGCAGCAGCTCGGTAATGCCGCCCGGAGCGCGCCTGGTGAGCTGCTCGCGCAGCCTGCAGGTGCCGGTCGCCGCGATCTCGGCGATCTTGGCGGACAGGTCGGCGCCGATCCCTGGCAGCTTGGGCAGCGCCTTGCCCTGCGCGAGCAGCCCCGCCAGCTCGACCCGCTGCCCTTCGACGATGCGCGCCGCATTGCGGTAGGCGCGCACGCGGAACGGATTGCCGTTCTCCAGCTCGAGCAGGTCGGCGATCTCGGCGAACACGCGCGCGATATCGGCGTTGTGCACCGGCATGCATACATTATTGCCCCTCGTCGCCCGCTTGCGACAGCGATTCGCCGCGCATTCAAGTGCTTGGCACACAGGCTGGCAAATGCGTCGGGTGCAAGCGACGAACCATGCCAGAAATTACATAAGAATCGTTTTGTAACACACTGTCTTTGCATTAACTTCTTAAGCTGGCACAAGCTTCGCTACGTGTCCGGGCTATGGTCAGGACGCCGAACCGCAGCACCCTCCTTCGCCCCTTGCTCGCGGGCCTGCTCGCGCTCGCCTGCCCCGCGGCGCACGCAGGGGGGCAGTCGGTCTCGCTCGCCGAATGGCTAAGAAACGGCGGCGACGCGCGCGCGTTCCGCGGCTCGGACGCCGACGGCGACGGGCGGCTAGACGCCGACGAGATCGTCAAGGCGCGCTCCTGGGATGCGCGCATCAAGGCAGCCGAGTACGCGGGCGACGCCTGGACCACGGCCAAGGTCAAGGCGGTGCTGCTGCTGAACGACGAGGTCGACGGCCCGCTGGTCAGCGTGACCACGCGCAACGGTACGGTGACGCTCTCGGGCGCGGTGCGCAGCGACGAGGAAGCGCGCGCCGCGGTGCGCCTCGCCGCGCAGGTCGAGGGCGTGGGCAAGGTCGTCAACTCGCTCACCGTCGGGCCCGCAATGGCCGCGAGCCGGGCGCGCTAGCAGCGGCGCTGCGAACCGCCGGCGCGCGCTCGCCGCGCCGGGCGGTAAACTCCGGGGCTCACTGCGGAGGAACCGTCCATGGATCTGAGCGAACGGCTGCTGCGCCTCAAGCCCGAGGGCATGAGCGCGGGCGAATGGCAGACGCGGCTCGAGCTCGCCGCCCTGTACCGCGCCTTCGACTGGCTCGGCTGGAGCGAGCTGATCTACAACCACCTCACCGCGCGGGTTCCCGGCGGAGGCCACCACTACCTGATCAATCCCTACGGGCTGTGGTACAGCGAGGTCACGGCGACCAACCTGGTTAAGGTAGACGCCAGGGGCGACGCGATCGACGGCTCGAAGCTGCCGGTGAACAAGGCCGGCTTCGTCATCCACAGCGCGATCCACGCCGCGCGCGGCGATGCGCACTGCATCATCCACACTCACACCACCGCCGGCAGCGCGGTCGCCTCGAAGAAGGACGGCCTGCGCTTCGACAATTTCTACAGCACGACGCTGTACGGCGAGGTCGCCTACCACGACTTCGAGGGCGTCACGACCGACACTGCTGAGCAACCGCGCCTGGTGAAGAGCCTGGGGTCGAAATCGATCCTCATCTTGCGCAACCACGGCCTGCTGGTCGCCTGCCCGAGCATCCCGGAGGCGTTCCGCACCTACTGGACGCTGCAGCGCGCCTGCGAGATCCAGGTGACCATGGACGCGATGCAGGGCGAGAACTTGCCGATCGCCCGGGCGGTGCTGGAGGCCACTCCGGCACGCGTGGCGGCGTTCCGCAACGTGCCGCGTCCCGGCGGGCTCGAATTCGACGCCCTGCTGCGCCGCGCCGGCATCCGCTACGAAGATCTCGTCTGACAAACCCAGGAGAAACGATGGACAAACGCGCCCACAAAGAACGCTACGACGCGGGCCTCAAGACCCGCCGTGAAGTGCTCGGCGCCCAGTACGTGGACAAGGCAATGGCCGCGACCGACGATTTCAGCAAGCCGTTCGTGGAGCTGCTCAACACCTACTGCTGGAACGACATCTGGAACCGGCCCGGGCTCGACCGCAAGACGCGCTCGATGCTCAACCTCGCCATGCTCTCCGCGCTCGGCAAGGAGCACGAGCTCAAGCTGCACCTGAATGGCGCGCTGAACAACGGCCTTACCAAGGAGCAGATTCGCGAAGTGCTGCTACAGGTGGCGATCTACTGCGGCGTGCCCGCGGCGGTGGTCGCTTTCCGCTGCGCGCGCGAGGTATTCAAGGAACGTGGCGTGTGAAGCCGGTCAAGGCCATTGCGTTCGTCGGCCTCGGCCAGATGGGCAGGCCGATGTCGGCTCACCTGGAGAAGGCCGGCTTCGCCGTGCGCAGCTACGACCTGAATGGGCGCGGCAACTGCGCCTCGGCCGCCGAGGCGGCGCGCGGCGCCGACGTGTTCCTCACCATGCTGCCCGACGGGAGGGCCGTTCGGGAGGCGGTTGGGGCGGCCGAATTGGCAAAGGGAACATTGGTCCTCGACATGAGCTCGTCGGACCCGGTCGGCACGCGCGCGCTCGGCAAGGAACTCGCGGCGCGCGGCGTGGCGCTCGTCGATGCCCCGGTGTCCGGCGGCGTAAAGCGTGCGCTGGACGCGAGCCTCGCGATCATGGTGGGCGGCGAGGCGGCGCTCATCGAGCGCGTGCGGCCGCTGCTCGAGAAGATGGGCTCGAAGATCTTCCTCACCGGCCCGCTCGGCTCGGGGCACGCCATGAAGGCGCTGAACAACTACGTGTCGGCGGCGGGCCTCGCCGCGACCTGCGAGGCGCTCGCGGCCGGGGCCCGCTTCGGCCTCGACCCCGCGGTGATGACCGACATCCTGAACGCCTCGAGCGGCCGCACCAACACGAGCGAAGTCAAGGTGAAGGCGTTCATGCTGAGCGGTGCCTTCGACTCGGGCTTCTCTATAGCCTTGATGGTCAAGGACATCGCCACCGCGGTGTCGCTCGCCGAAGCGATGGGCGCCGAGGCGCCGCTCGCGCACCGCTGCGCCGAGCTGTGGAAGGACGCCGCCGGGCGCCTCGGCGGGAGCTCGGATCACACCGCGTACTACCGCTTCGCCAAGGGCGAGTGACATAAGTCCCTCCGGGCGGCGGCCTTGCATTGACTCCGGGCGCCGCGCTGAGTAGCGTCGTGGCGTGGCGAAGATTGCGATCTTCAACCAGAAGGGCGGGGTCGGTAAGACGACCACGGCGCTGAACCTGAGCGCCGCCCTGGCCCGCCGCGGCTACAACCCCCTGTCGATCGATCTCGACCCGCAGGCGCACCTGTCGTTCGTATGCGGTACGACGTTGGCGCGCGCCGACGAGTCGGTGTTCGGCTTCTACCAGCAGTCCAAGCCGCTCACCCAGCTGATCCGCGCCGCGACCGGCGGATGGCTGCTGATCGCCGCGCACATCGAGCTCGCTAAAGTGGACACCCGGTTCGGCAAGGGCGCCAACGTGCTCAACCGCCTGAATCACGGCATCGTGCGCGAGAACCTGAACACCGGCCGCCCGATCGTGATCGATTGCTGCCCGATGCTCGGCGTGCTGTCGCTCTCGGCGATCTTCGCCGGCGACCGCGTGCTCATCCCGGTTTCGGCCGACTATCTCGCGCTCAAGGGCGTGCAGCAGACCGACAAGACGCTCAAGGCGCTCGAGCACGTGCTTAAGAAGCGCGTCGCGCGGCGCTACGTGATCACGCGCTTCGACGCGCGGCGCAAGCTGTCGCACGAGATCGACCGCGAGCTGCGCGCGCGCTTCGGCGACGAGATTCTCGCTACACGCATCTCCGAGAGCGTTGCGCTCGCAGAGAGCCCGGCGGTGGGCAAGGACGTGTTCGCGCACGCGCCCGAGAGCCGCGGCGCGCAGAATTACGACGCGCTGGCGGACGAGCTGGTGGCCACGGGCTTCATCGAGCCCCGCCCGGCGGCCTAGCCCTTGCCCGGCTCGTCCGGCTGGCGTGCGATCAGCGTCAGGATGTTGTCCAGGTTGACGCCGTCCTCCCCGGCCGGCGCCTGGATCACGCGGCACTCGACGATCTCGCAGCCCGGGTAGATCTGGTTGATCTTGCGCTCGGCTTCGGCCTGGTCGCGCGCCTGCAGCGCGAGGTTATCGACCGGCGTGCCGCTGCGCGTGCGGATGCGAAAGCCGTACTTGTACATCGTCAGGCCGCGTCGCGGCGCGGCGGGCGGAACTGCGCTTCCATCTCGCGCCGCAGGCGCACCGCGGCATTGTTCGCATCGACCGCGACGTCGCTCCACTTCACCGGCTGTCCGGCGGCGACCGGCCTGAGCACTTTCCAGCCGTGCGCGAGGCCGAGCGGCAGGCAGCCCTGCGCGGCCGAATCCTCGGCGGGCATCAGCCTGCCGACCACGGTGTAGCCGCCTTCGCCGTCGAGCAGCTCGCCGGGCTTGAGTTCGCGCTTGGCGGTCGCCACCGCGTCGGCGCGCCAGCCGGTCGCGCAGCCGGTCGGCTCGCGGCGCACGCCGACCGAAGCGACCGAGATGCCGACCTCCAGCCCGATCAGGTGCCAGCGCTTGTACAGGCAGGCGTAGCGCCCCGAGGGATCGGTCTTCACGCCGTACTCGGTGAAGCAGCGGCGCACGTACTCGCTCTCGCCCTCGAACACGACCCACACGCCGAAGCGGATGTCGTACGGGATCGGCCGACCGTCGCGCTCGAGCGACGAGATCACCTCGACCTGCCCCTTGTGGTGCAGCTGCCCGCCCTCGTCCTTCGGCCGCATGACGAACGGAATGTCGTCCACCGCGGCGGGCGGGAACGCGAGGCCGTAGGGCGCCGGCGTGAGGCCGGTCGCATTGCACACCGCGCTCGTCTCGATCGCGGGCTTTGAGCCGTCCAGGAACGAGTTGAACATCTTCGGATTCAGGCCGCCGACCCGCGCCTGCTCGGGCGTGAGGCCGTAATAGCCCCACACCGTCTCGGGCGTCGACTGCGCGTAGTGCGGCAGCCACTTGTGGCCGCGCCCCGCTGCGACCACCGGAAAGCCGGCGGCGCGCGCCCAGTCGACCAGGTCGCAGATGATCGCCGGCTGGTCGCCGTAGGCGAGGCTGTAGACGACGCCGGCCTGAGCGGCCTTGCGCGCGAGCAGCGGCCCGCAGAACGCGTCGGCCTCCACCGTCACCATCACCACGTGCTTGCCGTGGCGGAAGGCTTCCAGCGCGTGCTCGACCGCGGCGAGCGGATGCCCGGTCGATTCGACGACGATGTCGATCGCCGGATGCGCGACCAGGGCTCGCCAGTCGTCCGAGACGTGGGTGGTCTTGTCCTTCATGGCGGCGGCGAGCGAAGCCGCGCCGTAGCGCCCGGCCGCCCAACCCACTCTTTTCAGGTTCTCCTTCGCATTATCGGGGGCGAGATCGGCGATCCCCGCGAGGTGCACCCCGGGCGTATTCGGCACCTGCGCGATGTACATGGCGCCGAACTTGCCCGCGCCGATCACGCCCACGCGCAGCGGGTTGTCGCGCCGTTGCAGCAGCTTGGCGTACAGATTCATGCGGCCCTCAGGGAACCCTGCAGCTCCTCGGCGGGCGTGCCGTCCTTCCAGGGCAGCGGCACGTCGTAGTGCCTGAGCAGGCAGTCGTCGGGCAGGCACTCGATCGGCGTGAAGTCGCGGTGCGCGATGTAGCCCGGCCGCTTGAAGCGGCGGATGTGGTTCGACACCGCGCACAGCGAGAGGTACACGCTCACCCGGTTCCAGGGCGACAGGTTGGAGGTCGAGGCGTGCACCAGGCAGCCGTGAAAGAGGATCATCGAGCCGGCGGGCCCTTTCGGCGCCACGATGCCGCCGCGCGCGACCAGCTTCCTGATCGTGTCGTGGCTGATGGTCCACAGCGGGTAGCTGGTGGTCGTCAGGTCGTGCTCGGCCTCGAGCACGCCGAGCTTGTGGCTGCCCGGGATGAACATCAGCGGCCCGTTGAACTCGTTCACTTCGTCCAGGAAGATCGCGACGTTCATCGCGCGCGCCTCCGGCATCAGGTCGTCGTTCTTCCAGGTGCCGTAGTCCTGGTGCCACTGCCAGACGTCGCCGTCGAAGGCCATCTTGCCGTTTATCTTGAACTGGTGCATGTACACCGCCTCGCCGAACAGCTGCTCGACCGGCCGCACCATGCGCGGGTGGCGCGCGAGCTTCGCGTACGGATAGCTGTACAGATGCGCGGCGAAGTTGGTGCGCACGGCGTCGCCCGACTTCTCGCGCACGTTCTCCGGCCTGCGCTGCGCGTACAGCGCCGGCACCTCGTCGGTAAGGACCTTGATCTCCGCGGGCGTAAACAGGCTCGGGAAGAAGAGATAGCCGTCGCGCTCGAACTGCTCCAGCTGGGCAGCGGTGAGCCTCATTTGCGGGCCTCCTCGATCTGGAAGAATACCTCGTCCTTCTTGATCATGCCGAGCTCGTAGCGCGCCCGCTCCTCGATCGCGTCGGTGCCCTGCTTCAGGTCCTTGACCTCGGCCTCCAGCGAGGCGTTGCGCATCTCGAGCTGCTCGTTGCGCGCGCGCTGCGCCGCCAGCTTCTGCTCGGCCTCCCAGGCGTGGATCCAGCCGCCCTTGCCCGCCCACAGCGGGTACTGGATGAGGACGATCAGCGCGGCCAGCACGCCGCCCAGGATCTTCACGCTAGCCGATCTGGGTGAAGGCCTCGCGCCCCGGATAGCCGACCAATTCGCCCAGGTCTTCCTCGATGCGCAGCAGCTGGTTGTACTTCGCCACGCGCTCGGAGCGCGACAGCGAGCCGGTCTTGATCTGCAGCGCGTTCATGCCGACCGCGATGTCGGCGATCGTCGTGTCCTCGGTCTCGCCCGAGCGGTGCGAGATGACCGTGCCGTAGGCCGCCCGCTTGGCGAGCTCGATGGCGGCGAAGGTCTCGGTGAGCGTGCCGATCTGGTTCACCTTGATCAGCACCGAATTGGCGATGCCCTGGCGGATGCCCTGCTTGATGATGCGCGTGTTGGTCACGAATATGTCGTCGGCCACCAGTTGCACCGTGTCGCCCAGGCGGTCGGTGAGCAGCTGCCAGCCGTCCCAGTCGGACTCCGCCATGCCGTCCTCGATCGACACGATCGGATAGCGCTCGGCGAGGCCCGCCAGGTAGTCGCACAGCTCCGCGGAATTCAGCTTGAGGCCCTCGGAGGCGAGCTCGTAGACGCCGTCGCGGTAGAACTCCGAGGCCGCGCAATCGAGCGCCAGCATCACGTCGCTGCCCGCGGCGTAGCCTGCCTTGTCGATCGCCTCCAGGATCAGCTCGATCGCGGCCGCGTGCGTCGCCAGGCTGGGCGCGAAGCCGCCCTCGTCGCCCACCGCGGTCGACAGGCCGCGTCCGTCGATCAGCTTCTTCAGCGCCTGGAACACCTCCGCGCCGCAGCGCAGGGCCTCGCGGAACGACTGCGCGCCCACCGGCACGATCATGAATTCCTGCATGTCGAGGCTATTGTTGGCGTGCGCGCCGCCGTTGACGACGTTCATGTGCGGCACCGGCATCTGCATCGGCGCCGAGCCGCCGAGGTAGCGATAGAGCGGCAGCCCCGACTCCTCCGCCGCCGCGCGCGCCACGGCCATCGATACCGCGAGCAGCGCGTTGGCGCCGAGGCGTTCCTTGTTCTCGGTGCCGTCGAGCTCGATCAGCGTGCGATCGATGAAGCCCTGTTCCGAGGCGTCCAGGCTCACGATCGCCTCCGAGATCTCGGTATTGACGGCCTCGACGGCCTTCAGCACGCCCTTGCCGCCGTAGCGCTGCGCATCGCCGTCGCGCAGCTCGAGCGCCTCGCGGCTGCCGGTCGAGGCGCCCGAGGGCACCGAGGCGCGCCCCATGACGCCGGATTCGAGCAGCACGTCGGCCTCGACGGTGGGATTGCCGCGCGAGTCGAGGATCTCGCGCGCGACGACGTCGACGATTGAGCTCATGCCTTGGTCCCTTTAACGAGGTTTTCCGCGAATCCCTTCTTCTTCGCCGTGCGGTCCAGCTCGGCCAGCGTTTCGAGCAGCTCGCCCATCAGGCCGAGCGGCCAGGAGTTCGGGCCGTCGCACAGTGCTTCGTCCGGCCGCGGGTGCGTCTCCATGAACACGCCCGCCACGCCCGCGCCGACCGCCGCCCGCGCCAGGACGGGTATGTGCTCGCGCTGCCCGCCGCTCGCGCCGCCCAGGCCGCCCGGCAGCTGCACCGAATGCGTCGCGTCGAACACGACCGGGCAGCCGGTGTCGCGCATGATCGCGAGCCCGCGCATGTCGACGACCAGGTTGTTGTATCCGAAGCTGAAGCCGCGCTCGCACACCAGGATCTGCTCGTTGCCCGCGCTGCGCGCCTTGTCCACCACGTTCCTCATCTCCCAGGGCGACAGGAACTGCCCCTTCTTGATGTTCAGCGGCCTGCCCTGGCGCGCGGCGTTGCGGATGAAATTCGTCTGCCGGCACAGGAATGCCGGCGTCTGGATCACGTCCACCACCGCGGCCACCTCGGCGAGCGGTGTGTCCTCGTGCACGTCGGTGAGGACCGGCACCCCGGTCTGCCGGCGCACCGACTCGAGGATGCGCAGCCCCTCCGCCATTCCGGGGCCGCGGTAGGTCGCCCCCGAGGAGCGGTTCGCCTTGTCGAACGAGCCCTTGAAGATGTAGGGCATCGACAGGCGCGCGGCGCGCTCCTTCACGTGCCCGGCGACGTCGATGCACAGCTGCTCGCTCTCCAGCGTGTCGGGGCCCGCGATCAGGAACAGGGGCCGGTCGAGCCCGACCTCGAACCCGCAAAGCTTCATGCCGCGACGACGGACAGGCTGCCGCCCGGCGACGAGCGCTTGCCGCGCAGGCGGTTCCTGAGCGCCGCCGTGACGAAGGCCTTGAACAGCGGGTGGCCGGCGCGCGGCGTGGAGGTGAACTCGGGGTGGAACTGGCAACCGACGAACCAGGGGTGGCCCGGCAGCTCCATCATCTCGGGTAGATTCTCGCTCGGCGTGCGCGAGGAGATCTTGTAGCCCTTCGCCTCGAGCTTCGGCACGTAGACGTCGTTCACCTCGTAGCGGTGGCGATGCCGCTCGTTCACCTCGGCGCCGTAGATCTGCGCCGCCAGCGTTCCGGGCTCGATCGGGCAGCGCTGCGCGCCCAGCCGCATGCTGCCCCCGAGATCGGACTTCTCGCTGCGCCGCTCGATCGAGCCGGTGCGGTCGAGCCACTCGGTGATGAGCGCCACCACCGGATGCGGCGTATCGGGATCGAACTCGGTGCTGTTGGCGCCCGCCAGGCCGCACACGTTGCGCGCGAACTCGATGGTGGCGAGCTGCATGCCGAGGCAGATGCCGAGGTACGGCACGTCGTTCTCGCGCGCGTAGCGGATCGCCCGCATCTTGCCTTCGGTGCCGCGCTTGCCGAATCCGCCGGGCACCAGCACCGCGTCGACTTTCTCCAGCGCGCCGACTCCCGAGCGCTCGATCTCCTCGGAGTCGACGTAGTGGATCTTGACGCGGCTGCGCGTGTGGATGCCGGCGTGCACCAGGGCCTCGGTGAGCGACTTGTAGGAGTCGTGCAGGTCGACGTACTTGCCGACGAAGGCGATGTCGACCTCGTGCTCCGGATGCTCGAGCGCGTCGACCAGCTTGCGCCAGGCAGACAGGTCGGCGGCGCGCGCCAGGATTGCGAGCTTGTGGCACACGATCTCGTCGAGCATCTGCTCGTGCAGCATCATCGGGATCTTGTAGATCGAGTCGACGTCCCAGGCGGAGATCACCGCTTCCTTCTGCACGTTGCAGAACAGCGCGATCTTGCGCTTCTCGTCCTCGGGCAGCGGGCGGTCGGTGCGGCACAGCACCACGTCGGCCTGGATGCCGATCTCGCGCAGCTCTTTCACCGAGTGCTGCGTCGGCTTGGTCTTGATCTCGCCCGCGCTCGCGATGTAGGGCACGAGCGTCAGGTGGATGTAGCACACGTTCGAGCGCCCGAGCTCCAGCCCCATCTGCCGGATCGCCTCGAGGAACGGCAGCGACTCGATGTCGCCCACCGTGCCGCCGATCTCGACGATCGCCACGTCGGAATCGCCCGCCCCCTTCCTGATGAAGGCCTTGATCTCGTCGGTGATGTGCGGAATCACCTGCACCGTGCCGCCGAGGTAGTCGCCGCGGCGCTCCTTCTTGATCACCGACTCGTAGATCTGCCCGGTGGTGAAATTGTTGGCGCGGTGCATCTTCGAGCTCTGGAAGCGTTCGTAATGGCCGAGGTCGAGATCGGTTTCCGCGCCGTCCTCGGTGACGAATACCTCGCCGTGCTGGAACGGGCTCATGGTGCCCGGGTCCACGTTGATGTACGGGTCCAGCTTGATGTTGGTGACTCGGATGCCGCGCGATTCGAGGATCGCGGCGAGCGACGCGGCG
>DASPRX010000202.1:0-2666 GCA_035624235.1 Burkholderiales bacterium | reverse complement strand
TGCCGGCCTCGCGCCGCGGCTCGATATGGATGTCGCTCGCGCGCTGCTCGAAGGCGTATTGCCAGAGCCAGTCGACCACGCGCACGATGTGCGCGTCGTTCGCATCCAGCTGCTTGTTGCCGCTGCCCAGCTCGACCAGTTGCTCGAAATTCGACAGGCTCGCGCTGCCGACGGCGTTGCGGTTGGCGCCCTTGACCGACTTCGCCAGGTTGTAGAACTCGACCTGGTAGCGCTCGATGTCCGCGGGATTGGCGATCACGCGCTTGATGCCGAGCTTGAGGATCGCCGAGAGCTCGCGCTCCCACTCGCGCACGTAGGGCTCGGCGGTCGCGATCACCGCTTCCTTGCTGGTCACGCCGACCGGCAGGATGCGGAAGCGGGTCGCATAGGCGCTCGACATCACCTCGGTGACCGCCGAGAAGTCGATCTTCAGCGGGTCGATGTGCAGGTATTCCATGCCGACGCGCTTGGCGAGCCACTCGCTCAGCGCCTCGAGAGTCAGCGGACGGCTGGCGGGGCCCGCGGCCTTCAGCTTGTGGTCGGCGAGCACCACCAGCGGGTGCTGGCTGCCGCGGTAGTAGCGTCGCTCCTTCTTCAGCTGTTCGGCGGCCGCGCCGTCGAGCAGCCGGTCCTCGACCAGCCAGTCGATCACTTCGACGAGCCCCAGGCGGTGCTCGGCGGCGGGAGTCTGGACCGCTTGCTGCATGCAGTACCCTCGAAATTACGTGAAACACTATACCTTAACGCTAGAATCCGCCATGGCTTTTACCCGTCGTTCGCGCGCGCTCGCGCAGGATGTCACACTGCGCGAGGTGTGGGCCTGGAGCATGTACGACTTCGCGAACTCCGGCTACACCACGGTGGTGATCACGGCGGTGTTCAACGCCTACTTCGTCGCCGCGATCGCCGGCGCCGCGCACTGGGCGACTTTTGCCTGGACCGCGGCGCTGTCGCTGTCCTACGCCGCGATCGTCGTCACCGGTCCGCTGGTGGGGGCCTGGGCGGACGCGCACGCTGCGAAAAAGCGCCTGCTGCTCGCCTCCACCGTCGGCTGCGTGCTGTCGACGGCGCTGCTGTGGTTCGCGGCGCCCGGCGCGGTCGCGCTGGCGATCGCGCTGGTGATCGTGTCCAACTTCTTCTACGGCACCGGCGAGAACCTGATCGCCGCGTTCCTGCCCGAGCTGGCCGACTCGCGGGCCATGGGCCGCGTCTCCGGCTGGGGCTGGAGCTTCGGCTACCTGGGAGGCATCGTCTCGCTCGGGCTGTGCCTCGCTTACGTCACCTGGGCGCAGCGCGCCGGCCAGCCGGCATCCTCGTTCGTGCCGGTCACCATGCTGATCACCGCTGCGCTGTTCGCGCTCGCCGCGACGCCGACCTTCCTGTTCCTGCGCGAGCGCGCCGCGCCGCAGCCGCTGCCCGCGGCGGGCGCGCTGCGCGACGCGTGGAGCCGCGTTCACTCGACGCTGCGCCATGCGCGCGAGTTTCGCGACCTGCGCAGATTCCTGCTGTGCACCGTGTTCTACCAGGCGGGCATCTCCGCGGTGATCGCGCTGGCGGCGATCTACGCCGAGCAGGCGATGAAGTTCACCACCCAGCAGACGATCACGCTCATCCTGGTGGTCAACCTCACCGCCGCGGGGGGCGCCTTCGCCTTCGGCTACCTGCAAGACGCCATCGGCCACGTGCGCGCCGTGGCGCTCACGCTGCTAGGCTGGATCGCGATGGTGCTGATTGCGGGCCTGGCGAGCGGTGCGGCCGCGTTCTGGGTCGCGGCGAACATTGCCGGCCTGTGCATGGGCTCGTCGCAGGCGGCGGGGCGGGCGGTGGTGGGCTATCTCTCCCCGCAGCCGCGCCTGGCCGAGTTCTTCGGGCTATGGGGCCTGGCGGTCAAGACCGCTTCGATCTTCGGCCCGATCACCTATGGCATCGTCACCTGGGCGTTCGCCGGCAACCACCGGCTCGGCATCTTCGCGGTCGGCGTGTACTTCGTCGTCGGCCTGTTTCTGCTCGCGGGCATCGACGTCGAGCGCGGACGGCGAGTGGCGCTTGCCGCCGCCTGAGGCGGCTGGCAATTGTGTCAGGCACCTCCGGCGGACCGCCTGTCCGCCCTGCGGAATGCTCGCGCGTCACGCCAGGGTCGTTCGCAATAACTGAGACTCAGTACGCTATGATCCCTTCCCCACCCTGCACGCGCGAAGGAGTCATGTCATGACCATCAAGGTCGGAGACCGCCTGCCGGACGCCAAGCTCAGCGAATCACACGACTTTGACGCCACCGGCTGCCCCCTGCCACCCAAGGAAGTAAGCGTCGCCGAGGCGACGAAGGGCAAGAAGATCGTCATTTTCGGCCTGCCCGGCGCGTACACGCCGACGTGCTCGGCAAAGCACGTGCCGAGCTACGTCGCCAACCTTGCGAAGCTCAAGGCCAAGGGCGTGGACGAGGTCTGGTGCGTCGCCGTAAACGACGGCTACGTGATGAACGCGTGGGGCCGCGACGAGAAGGCGAGCGGCAAGATACGCATGCTGGGGGATGGCAGCGCGGACTTCACCAAGAAGCTCGGGCTGGAGCTGGACCTGAGCGCGCGCGGCATGGGCCTGCGGATGCAACGCTTCTCCATGCTGGTGGATAACGGGGTTGTGAAGAAACTGAATGTCGAAGCGCCAGG
>DASPRX010000074.1:0-5560 GCA_035624235.1 Burkholderiales bacterium | reverse complement strand
GCCGCCACGTCGTTTTGCCCTTCCACGTCCGCCTTCGCGGCGAAGTACAGGTAGCGACGGTTCGCCTGGCTCTCGCCCGCGAACGCCGCCTTCAGGTTCTCGTGCGTCTTGGTGCCCTTGAGTTTCATGGTCATGCCTCCTCGGAATACAGGGATGTGTTGGACCGGCGACAGGCTAGCCATCGCTTCGGGCGCCGGCAAATCGATTTTGGCAATCTAATCGATTTGAGCGCACTATCGCCGAGCGCCTCTTGACTTGTGTCAAAAGCGCGGCTGCCCGGCCCGCTAGCATGTGGGCGCGAATTCCCGCACGGAAGAAGGAGTCGAGCATGGCAAACATTCAGCGCTACGGCGGGCTGCTGGACGACGTTTTCGGCGACCTGGCCAAGGGCTTCTGGCTCAAGCCGGTCGCCATGCCGGGCGACGGCGAGCTGAAGATGAAGGTCGACGTCCGCGAGGACGAGAAGACCTACACCGTCAAGGCCGAGGTCCCCGGGGTGAAGAAGGAAGACATCCAGGTCGACGTCAACGGCAACCAGGTGTCGATCCGCGCCGAGGTGAAGCAGGAGAAGGAAGAAAGGAAGGGCGAGAAGCTGCTGCACAGCGAGCGCTACTACGGCATGGTGTCGCGCAGCATGCAACTGCCGGCCGAGATCGACGCGCAGGGTGCCAAGGCCGACTACAAGGACGGCGTGCTGAGCCTGACGTTGCCGAAGAAGGCGAGCGCACAATCGAAGCGCCTGGCGATCGGCTGACCCCGGCCTGCTTCCACTGCGGGCTGGCAGTCGCCGAGCCCGGGCGGTTCCGCGCGCGCGTTCTCGGCGCCGAGCGCGAGATGTGCTGCGCCGGCTGCCAGGCGGTGGCGCGCACCATCGCCGCCGCCGGCTTCGAGAGCTACTACCAGACGCGCTCCGCGTCCGGGCCGACGCCGCAGACCCTGCCGCCGGCCGCGGTGTACGACGACCCGCTCGCACAGCGCCAGTTCGTCGCCACGGCGGGCGAGCACGTGCGCGAGGTGTCGCTCATCCTCGACCGCATCCGCTGCGCCGCCTGCCTGTGGCTGAACGAGCAGTGGCTGCGGCGCCTGCCGGGGGTGACGCGCGTCGACATAAACTACGCGACGCACCGCGCGCAGCTCGCCTGGGACGAGCGGCGCACGAAGCTCTCCGAGATCCTCGAGGCGGTGCGCGCGATCGGCTACGACGCCTGGCCTTACGACCCGCGCCGCCAGGACGAGGTGCGGCGGCGCGAGCGGCGCGGCGCGCTCCTGCGCCTGTTCGTCGCCGGGTTCGGCGCCGCGCAGGCGATGATGTACGCCTTTCCCGCGTACCTGGACGACGGCAGCGGCACGCTGACTGCGGCCAACGAGCAGCTCATGCGCTGGGCCGGCCTGATCCTCACGCTTCCGGTACTGCTCGTCTCCTGTCGGCCGTTCTTCGCTGCCGCCTGGCAGGACCTGCGCCGCAGGACGGTGAGCCTCGATACGCCGATCGCGCTCGGCATCGCCGCCGGTTTCGCCGCGAGCACCTGGGCGACCTTCACCGGCCGCGGCGAGGTGTACTTCGACTCGATCGCCATGCTCGTGTTCCTGCTGCTCGGCGCGCGCTATCTCGAGACCGCGGCACGCCAGCGCGCGGCGCGCGAGCTGGACCACCTCGCGCGCTGGATGCCGTCGTTCGCGCAGCGGCTGCGCGGGCCGGACGACCCGGCCGGCGAGCGCGTCGCGGCGCACGCGCTCGCGCCGGGCGAGCTCGCGCTTATCGCGCCCGGCGAGCGCGTGCCCGCCGACGGGGTGGTCGAGCGCGGCGCCTCGAGCGCGGACGAATCGCTGCTCACCGGCGAATCCCGCCCCGTGGCCAAGGCGCCGGGCGCGGCGCTCGTCGGCGGCTCGGTGAACCTCGAGCAGCCGCTCGTGATGCGCGTCACGCGCGCCGGCGCCGAGACGCAGGCCGCGGCGATCGCGCGCCTGGTCGAGCGCGCCGCCGCCGCACGGCCGAAGCTGGTCGAAGGCGCCGACCGCCTCGCGCGCCATCTGACCCTCGTCGTGCTGGCGGCCGCGGCGGGGGCGTTCCTGTGGTGGCTCGCCGCGGCGCCCGCGCGCGCGCCCTGGGTCGCGGTCGCGGTGCTGGTGGTCACGTGCCCCTGCGCGCTCGCGCTCGCCGCGCCGATCGTGCTGACGCGCGCCAACGCGCGCCTGCTCGCGCGCGGCCTGGCGCTCACGCGCTCGCGCGCGATCGAGGCGCTGGCGCGCGCCAGCGACGTGGTGCTGGACAAGACCGGGACGCTCACGCTCGGGCGCTTCGCGCTCGCGCGTACGGCGACCTTCGGCGCGCTCGACGCGGGCGCCTGCCGCACGCTCGCGCGCTCGCTCGAAGGCGCGAGCCGCCACCCGATCGCGCGCGCCTTCGGCGAGGGGCCGGTCCTGCGGGTGGCGGATGCGAGGAACTACCCGGGGCACGGCGTGGAGGGCGTGGCGGACCGCGGGCGCGTGCGCCTCGGCACGGCCGCGTTCTGCCGCGAGCTGGCGCGCAGCGCGCCGCCGCCCGCCGGCGCGGGCCCCGCGCACACGACCGTGTACCTTGCCGACGCAACGGGCTGGCTCGCCGCTTTTCTTCTCGAGGATGAGCTGCGCCCGGATGCGGTCGAGCTGGTCGCGGCGCTCATGGCGCGCGGCCTCGCCCTGCATCTGGTGAGCGGGGACGAACCCGCGGTGGTCGAGGCGCTCGCGCGGCGCCTGGGCATCGAGGCGTTCGCGGGCGGTGCCAGCCCGCAGGACAAGTACGCCTACTGCGAGCGCCTGCAGCGCACCGGGCGCGTGGTGGCGATGATCGGCGACGGCCTGAACGACGCGCCGGTGCTCGCGCGCGCCGACGTGTCGGTCGCGCTCGCCGCCGGCGCCGATGCGGCGCAGGCGCAGGCCGACCTGGTGCTGCTCGGCGAGCAGGCGCAGGCTCGCCTCTTGGTCATCGACGAGGCCTTCGCGGTGGCGCGCCGCGCGATGCGCGTCATCCGCCAGAACTTCGCCTGGGCGCTCGCCTACAACGTCGTCGCGCTGCCGCTCGCCGCGGCGGGCGTGGTCGGCCCGTGGGAGGCGGCGCTCGGCATGGCGGCGAGCTCCTTCATCGTGGTCCTGAACGCCATGCGGCCGCTCGCGCCAAAAGCGCCATGGAAAGCCTCTACATACTCATCCCGCTCTCGGTCGTTTTCGTATTCGTGATCGGCTGGGTGTTCTGGCGCGCGCTGGAAAGCGGCCAGTTCGACGACCTCGACCGCCCTGCGCACGACATCCTCGCCGACGACGACCGCCCACCGGAGGACGGCGCATAGACACCATGCGCGCCATGCGCCTGCACGCGCCGGGGGAGCCGCTGCGCGCCGAGCGCGTGCCGGTGCCTGCGCCCGGCCCCGGCCAGGTGCTGCTCAAGGTGAGCGCCTGCGGCGTGTGCCGCACCGACCTGCACGTGGTCGACGGCGACCTGACCGACGGAAGCTATCCGCTCGTCCCCGGGCACGAGATCGTCGGGCGCGTGCTGCGCGGCGGGACGCGCTATCCCGCCGGCGCGCGCGTCGGCGTGCCCTGGCTCGGCTGGACCTGCGGCACCTGCGAATACTGCGCAAGCGGACGCGAGAACCTGTGCGAAGCGGCGCGCTTCACCGGCTACACGCTGGACGGCGGCTACGCCGAGTACGCGGTCGCCGACGAGCGCTTTTGCTTTGCGCTGCCCGAGCGCTACGGCGACGCCGAGGCCGCGCCGCTGCTGTGCGCCGGACTGATCGGCTACCGCTCCTACGCCTTCGCGGGCGATGCGCGGGCGCTGGGGCTGTACGGCTTCGGCGCCGCGGCCCACATCCTCGCGCAGGTGGCGAGCGTCCAGGGAAGGAGAGTCTTTGCATTTGTCCGGCCAAGGGACGAACAAGCCAAGACCTTCGCCCGCAAATGCGGAGCGGTCTGGGCGGGCGGCGCGGACGAATCTCCGCCCGAGCCGCTCGACGCGGCGATCATCTTTGCTCCGGTCGGCGACCTCGTGCCGCAGGCGCTCGCGGCGGTGAAGAAGGGCGGGCGCGTGGTGTGCGGCGGCATCCACATGAGCGACATCCCGGCCTTTTCCTATGCGCTCCTGTGGGGCGAACGCCGCGTGCAGTCGGTGGCCAACCTGACGCGCGCCGACGGCGAGGCGTTCATGCGCCTCGCCGGCGAGGCGCCGATCCGCACGCAGACGAACAGCTTTCCGCTCGCGCAGGCGAACGAGGCGCTCGCCGCGCTGCGCGAGGGCAGGCTCGAGGGCGCGGCGGTGCTGGTGCCCTAAAGCTGTCGTTTGATTTACGTCAAACCGCTTCCTGGGACCTGAACTTACGATGGCGGCGCCGCCGCCATATCAGGGGGAAACGCTCGCATGCCAACCGCCGGTACGTACAACTACAAGGTTGTCCGCCAGTTCTCGATCATGACCGTCGTGTGGGGCGTGGTCGGGATGCTGGTGGGCGTGTTGATCGCCGCGCAGCTCATCTGGCCGGACCTGACCTACGGCATTCCGTGGCTGTCCTACGGCCGGCTGCGGCCGCTGCACACCAACGCCGTGATCTTCGCCTTCGGCGGCTCGGCGCTGTTCGCCAGCTCGTACTACGTGGTGCAGCGCACCTGCCACACGCGCCTGTTCTCCGACTGGCTCGCGTCGTTCACCTTCTGGGGCTGGCAGCTGGTCATCGTGCTCGCGGCGATCACGCTGCCGCTCGGCTACACCACCTCGAAGGAGTACGCCGAGCTCGAGTGGCCGATCGACATCCTGATCGCCATCGTCTGGGTGGCCTACGCGATCGTGTTCTTCGGCACCATCGGCAAGAGGAAGGTGCAGCACATCTACGTCGCCAACTGGTTCTTCGGCGCCTTCATCCTGACGGTGGCGCTGCTGCACATCGTCAACAGCGCCGAGATCCCGGTGACGCTCTGGAAGTCCTACTCGGCCTACGCCGGCGCGCAGGACGCGATGGTGCAGTGGTGGTACGGCCACAACGCGGTGGGCTTCTTCCTCACTGCGGGCTTCCTCGGCATGATGTACTACTTCGTGCCCAAGCAGGCCGGGCGCCCGGTGTACTCGTACCGCCTGTCGGTGGTGCACTTCTGGGCGCTGATCTTCACCTACATGTGGGCCGGGCCCCACCACCTGCACTACACGGCGCTGCCCGACTGGACACAGTCGATCGGCATGATCTTCTCGCTCATCCTGCTCGCGCCGTCCTGGGGCGGGATGATCAACGGCATCATGACGCTCTCGGGCGCCTGGTACAAGCTGCGCGACGACCCGATCCTCAAGTTCCTCATCGTCTCGCTGTCGTTCTACGGCATGTCGACCTTCGAGGGCCCGATGATGTCGATCAAGACGGTGAACGCGCTGTCGCACTACACCGACTGGACCATCGGCCACGTGCACTCGGGCGCGCTCGGCTGGGTCGGGCTGGTGTCGATCGGCTCGATGTACTACCTGATCCCGCGCCTGTTCGGCAAGAACGAGATGTGGAGCGTGCGCCTGATCAACGTGCACTTCTGGATCGCCACCATCGGC
>DASPRX010000220.1:0-4016 GCA_035624235.1 Burkholderiales bacterium | reverse complement strand
AGCGGCGCAGCGCCGATCACCAGGCCGAAGGCCGCGAGCCCGAGCAGCACGAAGCCGACCGGAATCCAGGCGTGCGACAGGTGCAGGATCCACAGGATCGGCCGGCCGCGCGTGGCGAGCGGCGCCCAGCCGGCCTGGCGCCCAGCATGCAGCGCGGCGGCGGCGAAGGCCGGCAGCGCGCCGAGCCAGCCGCCGACCTCGCCGAGCGCGCAGGCGAACGCGATCGCCGAGAGCGCGAGCGCTGCGTAGTCGAGCGCCGCCGAGCGGTGCAGCTTCGCCTGCGGCAGCGCGCTCGCGGTGAACGAAGGCACCACGCGGCCCGCCATCACCATGAGGAGCAGCAGCTCGAGGAACAGCCCGCCCTGCGCCCACAGCGAGGGCGGCGCGTCGATCAATCCGAGCGCGGACAGGTGAAAGCCGGCGTTCACCAAGCCGAGCACGGCAATGAGCGCCGGCACGAAATAGTTGCGCGCATTGCGCGCGGCGAAGATCACGCGCCCGAGCACGAAGGCGACGACGAAGGGAAACGCGCCGTCGACCAGCGCGGCGAGCCAGGGCGGCCCGGTCACGACGAGCACGCGCGCGGCGAGCCAGTGCGCGGCGAGCAGCGCGAGCGGCGCGCCGGAGGGCGTCGCGCGCCCGGTCCACACGCGCCCGGCGGTGAGCAGGAAGCCCGCGATCACCGCGAGCGCGAAGCCGAACACCATCTCGTGCTGGTGCCACACCAGGCCCTCGAGATAGCGCGCCGGCCAGCCGTGGCCGGAGAGATCGGCCACCCAGGCAGGCACCGCGAGCGCCGCGAACAGCGCGGCGAGCAGGTAGAAGGGACGGAAGCCGAGGTTGAACAGCGCCGTGCGCACGCTCACACGATCCTGCGCGGCCGCTTGCCGAGCGCCCAATGCACGTAGCCGGACACCGCGTAGGCCACCACCAGCAGGAACAGCATCAGCGCGGGCTTGGTGGCAATCACGGTCATGGCGGCGACGATCGCGAGCGCCGCCCAGAACGGCACGCTCTTCTTCAGGTTGATGTCCTTGAAGCTATAGAACGGTACGTTGGTTACCATGGTGATGCCGGCGAACATGGTCACCACCCAGGCGAGCCACATGAGCCAGATCTCGCCGCCGAGGCCGAGGTCGCTCATCACCCAGATCAGCCCCGCGACCAGCGCCGCCGCGGCGGGGCTCGGCAGCCCCTGGAACCAGCGCTTGTCGATCACCTCGATATTGGTGTTGAAGCGCGCCAGGCGCAGCGCCGCGCCCGCGCAGTATACGAACGCCGCCACCCAGCCGAGCTTGCCCAGGCCCTTCAACGCCCACTCGTAGACCACGAGCGCCGGGGCGGCGCCGAACGACACCATGTCGGACAGGCTGTCGTACTGCGCGCCGAACTCGCTCTGCGTGCGCGTCAGGCGCGCGATGCGCCCGTCCAGGCCGTCCAGCACCATCGCGATGTAGATCGCCACCGCGGCGATCTCGTAGTGCTGGTTCATCGCCTGCACGATCGCGTAGAAGCCGCCGAACAGCGCCGCGGTGGTGAACAGATTCGGCAGCAGGTAGATGCCGCGCCGGCGCAGCGCGCCGACCGGCGGGCGCATGCCGGGTTCCTGCTCGATATGCTCATCCATGTCGCACCAGCCTCGCCAACACGCTCTCCCCCGCGTACACCTTCTCACCCAGCGCCGCGCTCACCTCGGCGTCGAGCGGCAGGTAGACGTCGAGCCGCGAACCGAAGCGGATGAAGCCGTAGCGCTGCCCCTTGCGCAGCTCGCTGCCTGCGTCAACGTAGCACAGAATGCGGCGCGCGATCAGTCCCGCGACCTGCACGCAGGTGACGTCCTGGGCGTCGCGCGTGCGCAGCCAGAGCGCGTTCCTCTCGTTTTCGCTCGAGGCCTTGTCGAGCACCGCGTTCACGAAGCTGCCGGCGTGGTACCAGCGCTGCTTCACCGTGCCGTCGACCGGCGAGCGATTCGAGTGCACGTTGAACACGTTCATGAACACCGACACCTTGAGCGCGTCGCGCTCGAGCCAGGGGTCGCGTGCCTTTTGCACCGCGACGACGCGCCCGTCGGCGGGCGAGACCACCAGCCGCGGATCCTCGGGCACCTGGCGCGGCGGATCGCGGAAG
The DNA here is from genome assembly GCA_035624235.1 of Burkholderiales bacterium. GTDB lineage: Bacteria > Pseudomonadota > Gammaproteobacteria > Burkholderiales > SG8-39 > DAHVFK01. Next base: position 1,889 of record DASPRX010000220.1, on the reverse strand, counting down.
AACTGCAGCACGAACAGCGCCGCGAGCCACAGCGGAGCCGACCACCAGACGCCGGCGAGCCACCACACGAGCGCCGCCGCAAGCACCGTCGCGCCGACGAAAGGCCAGCCCTCGCGCGCGATCAGCGGATGCGGGTAGCTCGCCGCCATCGCTCGTCGGCTAGTTCTTCGACTGGTCGACGAGGCGGTTCTTGCGGATCCAGGGCATCATGTCGCGCAGCCTGGCCCCCACGGTCTCGATCGGGTGCTCGGCGGTCATGCGGCGGCGGCTGAGCAGCGTCGGCGCGCCGGCGCGGTTCTCGAGTACGAACTCCTTCGCGTACTCGCCCGACTGGATGCGCGCCAGCGCCGCGCGCATCGCGTCCTTGACGCGCGCGTCGATGACCTTCGGTCCGGTGACGTACTCGCCGTACTCGGCGTTGTTGGAGATCGAATAGTTCATCGTGCCGATGCCGCCCTCGTACATCAGGTCGACGATCAGCTTGAGCTCGTGCAGGCACTCGAAGTACGCCATCTCGGGCGCGTAGCCTGCCTCGACCAGCACCTCGAAGCCGTTCTTCACCAGCTCGACGCAGCCGCCGCACAGCACGGTCTGCTCGCCGAACAGGTCGGTCTCGGTCTCCTCCTTGAACGAGGTCTCGATGACGCCCGCCTTGCCTCCGCCGATCGCGGCGGCGTAGGACAGCGCCATGTCGCGCGCCTTGCGCGAGGCGTCGCGGTGCACGGCGATCAGCATCGGCACGCCGCCGCCCCCGGCGTAGGTCGAGCGCACCGTGTGGCCCGGCGCCTTGGGCGCCACCATCCACACGTCGAGGTCCGCGCGCGGCTGCACCTGGCCGTAGTGGATGTTGAAGCCGTGCGCGAAGGCGAGCGCCGCGCCCTTCTTCACGTTCGGCTCGACCTCGGCCTTGTACACCGCCGCGATGTGCTCGTCGGGCATCAGCATCATGACGATGTCGGCCCCCTTCACCGCGTCGGCGATCTCGGCCACCTTGAGCCCGGCCTTCTTCGCCTTGTCCCAGGAGGCCCCGCCCTTGCGCAGCCCCACGGTGACCTTGACCCCGGACTCGTTCAGGTTGAGCGCGTGCGCGTGGCCCTGCGAGCCGTAGCCGAGAATGGTGACCTTCTTGCCCTTGACGAGCGACAGGTCGGCGTCCTTGTCGTAATAGACCTTCATGCTTTTCCCCTAGTAGATTGCAGTATTGCGTGCGCGCAAACGCGCGCCGGATGCTAAACGCGCAGGATGCGGTTGCCCCGCCCGATGCCCGAGGCGCCGGTGCGCACGGTCTCGAGGATCGCCCCCGGATCGAGCGCATGGATGAACGCGTCGAGCTTCGCGCCGTCGCCGGTGAGCTCGATCGTGTAGGTGTTGTCGGACACGTCGATCACGCGGCCGCGGAAGATGTCGGCCATGCGCTTCATGTCCTCGCGCTCCTTCTGCCCGGCGCGCACCTTGATCAGCATCAGCTCGCGCTCGATGTGCTCGGCCTCCGACAGGTCGACCACCTTGACGATCTCGACCAGCTTGTTCAGCTGCTTGGTGATCTGCTCGATCACGTCCTCCGAGCCGCTGGTGACGATGGTCATGCGCGACATCGACGGGTCCTCGGTCGGCGCCACGGTGAGCGACTCGATGTTGTAGGCGCGCGCCGAGAACAGCCCCGCGATGCGCGACAGCGCTCCCGCCTCGTTCTCGACGAGGATCGAGATGATGTGCCGCTGGCTCACAGATCTTCCGCCAGGATCATCTCCGAGATGCCCTTGCCGCCCGGCACCATCGGATAGACGTTCTCCGTCTGATCGGTGATGAAGTCCATGAATACCAGCTCGTCCTTGCGCTTGAACGCATCGCGCAGCGCCGGCTCGACGTCGGCCGGCTTGTCGATCAGC
>DASPRX010000146.1:0-6597 GCA_035624235.1 Burkholderiales bacterium | reverse complement strand
GTCGACGAACTGACGCCGCGCCAGTTCGCGGTCGCGCGGCACATCGCGGACGGCCTGCCCTACAAGGAGATCGCGCAGCGCCTCGGGCTATCCCCCGCCACGGTGCGCAATTACACGCAGGCGATCCATGGGCGCCTCGGGGTGCATTCCAGACACGAGCTCGCCGGGTGTCTCAAAACCGCCGAGATTTGATTCGAAAAAATAGGGTCAGACCCCATTTATTTTTCGCCGGCCGGCGGCGCGAGCGTGCCCCGGCTCTCGAACGAGACCGAGCTGCCGGGCGGGCTCTCGAGGTAGAGCTTGCCTTCCAGCCGGTAGTCGAGGCTCGTGCGACCCTGCGCGCGGTGCGCCTGGCGCAGCAGGTCGATGAGCGTCGTGCTGGTGACGACGCTGATGGTCGCTTCGCCTAGCGCCGGCACGGTGAAGCGCTCGTTGCTCACCCCGCGCGCTAGCGGCAGGTCGTTGACGATCAGCTTGAGGCTCATTCCTGCTGCCGAGATCGGCTGGTTGGACGTGTTCTGCACGCGCAGGTCGACCTTCACTCGCTGCTCGAGCCCGCTGCCCTCGAGCGGCTCGAGGTCGATCACGAACACGTCGGGCGGGGGCGCCGAAACGCAGGCGGCGAGCGCGAGGAGTAGCGCCGCGAGCGCGGCCCGGTGCGATCTTCCCGACTTCGTCTTGACGTACATCAATGTCCAACGTCCGCAGGTGCCTAGCTTATCCATTTCCCGGACCGTTGCGGCGACAAGAGCCCGGGAAGAGCCGATTGATTGGCGGCCAGGGAACGAGGGGCGCGTCGCGCTTGGATCAGGCGACGCGCCCTCTCATTTGGAAGAGCGAGCGCGCTAGCGCCCGACGAGCTCCCAGAGCGTCCAATCCCTCAGGACGCGCGGGTCGCGCGTGCGCTCGACGCGCTCCATGCGGTGCTCCCATCTTACCCAGCGCCCGACCTCCGGAACGTACCAGTACACGTCGGACAGCTGAGTGCTGTTCCAGCCCGGCTCGACGTCCCCGGTATTGATCTCGCGCTCGACCCGCAGGGCGACGAACTCGCCCGCAGGCGTCGCGACGCGCTCCCAGCGGATCGCGCGCGTCAAAGCGGCCCAGCGCAGTACCCGGCCCCTCTCGTCTGTGACGTGCACGACCTGCTTCCAGCTCGTGCCCGGCGCAAGCGGAAAGCGCAGCGTCGCGAGCGCAGGATCGAACCTGCGCCGCGCGGCGCCGTCGCTTTCGACCGCGAATTCCCAGGGTCGCGCGATCGTTTCAGTCATGACGGGGTCGACCGGGCGGTCGCTGCGGCCGACGAGCTCGAAGCCCTGCGGCCGCGCTTCCAGCGTGAAGCGCACCGTGCGCAGCCGGGTGTGGTTGTAGGGATTGATCTCCGCGTAGACCCACTGCTCGCCGGCCTTGAGCGTTGGCGCGGGCACGCTTTCCATCGGCGCCTGCACGGCGGGTTCGGACGCGCAGCCGGCGAGCAGCAGCGCGGCGCAGGTGAACAAGACCCTGGATCTTCGTTTCACGGCAGCCTCGCTGGCCGATGACTTCGGGCTACCAAGGCTAGGCGCGCTCTGAATGCGCGGCTTGACGCAGGTCAAAGCTGCCGATACGGGGCGTGCCATGGTGCACGCCTGGTCGACCGCAAGCCTGCCGGGCAAGGAGGGAGCATGACTCCGTCGGCGAAGCGCTTCATCCTCGAGCAGCTCGAGACGCACCGCAACATGAGCCTCGCGACCGTGCGGCCCGACGGCTACCCGCAGGCGACGGTGGTCGCCTACGCGAACGACGGGCTCGAGCTCTACTTCGCGTGCGAGCGCACCAGCCAGAAGGCGCGCAACCTGCGCCGCTCGCCGAAGGTGTCGCTCACGATCAGCAAGGACTGGGCGGACTGGAGAAAGATCACGGGGCTGTCGATGGGCGGCAGCGCGAAGATCCTCGGGCGTCCGGCCGACACCGCGCGCGCCTACGGGCTGCTCGCGCGCAAGTTCAAGGAGATGAAGGGCCTGAGCGGGCAGGACCTGGCGGCGACGGCGTTCGTGCGCGTGCGGCCGAAGGTCGTCTCGATGCTCGACTACCGCCGCGGCTTCGGGTGGACGAAGCAGGTGCGCGTCCGCTAGATCTAGCGAGAAAATAGGGTCAGACCCTATTTCGACGAAATAGGGTCTGACCCTATTTTCCGTCGATGATCCCCACCGAGCTCCAGCTGCAGATCCGCAACGCGGCGCGCGCCTTCGCGCAAGCGGAGATCGTGCCGCGCGCGGCCGAGTGGGACCGCAGCGCGACGGTGCCGCTCGAGATGCTGCGTGCGATGGGGCCGCTCGGGCTGATGGGCATGTGCGTCGCGCCCGAGTGGGGCGGCGCGGGGGCGGATTTCGTCTCCTACGCGCTCGCGGTGGAGGAGATCGCAGCCGGCGACTGCGGCCTGTGCAACATGATGTGCGTGAACAACTCGCCCAACTGCGCGGCGCTGGAAGAGCACGGCACCAAGACGCAGAAGGAGCGGTTCCTCAAGCCGCTCGCGTCGGGTGCGCAATCGAGCGCGTTCCTGCTCACCGAGCCGCACGCCGGCTCGGACGCGGCGGCGCTCTCGACGCGCGCGGCGAAGAAGGGCGATCGCTGGGTGCTCGACGGCACGAAGCAGTTCATCACCGCGGGCCGCAGCGCCGACCTCGCGTTCATCGTCGCGGTGACCGAGCCCGCCGCCGGCAGGCGCGGTATGTCGATGTTCGTCGCGCACACGCGCTCGCCCGGCTACCGCGTGGCGAAGGAAGAAGACAAGCTCGGTCACCGCAGCGCCGACACCTGCCAGATCGCGCTCGAGGGGCTGGAGGTGCCGGAGGAGAACCTGCTCGGTGCGCCCGGCGCCGGCTACCGCATCGCGCTCGCGTACCTGGAGAACGGGCGCATCGGGGTTGCGGCGCAAAGCGTGGGCGTCGCGCGCGCGGCCTACGAGGCGGCACTACGCTACGCGCAGCAGCGCGAGAGCTTTGGCAGGCGGCTCGTCGGCCACCAGGCGGTCGAGGCGAAGCTCGCCGACATGGCGACCGAGCTCGAGGCGGCGCGCCAGCTCACGCTCTACGCGGCTTCGCTCAAGGACGCGGGCAAGCCCTGCCTGAAGGAAGCGTCGATGGCCAAGCTCTTTGCTTCCGAGATGGCCGAGCGGGTGACTTCGGATGCGATCCAGATCCACGGCGGCTACGGCTACGTCGCGGACTTCCCGGTCGAGAAGCTGTGGCGCGATGCGCGCGTGCTGTCGATCTACGAGGGCACGAGCGAGATCCAGCGCCTGGTCATCGGGCGCGCGCTCGCGGCTTCCGGCTAGTCGCGGCCGAGCCAGGTATAGCCGGAGGCGAAGATGAAGTCTTCGGGGATGACGCGCTCGGGCGCGTGCTGCGCTTGCGGCTGGGCGTTCGTCTGGAAGGCTTCGGCGAGGCTCATGCCCACCGGCAGCGCGCCGCTGCCGAGGGAGAGCACCAGGGAGGTGATGGCCGCTTGCAGGATGAGCTTGGTGTTCATGTTGTCCTCGATTCGGCGCGCAGATTAAACGCCGGCGGCGCGTTGCGCTGCGGCAAAATGCCGCGCCGCACAGTCTTTGACCGTCTTTCCGTTAGCGGCCGATCCAGGTCACGGAAAATGGGATCAGACCCTATTTCGCAAGCACTATTTCGCAAGCAGGTGCGCGTTCGCTAGGTCCGGCGAGAAAATAGGGTCAGACCCTATTTGGATACCCTTCATGAGACCCGACGCCACGCAGACGCTGGTCGACGCGCTCGCCTTCGCCGCGGACAAGCATCGGCGCCAGCGGCGCAAGGACGCCGAGGCGTCGCCCTACATCAATCACCCGATCGCGCTCGCGCGCGTGCTGAGCGTCGAGGCGGGGCTCGCCGATGCGAGATTGCTCGCCGCCGCGGTGCTGCACGACACGCTCGAGGACACCGAGACCACCTTCGAGGAGCTGCGCGAGCGCTTCGGCCAGGCGGTGGCGGCGGTGGTGCTCGAGGTGACCGACGACAAGACGCTGCCCAAGGAAGAGCGCAAGCGCCTGCAGATCGAGCACGCGGCGCATATTTCGCGCCGCGCGAAGCTGGTCAAGCTCGCGGACAAGATCTGCAACGTGCGCGACGTGGCGGCGAACCCGCCGCACGGCTGGCCGCTCGAGCGCCGGCGCGAATATTTCGACTGGGCGAAGCAGGTCGTCGACCGCATGCGCGGCACGCACCGCAGGCTCGAGCAGCTATTCGATGAGGCCTACGTGCGCCGGCCCTGAAGCGGATGAAAGGGTTATTCACAGCAACTGTGGGCAAGTCTGTGGATATCGATTGAGTAAGGACCCGGCTCCTCTCGGAAGAGACCCTGCGCGCTCTGGGTCGATTACAAAATAGGCAGGAAATTCCCGCTTCGGAACAGGAGGTTGCGTCACGCAATCGGCTTCGGCGCGAATTTCAGATGCTCCCGGGCTTCCGAGCTTAAGCGCACAGGACAACGGGGGATAACGTCCTGCGCCGCATCACCGAAAACGGGCATATCTCTGGCAATGTGAGCGCCAACTCGCATCTGCGATCTGCGCGTTTGCGAATAAGAATTATTCTCGTTACTATTCTCCCCGTGCGCTTTTAGGGAGACGCCATGAAGAAATTGCTTTTGCTCTCGCTCGTTATCGGCACGCTCGGCGTCCTGCGCGAAGCGGGTGCCGAGACGCCCGAGTACGCGCTCGTGCTCGAGAACCATCGCTTCGTTCCGGCCGAGCTCACGGTGCCCGCGGGCAAGCGGCTGAAACTCGTGATCGAGAACCGCGACGCGACACCTGAAGAATTTGACAGCTACGATCTGCGGCGCGAGAAGGTTATCGCGGGGAGCAGCAAGGGCGAGGTCTGGGTGGGTCCGCTCGACCCCGGGAGCTATTCGTTCATGGGCGAGTATCACGCGGAGACGGCGAAGGGCCGTCTGATCGCGAAGTAGGGGGGCGCGCCATGAACCGCACGACCACCGCCTTGTGCGCGGCGCTCCTCGCCGCGCTCCCGCTCGCGACGCACGCAGCGCCGTTCAAGGTGTATTCGCCCACGGTGCAGCGCGGCGTCACCGAGGTCGAGTACCGCGGCTACGTCGATTCCGATCACCGCAGCGAGCTGGACAAGAGCCAGCAGCAGCGCTTCGCAGTCGGCTACGGCTTTACCGATTACTGGTTCAGCGAGCTCTACACGGTGTACGAGAAGGACGGCACCGCGCCGCTCAAGAACGAGTCGATCGAGTGGGAGAACATCTTCCAGCTCACGCCGCAGGGCAAGTACCCGGTGGACCTCGGCCTGCTCCAGGAGTTCGAGTTCGCGACGCGCTCGGGCGATGCGAACGAGTTCTCGATCGCGCCGATCATCGAGGGAGAGATCGGCCGGCACCTGGTCGCCACCGCGAACCTCTTCTTCGAGCGTCAGTTCGGCGGCACCGAGCGCGAGCCGGGCACGACCTTCGCCTACGCCGGCAGGCTGCGCTACCGCCTGAACCGCTACTTCGATCCGGCGCTCGAAGTCTTCGGCGAGCCCGGCGAGATCGGCCGCTTCGGCGCCTGGGACCGGCAGGAGCACTGGGTGGGCCCGGCGTTCTACGGCGAGACGCGCCTCGGGCGCGGTGCGCTCGAGTACAGCGCGGCGCTGCTGTTCGGCACCTCGCAGGCCGCTTCCGACCGGCGCGCGGTGCTCAGGCTGGAATACGAGTTCTAGCCCGCCTCAGGGCCGGTGCTCCGCGTTCCAGTTTTTCTGCGCCTTGTCTAGCAGCGCGGAATCCTTGTCGAGCAGGCTGCGCGCCGCGGGGCCCGAGAAGAGGTAGAGCTTGCCGTCGACGACCCGGAACTCGCGCGGGTCGGCCTCGGACTCGATGCCTTGCGAGAGACCGGCGGTGCACTGCTGGCCGAACTGCGGCAGATAGCGCTGCGGATCGGCGGCGAAGGCCGCGCGGTGCTTCTCGCTCACGAACAGGTACCTTTGGCCGCCGTAGACGTAGCCGATGCGCGCGGAGCCTTTCTCGGGCTTGCCGGGATCGAAATACGACACCGGATCGATCCCCTCCAGCGCGAGCGGTGCGCCCTGCGCGGCGCCGGCGCGCGCGAGCGCCGGTGCGCACAGGCCCAGCGCGGCGGCTGCGAAGAGAGCGGATCGTCTGTCCATCGTCGCCTAGTTCACGCAGTTTAGCGCGAGATCGAAGGCGTCGAAATTGCGCAGCCGGCGTCCCGCGTCGACCGCGACGCGGCGATTGAAGACGAGCGGCACGCGCTGCTCGGAGATGCCGCCGTGCGACCTGAGCGGCGCATCGAGGCCCGAGAGGTCGTGGCGCGAGCGGCTCGTGCCGATGACCGTGTCGCGCCGCGCGACGAGCACCAGGTCGCCCATGCGGTCCTCGGGCAGCTCGAAGCGCGCGCAGGCCGCGGCGCGCAGCAGCGCCTCCTCGATGCCGGGCAGCGCCGCGACGCGCGCGGCGATCGAACGCGCGTCCGCGCCCTTCGGCAGGTACGCGGTGGCGAACGAGCCGAGCGCGCCGTGGTGCACGACGTAGGGATCGGTGATCGGCAGGATGACGCGCGCCGCGCCCGCGCCGAGCCAGCCGTCGAGC
>DASPRX010000055.1:0-24948 GCA_035624235.1 Burkholderiales bacterium | reverse complement strand
GAAGATCCAGACTCCGGGATTCGCGCAGGTGCGCGCCGCGCAGGGCGTGGCGCCAGCTCCGAGGCCGGTGTCGGCGGCGATCACCGGCCACGGTACGAGCGTGGGCGCCTGGGGCATGATTGCGCCCGGCACCTTCACGCTCGCGATGGTGTTCCTGGTGTCGTTCGTGCTCTACTACTTCATCAACTGGAAGTACCTGGCGACGGTCTGGCCCCTCAAGTAGCGGGATTCGCATGAACGCGATCCTCAACCTGTTCAAGCTGCGCATCGGGGTGGCGATCGCGGTCGCCGCGCTCGCCGGCCTCGCGGTGCAGGCGGGTCCGGCGCTCGCGGCCTGGCAGGTGCTGGCGGTGACGCTCGCGGTGCTCGTCTCGTCCTCCGCGGCGGGCGCGTACAACCAGTACGCCGAACGCGACCTCGACGCGCGCATGAAGCGCACGCGCGGGCGACCGTTCGTCACGGGGCAGCTTGCGCACGGAACGAAGTGGCTGTGGCTGATCGGCGCCATGATCGTCGGTTCGTTCGCGCTCGCCGCGTGGGCATCGAACTTCGCCGCGGCGACCTATGTGTTCCTCGGTGCCTTTACGTACGGCGTGGTGTACACCGTGTGGCTCAAGCGCCGCACCTGGTGGAACATCGTGGTGGGCGGACTCGCAGGCAGCTTCGCGGTGCTGGCGGGCGCCGCCGCCGTGTCGCCCGTGCCGAACCCCGAGGCGTTCGCGCTCGCGGTAGTGCTGTTCCTGTGGACGCCGCCGCATTTCTGGAGCCTGGCGATCGCCTATCGCGAGGACTACGCCGCCGCCGGCGTGCCGATGCTCCCGGTGGTGGTGGGCGAGGCGCGCGCCGCGCGCGCGATCCTCGCGAGCGCGGCGCTGCTCGTTGCGGCCTCACTCGTGCCGGCGTTCTATGGCATGGGCTGGATCTATCTCGGCGCGGCGGCGGCGGGCGGCGCGTTCTTCCTGTGGCAGTGCGCCGCGCTCGTCGCCGCGCCGGTGCGGCGCCGCGCGCTGGCGGCGTTCGGCGCGTCGCTCGTGCAGCTGTGCTGCGTGCTGTTCGGCGCGATGCTGGATGTGGCGCTCGGCTAGAGGAGCCGCGCTGCTCGCGGCCGCGCTTTCGGTCTCGCCGGCGCTCGCCGCCTTCGACCAGGACGCCGCGCTGCGCGAGAGCCAGGCGGCAATCGGGCGGCAGGTTGGCGGTTACGCGCTCCACGACACCGCGGGCAGAGAGGTGCGCCTCGAGGACTACCGCGGCAAGCCGCTGGTGGTGAACTTCGTCTATACCGGATGCTTCCAGGTGTGCCCGACCGCGACCAAGTTCCTGCAGGGTGCGGTGCGCGAGGCCGAGCGCACGCTCGGGCCGAAAACCTTCCGCGTCGCCACCATCGGCTTCAACCTGCCCTACGACACGCCGCAGGCGATGGCGGACTTCGCGCGCAAGCAGGGCATCGACTCGTCCGAGTGGATGTTCCTCAGCCCCGAAGCCGGCTCAGTCGAGGCGCTGACGCGCGACTTCGGCTTTCGCTACGAAGCGACGCCGGCCGGCTTCGATCACCTGCTGCAGGTGAGCATCGTCGACGCGCAGGGGCGCATCTACCGGCAGGTTTATGGCGATTCCTTCAGTGTGCCACAGTTCACCGGCGCGCTGCTCGAGCTCGCGCAGAACGCGCCGCGCCCCGCACCCGGGATCGCAGGCCTGATCGACAAGGTGCGTTTGCTGTGCACCGTGTACGACCCGGCATCCGGGCGCTACCGCTTCAACTACGCGGTGCTGATCGAGATCTTCGTCGGCACGAGCATCATGCTCGCGGGCATCGCGAGCGTCGTGATCGAGTGGCGCCGCAAGCGTCCGGGCTGAGCCCGCTTAGTTGATGCACATCAATGGGCGCGCGGCGCGCGCCGCCTAGCATCTTCGTTTAGAGAACGCAGATGCTAAAGCGCATTCACCTTCCGTTTCAGTGGCTATTCCTCAGGGTCGAGGCACTGTTCAACCTCGCTTTCGGCGAGCGTCTCAACCCCTTGTACTACCTCGGGCCGATCGCGTACTTCCTGATGTGGGTGGTGGTCGGGAGCGGACTCTATCTTTACGCCTTCTTCAAAACCGGCGTGAGCGAGGCGCACGCCTCGGTCGAATACCTCACCGTGCAACAGTGGTACCTCGGCGGCGTGATGCGCAGCCTGCACCGCTACGGCTCGGACGGCGTGGCTCTCACGATGCTGCTGCACATGGCGCGGCACTGGAGCTTCGACCGCTATCGCGGCTTCCGCTGGTTCTCCTGGGTGAGCGGCATGGCGCTCGTGTGGCTGGTGTACGCCGCGGGCATCAACGGCTACATGCTGCCCTGGGACCGCCTGTCGCAGTTCGTCGTGGTGGCGACCGCCGAATGGTTCGACCGGCTGCCGATGTTCGGCGGCACGCTGGTGCGCAACTTCATCTTCCCGGAGGCGGTGAACGACCGCCTGTTCTCGCTGCTGTCGTTCATCCACATCGGCGTGCCGCTCGCGGTGCTCGCCGTGCTGTGGGTGCACACGCAGCGCGTGCCGCAGGCGAAGCTGGTGCCGCCGTGGCAGATCACCGCGACGCTCAGCGCCGCGCTCGTCGCTCTGTCGCTCGTCGAGCCCGCGGTGAGCCAGGGCGAGGCGAACCTCGCGGCGGCGGTGACGACGATCGGACTGGACTGGTTCTATCTCCCGGTCTACGCGCTGCTTTACCGCTGGACCCCGGGCGAAGTGTGGCTGCTGGTCGGCGGCCTCACGGCGTTCCTCGCGCTCATGCCCTGGCTGCCGCCGCGCCGCCGCACCGGTCCGGCCGAGGGCTACCACATGCTGGTGCGGCCGGACAACCGCATCGTCGCCGTGCGCGAGGGCGAGACGCTGCTCGACGCGGGCCTGCGCGAGGGCGTGGCGCTGCCCTACGAGTGCCGCAACGGCGGCTGCGGGCAGTGCAAGGCGACGCTCGCCTACGGCCACGTTGACTACGGCGCCTACCAGCACGACATGCTGACCGACGCGGAGCGCGCAGCTGGCAAACTGCTCACCTGCTGCGCGACGCCGCTGTCGGACATCGAGCTCGAGTACGTGCCCGCGCAGGCGCCCGGCGGCATCGCGCAGCGCGTCTGGACCGCCAAGGTCGAGAGCATGGAGTGGCTCGCGCCCGACGTGATGCGCGTGATGCTGCGCATCGAGGGTGGCGAGCGGATCGAGTTCTACGCCGGTCAGTACATCAACGTGCTGCTCGAGGACGGCGAGCGCCGCAGCTTTTCCTTCGCCACCGCGCCCCACGTGAACGATCGCGTCGAGCTGCAGATCCGCCGCATTCCCGGCGGGCGTTTCTCCGGCCAGGTGTTCGAGCGCATGCAGGTCGGCGACGTCGTGCGCTTCGAAGGCCCGGTAGGCTCATTCTTCCTGCGCGAGGCCTCCGACAAGCCGATCATCTTCGTCGCCGGCTCGACGGGCTTCGCGCCGGTGAAGAGCATGGTCGAGTACGCGTTTCACCGCGGCATGAAGCGCAGGATGATCCTGTACTGGGGCGTGCGCCGGCCCGAGGACCTGTACCTGGGCGATCTCGCGCGCCAGTGGGCGCGCGAGCACGACAACTTCGAGTTCGTGCCGGTGCTCTCGGAGCCGCGCCCCGAAGATCGCTGGCAGGGGCGCACTGGACTCGTGCACGAGGCGATCCTCGCCGATTTCCCCGACCTGGCGGGCTACCAGGTCTACGCATGCGGCTCGGTCGGCATGGTCGAAGCAGCCTATCCGGCTTTCTCAGCGCACGGCCTGAAGCAGGACGACTGCTTCGCCGACGCGTTCCGCCTGGCGCCGAAGATCCGCGCGCGCCAGGCCGAGCTCGTCAAGCTGGCAGGCGGCGCATGAGGCAGGCGCTGCGCTTCCTCGCCCAGTTCGCGCTGTACGCGCCGCTCATGGTGCTGATCGGCGTGTTCTCGACCCGGCCGCCGTTCACCGACGTCGCGCCCGGCGAGGCGCTCGTGCGCCTGTCCTTCATCCACGCCGCCGAGCTCAAGCAGAAGTGTCGCGAGCGCAGCGCCGCCGAGCTCGCCAAGCTCGCGCCGAACATGCGCGCTGCGCTCGACTGCCCGCGCGAGCGCGCCGAGATTCACGTCGAGCTGGAGCTGGACGGAAAGCTGATCTTGCGGCGCGAGGTGCCGCCCACGGGCCTGCGGCGCGACGGCGCGGCGGCGGTGTATTTCCGCATCAAGGTGCCGGCCGGGCACCACACCGTGGTGGCGCGAATGCGCGACCGGCCCGAGGGCGGCTTCGACTACGAGCGCAAGGCGACGCTCGATCTCGCGCCCGGAGCCGCGCTGGTGATCGACTTCGCGTCCGACAAGGGCGGGTTCGTGTTCCGGAGCTGAATGCCATGCGCGCCCTCGACCGCATGTTCGGCGTTGCCGCCAATCCGCTGCGCAACCTGGGCGCGCTCGGCTACCTCTTCTTCTGGGTGCTCGCGACGACGGGCATCTACCTGTACGTCTTCTTCGATACCAGCGCCGCGGGCGCCTACGGCTCGATCGAGCGCCTGTCACGCGATCAGTGGTGGCTCGGCGGCGTGCTGCGCAGTATGCACCGCTACGCCGCGGACGGCCTGGTGGCGGTGAGCTTCGGCCACCTTGCGCGCGAATGGGCGCTCGGCCACTTCCGGCGCGGCCGCGCGTTCCTGTGGATCTCGGGCGTGCCGCTCATGTGGCTGCTGTACGCCTCGGGCATTGTCGGCTACTGGCTGGTGTGGGACCAGCGCGCGCAGTTCTCGGCGCTCGCCACCGCAGAATGGCTGGACGGCCTGCGCATCGGCGCAGAGCCGCTGGCGCGCAACTTCCTCGGCGCGGAGGCGTCCGCCGACCGCGTGTTCTCGCTGTTCGTGTTCCTGCACGTCGGGTTGCCGCTGCTCTTGCTCGGCGGATTGTGGATCCACGTGCAGAGAATGGGCCGGCCGCGCACCGTCACGCCGCGCGCGCTCGCGCTCGGCGTGCTCGCGACGCTCTTTGCCGCGGCGCTCGCGCTGCCGGTGCGCTCGACCGCGCCCGCCGACCCCGTGCGGATCCCGGCGTCGCTCGACCTCGACTGGTACCTGCTCTCCGGGCACCCGCTCATGGACGCCACCTCGGCCGGGACGCTGTGGGCGCTCGTCGGCGCGGCGACCATCGGTCTGTGCCTGATGCCGTGGCTGTCGCGCGCGGAACCGATCAGATCAGATTCATCGAAACATTTCGGGGCGAAACGCTGGCCCGGGCGCAGGACCGCGCCTTACTATCGCGCCGGCGTCTACGCCGCCTTCGGCGGCCTGCTCGTGCTCTTTTCGCACCGCCCGGCGTACGCGCCGCTCGCGCCGGGCAAGGCGCTGCTCCTGCTCAGCATCGCGCACGCCGGCGCGCGCCTCGAGCCCTGTCGCGTGCGCTCCGAGTCCGAGCTCGCCGCGCTGCCGCCGAACATGCGCGCGCCGCTCGACTGCCCGCGCGAGCGCTCGCCGGTGCGCGTCACGGTCGCGCTCGACGGGCGGCTGCTGCTCGACGAGACGCTGCCGCCCACGGGCGTCGCGCGCGACGGCGCGGCGTCGCTCTATCGGCGCATCGCCGTGCCGGCGGGGCGGCACAGCCTGCGCGTGACGCTGGACGACGACCTGCGCCGCCCGGGCGAGGAGGTGCGCGCGCAGCCGGTCGACCTGGCCGCCGGGCAGGTGCTCACCATCGACTACCGGCCGCGCCGGGGAGGGATCGTGCTGTCATGAACGGATACACGCTGCCGCTGCCGCAGGACGCGCGCCGCAGGCTCGCCGCGGGCTGGCTCGCGCTTGCGCTGGTGTCGCTCGCTGCCGCGGGCGTGCTCTCCGTGCTGCTCGTGCTGTCGCGCGCGCCGGCCGTGAAGGACGTGTTTCCGCTGGTCGACTTCTTCCATGTCGCGCTGGTGGCGCACGTCGACCTGTCGGTGCTGGTCTGGTTCCTCGCTTTCGCCGGCGCGCTGTGGTCCCTGAACAGCACCCCCAGGGCGATCGCGTTCGGCTGGGGCGCGCTCGCCCTCGCGCTCGCCGGCACGGCGCTGATGGCGACCGCGCCTTTCGCCGGCGCCGGCCGCCCCGTCATGAGCAACTACATCCCGGTGCTCGACGAGCCGGTGTTCCTCGCCGGCCTGGTCACCTTCGGCGGGGGCGTCGCGCTCGCGGTGGCGCGCGGCATGCTCGCCGTGCCGCGGGTCGGCGTGCGGCTGGACGGACCCGCGGCCGTGCGCTTCGGACTGAATACTTCGCTCGTCTCCACGGGCGTGGCGCTCATCGCCTTCGCCTGGTCGCTCGCGCAGGTTCCGCATGCGCTCGAGGCGAAGGGCTACTACGAGCTCGCCTTCTGGGGCGGCGGGCACGTGCTGCAGTTCACCTACACGCTGCTCATGTTCGTGGCCTGGCTGTGCCTGGCGGAGGCGGGCGGCGCGCCCTTGCCGCTCACGCCGCGAACCGTGGCGCTCCTGTTCGGCATCGGTCTGGCCTCGGTGTTCGTCACTCCGGTCATCTATCTCGCCTACGACATCGGCTCGGTCGAGCACCATCGCGTCCTGACCTGGCTGATGCGCTTCGGCGGCGGGCTTGCAATCGTGCCGTTCGCGCTCGCAGTCGTGATCGGCCTGGCGCGCGCCGCGCCCGCCGCGGGCGAGCAGCGCGTGTTGCGCGCGGCGCTGCTAAGCTCGTTGATCCTGTTCGGCGCCGGCGGGCTGATCGGCCTCGCCATCAGCGGCAGCAACGTCAAGATTCCCGCGCACTACCACGGCTCGATCGTCGGCGTGACGCTCGCCTTCATGGGCCTCAGCTACCAGCTGCTGCCGCGCCTCGGCTTCGGCACAGCGCGCGCGCGCTGGGCGATCGCGCAGCTGTGGCTGTATGCGGGCGGCCAGCTCATGCACGTACTCGGGCTGCTGTGGTCCGGCGGCTACGGTGTGCAGCGCAAGGTCGCGGGCGCCGCCGAGACGCTGCGCGGCGCGGGCGAGATCGCCGCGATGGGCGTGATGGGCTTGGGCGGACTTATCGCGGTGATCGGCGGCATGTTGTTCGTGGTGCTCGCTTTCAGTGCACTGCTCAAGCGCTCGGGCCGCGCGGCGCAGGCGCTCGGCTGAAGGGGTCGCAGATGGACGTCCTGTACTTCACTGTAATCGCGATCGCGCTGTATTTCGGCGCCGATCGGCTGCTCGACTGGATCGAGCGCAGGCGCGGCGGGCGCTTCGAGAACCGCCAGGTCGTGTTCTTCGCGATCATCCTGCCGCTCGCGCTCGCGGCGTTCTGGCTGGTGCGCCTCGTCTCGTCGCCGTCGCCCTGAGTCAGGTCAGGCCCTCGAACAGCTGCACCTGCACCGGTTCGCCGGCCTCGACCTTGCCGCGCTCGTGCTCGAGCACGATGAAACAGTTGGCTTGCGACATCGAGCGCAGCACGCCCGAGCCCTGCTGGCCGGTGGTGCGCACGCGCCATTCGCCGCCCTCGCGAAACAGCACGCCGCGCTGGTACTCGGTCCGCCCGGGAACTTTCCGTATGGCCTGGGACGAAATGACCTTCATGAGAGGCACGGCGATATCACCAGTCCTGCCCGCGAGGTGCAGCAGGGCGTCGCGCACGAACTGGTAGAAGGTGACCATCACCGCCACGGGATTGCCGGGCAGGCCGAACAGGAACGCGTTGCCGATACGCCCGAATGCCATCGGGCGCCCCGGGCGCATGGCGATGCGCCAGAAGAGCACCTCGCCGAGCCGCGCCATCATCTGGCGCGTGAAATCGGCTTCGCCCACCGACACGCCGCCCGAGGTGACGATCGCGTCGGCGTTGGCCGCGGCGCTCGCGAACGCGGCCTCGAGCAGGGCCGGATCGTCGCGCACCACCCCCATGTCGCGGATCTCCACGCCGAGCCGGGACAGCATGCCGTAGAGGGTGTAACGGTTCGAGTCGTACACCTGGCCTTCGGCGAGCGGCGCGCCGACCGACGCGAGCTCGTCGCCGGTGGAGAAGAACGCGACGCGCAGTCGGCGCCGCACGCGCACTTCCGCCAGACCGAGCGAGGCGATCAGGCCGAGCTCGGCCGGACCGAGCGCGTCGCCGGTTCGCAGCACCGGTACGCCGGCCTTGAGGTCCTCGCCCGCGGCGCGCGTGTTCTGGCCGCGCTTTTGCCCCGGCGGCACGACGATCGAGTCGCCTTCGATAAGCGCGATTTCCTGGATCACCACCGTGTCGGTACCCGCAGGCATGATCGCGCCGGTCATCACGCGCACGCATTCGCCGGCGCCGACCTTGCCCTTGAAGGGTCGGCCGGCGAACGCGCTGCCGACCTCTTCGAGGCGCGTTTCGGCGCCGGCGGCGAGGTCGGCGGCGCGCACCGCGAAGCCGTCCATCGCCGAATTGTCGTGCGCGGGCACGTCGATCGAGGGCACCACGTCCTCGGCGAGCACGCGCCCGAGCGCCGCGCGCGTCGCCACGCGCTCGTCGTCGGCGACCGGCACGAGGCAGGCACGGATCGCCTCGCGCGCCTTGTCCACGCGCAGCGCGTTCGGATCGTAGCCGTCCAGGCAGCTGACGACCTCGCCGATATTCTTCATGCGTCCTTCAGCTCGTCGAGCGTGTTGATGTTGCGGAAGGCGTCCGGCTGGTCGTCGAAGGATACCTCGACGACCGCGAGCGTCGCGTACCACGCGTCGATCTTGCGCCCGCCGCCGGCGAGGAAGCGCTCGAGATGCGGCAGCACGGAGCGGCGCACCAGCGCGAAGACGGGGTGCGGCTGATCGCCCGTCTTCGCGACCGCGAGGTCGTTATTCGCCAGCTTCTCGTTCAGTCGCGGAACGAGATCGAGCGGCAGAAACGGCGAATCGCAGGGCACCGTGACGGCGAGCGGATGGGCGGCCGCCTGCAGCCCGGCGTGCAGGCCGGCGAGCGGCCCAGCGAAGCCGCCGAGCGAATCGGCCACGACGCGGTAGCCGAAACCCGCGTAGACGACGAGGTTTTGATTGGCGTTGACCACGATCTCGTCGACCTGCGGCGCGAGGCGCTCGAGCACCCAGGCGGCCATCGGCCTGCCGCGCAGCGGCTGCAGGCCCTTGTCGACGCCTCCCATGCGACTGCCGCGGCCGCCCGCGAGCACGATGCCGGTCACTCGCTCCATGCGCCGATTCTAAGGGAAGGGGGGCGGCGAAACTCCCTTGCTCACCCGGCTGCCGAGTGACAGACTCTGCGGCAAATGAAGAACAGCAGGTATCTCGTCCCGTTCCTTAATCTCGGCCACCTGCTCGACCACCTGTCGATGCTGGTGTTCCCGACCGCAGTGGTGGCGCTCGCGCGCTCCTGGCACCAGTCGTACTCGGAGCTCCTGCCGCTCTCGCTCGGCGGGTTCATCGCGTTCGGCGCCTTCGCGCTGCCCGCCGGCTGGCTGGCCGACCACTGGAGCCGGCACCGGATGATGGCGGTGTTCTTCTTCGGCATCGGCGCGTCGCTGTTCCTCACGGGGCTCGCGCAGTCGCCGTGGCAGATCGCCGCGGGGCTGACGCTCACCGGCGTGTTCGCCGCGATCTACCACCCGGTCGGCATCGCGATGCTGGTGTCGGCGCCCTCGAAGATGGGCAAGGCGCTCGGCTGGAACGGCGTGTACGGCAACCTCGGGCTCGCCTCCGCCGCGCTGGTTGCCGGGGCGCTCATGGATTTCGCGGGCTGGCGCGCGGCGTTCTTCGTTCCGGGGCTCGCGTCGGTCGCGGCCGGCGCGGCGTTCCTCGCGCTGGTGCCCGATCCGGGCCGCACGGCGAAGACCGCGCGCTCGATCGGCCTGCACGTCGATCGGCGCACCATGACGCGCATCTTCTCGATCCTGCTGATCGCCACGGCCTGCGGCGGCATCATCTTCAACTCGACCACCGTGTCGATGCCCAAGGTGTTCGACGAGCGCCTGCGCGCGCTCACGCAGACCAGTTTCGGCATTGGCGCGCTGGTGGCGCTGGTGTACACGATCGCGGCGTTCGCGCAGGTGCTGATGGGCACGCTGATCGACCGCACCGACCTGCGGCGCCTGATGATCGGCGTGGCGCTGGTGCAGATCCCGCTCTTGTACCTCGCGGCCAATCTGGAAGGCTGGGCGATGCTCGCCGCCGCGCTGTTCGTGATGCTGGCGGTGTTCGGCCAGATCCCGCTAAACGACGCGATCGTGGGGCGCTACATCGCCGACGAGTACCGCGCGCGCGTGCTCGCGGTGCGCTACGTGATTTCGCTCGGTGTGGCCGCGGTCGGCGTGCCGCTGGTGGCGGGGCTGCATGCCACCAGCGGGGGCTTCAGGTACGTGTTCTACGTGCTCGCCGCGCTCGCGGGGGGAATGCTGGCGACGTCGCTGTTCTTCCCGTCGCGCCGCGAGCTCGACGCGCAGCGGGTCCTCACGGGATCGGCTCCGGCGCCTGCTCCTGCGGCGTCGCGTTGACGAAGGCCTAGCTGCCGCCGAGCCGGCGCCAGGCGCTCGCGCTTCGCTGCGCGCGCGCCGACGAGGCGACGGCCAGCAGCTCGCGGTCGCGTAGCCAGCGTGCGCGCGCGGCGTCCGCGGGCGTGGCGTCCCAATGCTTCGTCGCTTCCGCGAACAGCGCGCCGCCAGTTTCCAGGATGCCGTCGAGCGCGACGTGCGTTTGCGGACTCGATGGGTCTTCGCCGGCGAGTGCGCGCAGCGCGAGCAGCAGCGCTGCGGCGCGCGCGATCCAGCCCTGCGGCCAGCAAAGGCGCCGCGCTTCGCGTGCCAGGTAGGCGAGCACGGCGGCGTTGACGTGCGCGTCCTCGACCGTGCGAAACGGCTTCGCGTACAAGGCCCAGCCGTCGCCCGGCAGCAGCGCGTCCTCGTCAAGTTGCACGGCGTCGAACGCGAGGCGCGCATGCGGCACCTCGGGCACGAAGCGCGTTGCGGGCATCGGCTCGACGCTCACGCCGGGCGCGTCGGAGGGCACGCGCGCCACCCTTAGCGCCGGGCGCTCGCCCGCGACCTCCGCATCGCGCGCGAGCACCAGGAACAACGCGCCGTGCGGCCCGAGCGTGGTCCAGCGCTTGGCGCCCTCGAGTCGCCAGCCGCGCGACGCGCGGCGCAGCGTACTGCGGATCGCGCGCGGATGATTGCCTGCCTCTTCGGTCACGCACAGCGCCGCGGGTGCGTCCTCGGGCAGGCCGGGAAAGAGCGCCGCGAGCGCGCACTGGTAGCCGCCGGCGAAGGCCCACCCGACGCGGTCGGCGGCAAAGCCGGCCACGATCGCGCGGTCCATCGGGTTTTTCCAGGTCGCGGCGAGCGCGCGGTGGGCGGGCCACCAGTGCGCGACGTCCGGACACTCCGTCGCCCCGGGCGAGGCGCGCAGCAGGTGGCCGAGGACGTCGTCGCGCACGGCCGCCCGGCGAGCCGCTCAGGCGAACGCGGTGGGCTGCGGCGTCGTGCGCACGAGGCGCTCGCGGCCGCTGAACACGAGGTAGTGCCGCCCGCTTGCCCGCCCGAGCATCGTGAGCCCGACCTTGTGCGCGATCTGATGGCCCATGTGCGTAAGCCCGGAGCGCGACACGAGGAACGGGATACCCATCTGCGCGCACTTGATCACCATCTCGCTGGTAAGGCGCCCGGTGGTGTAGAAGATCTTGTCGCCGCCGTCGAGCCCCTGCAGCCACATGAACCCGGCGATCGCGTCGACCGCATTGTGCCGGCCGACGTCCTCGACGAACATCATGATCTCTGCCGAAGCCGGGCCGGTGGCGCGCGCGAGCGCGCAGCCGTGCACCGCGCCCGCCTGCTTGTAGATGGTCTCGTGCTTGCGCACCTGCTCGACCAGGTCGAATAGCTGCGCATCGCTGAGTCGGGCGTCCGCGGGCAGGCGGATGGCGTCGATCTCCTCCATCAGGTCGCCGAACACCGTGCCTTGTCCACAGCCCGTGGTGACGGTGCGCCTGCCGAGTTTTTGTTTGAGTTGTTTGTTTCTTCTTCGGGTGGTTACCGCGACCGAATCCGTTTCCCAGTCGACCTGCACGGCCTCGACCTCGTCGATCGAGCCGACCAGGCGCTGGTTGCGCAGGTAGCCGATCGCAAGGGCCTCGGGTGCGTGGCCGAGCGTCATCAGGGTGACGATCTCGCGCTTGTCGAGGTACAGGGTCAGGGGATGCTCGCCGGCGATGGCGGTGGGCACCATCTCGCCGCGCTCGTTGTAGGCCTCGACCTCGTAGGTCGCGGGCCGCGCCGCGTTCGTGAGCTTAACCACCTATGTAGGACATCTCGACCTTCGGCAGGCGCGCGGTCTCGGCCGTGCGGATCTCGGAGTAGCGGTCGCCGCGCGCGCGCCACACCGCGGCGATCTGGTCGCGGATCTCGTCGTCGCTCGCCCCGCCGCGCACGAGCGACTTCAGGTCGTGCCCGGTCTGCGCGAACAGGCAGGTGTAGAGCGCACCTTCGGTCGACAGGCGCAGCCTATTGCAGTCGCGGCAGAAGGCCTGCGTCACCGAGGAGATCGCGCCGATCTCACCCTCGCCGTCCGCGTAGCGCCAGCGCTCGGCGACCTCGCCGCGGTAGTCCGGCTCGACCGGCTCGAGCGGGAAGTGCGCGCCGATGCGCTCGAGCACCTCGGCCGAAGGCACGACGTCATCCATCCGCCAGCCGTTCGTGCTGCCGACGTCCATGTACTCGATGAAGCGCAGGATGTGCCCCGTGCCGCGGAAGCGGCGCGCGAGCGGCACGATCTCCCGATCGTTGGTGCCGCGCTTGACCACCATGTTGATCTTGACCGGCCCGAGCCCCGCCGCGGCGGCCGCGTCGATACCTTCCAGCACCTTGGCGACCGGGAAGTCGGCATCGTTCATCGCCTTGAACACCGCGTCGTCCAGCGCGTCAAGGCTCACGGTGAGGCGCTTCAGGCCCGCCGAGGCGAGCCGCGCGGCCTGCTTGGCGAGCAGCGAGCCGTTGGTGGTGAGCGTGAGGTCGACCTCAAGCTCGGCGAGCATCGCCACCAGCCGGTCGAGATCGCGGCGCACGAGCGGCTCGCCGCCCGTCAGGCGGATCTTCTTCACGCCGAGGCCGACGAACACGCGCGCCAGGCGCGCGATTTCCTCGAACGTGAGGATCGCGCCGTGCGGCAGAAACTTGTGCTCGGAGTCGAACACCTCGCGCGGCATGCAGTACACGCAGCGGAAGTTGCAGCGGTCGGTCACCGAGATGCGCAAGTCGCGCAGCCCGCGCCCGAGCGTGTCGGCGAGCGGCGCGCCGTCGTAGCGCGGCGCGGGATGCCGCGCCGGCGCTGCACTGCGGATGGGAATAACCTTGTCCATCATGGTGGCTTGTGCCCCAAAATCATAGCAGAGGGTATATTGCGCGGAATGGAAAAGCCCAGCAGAACGCTCGCGGTGATCATGCAGCGGCGCGCGCTCGCGAATCGCTGGCAGAGCGAGGCCTGGGAGCCGTGGGGCGTGCTCGCGGACGATTCGGCGCCGGGCGAGGCGCGGCTGCTCGTCGACGAGCACGGGGTGCAGCAGTGGCTGCATCCGGGCTTCGAGCTCGTGCTGCACCGCGACGAGCTGGACGGCTACTACCTCAACGTGTCGAGCGAGCGTCCCAAGGTGTTCGTGCTGTGGCTCGTGGAAGAGGGCGGCGCGCGCCCACTTCAGTTGACCGCGAGCTATCACGAGGCGAGCCGCTGGATGGACGCGGGGCACACGATGGACGGAGTGCCGATGCCGCCGGAAGTCTTCGCCTGGGTCGGAGGCTACGTCGAGCAGAACTACCGTCCCGAGCCGGAGAAGCGCATCAAGCCTCGCTCCTTCGTCCATCCTCGGGACCGGGCGAGCGGATGAGCGAGGAAAAGGAGCCGTTCCTCGAGCGCTGGTCGCGCCTTAAGCGCGAGCAGGCGGAGGCGCAGCCGGCGCCCGTCGCCGCGCCGCAGCCGGACGCGACGCGCGAGCAGCCGCCGGCGGCGCCGTTGCCACCGGTCGAAGAACTCAAGCCCGAGTCGGATTTCACGCCATTCATGGACCCGCGCGTCGATCACGGGACGCGCCGCGCCGCGCTGAAGAAGCTGTTCGCCGACTCGCACTTCAACGCGCCGGACCCGTTCGAAGCGTATTCCGGGGATTACACCGTGGCCGAGCCGATCCCGGTCGAGCTGCTGAAGACGCTGAATCACGCGCGCAAGCTGCTGTTCGACGATGCACCGAAGCCGCAGCCGGCCGACTCGGCGGCCGCACCTTCCCCGGAAAAAGATGCCGCTGGCGGAAAAGACACTTAAGCTCTGCTCGTGCAACGGCACGATCGCGCTCGACGCTAAGCGTCTCGCGCAGGCGCTCGGAACGGGGCAACCCGTCGTGCATCGCGAGCTGTGCCGCAAGGAGGCGGGCGCCTTCCGGGCGGCGCTCGACGAGCCCGAGTTGATCGTGGGCTGCACGCAGGAAGCGCCGCTGTTCGGCGAGCTCGCGGCCGCGGCGCGCTCGCAAGCGAGGATCTCGTTCGTCAATATCCGCGAGGCCGCGGGCTGGTCGGCCGAAGGGCGCGCGGCCGGGCCCAAGATCGCGGCGCTCGTCGCTGCCGCCGCCCTGCCCGATCCCGAGCCCGCCGCGGCGGTGGAGTACAAGTCCGAAGGGCGGCTGCTCGTCATCGGTCCTTCCGATGCGGCGCTCGACTGGGCGGGAAGGCTCGCGGAAACACTTGCGGTGAGCGTACTGCTCACGGGCCAGGGCCATGGCGAGCAGCCCGCCGAGCGCCGCTTCCCGGTCTGGTCGGGCAAGCCGCGCGCGCTCTCCGGCTGGCTGGGCGCCTTCGAGGTCGAGTGGCTGCAGGACAATCCGATCGATCTCGAGCTGTGCACGCGCTGCAACGCGTGCCTGCGCGCGTGCCCTGAAGGCGCGATCGGCTTCGACTACCAGATCGACCTCGGCAAGTGCAAGGACCACCGCGACTGCGTCAAGGCCTGCGGGTCGGTCGGCGCGATCGACTTCTCGCGCCAGGCGGACCCGCGCCGGGAGCGCTTCGACCTGGTGCTCGACCTGTCGCGCGAGCCCCTCGTCCGCCTGCCCGATCCTCCGCAAGGCTACGCCGCGCCTGGCGCCGATCCGCTCGAGCAGGCGCTCGCGGCGCAGAAGCTCGGCGCGCTGGTGGGCGAATTCTCCAAGCCGCGCTTCACCCATTACCGCGAGCGCATCTGCGCGCACGGCCGCTCGGGCAAGACCGGCTGCACGCAGTGCCTGGACGTTTGCTCGACCGGAGCGATCGGCTCCGCTGGCGACAGCGTCAAGGTCGAGCCGCATCTGTGCGCCGGCTGCGGCGGCTGCGCGACCGTCTGCCCGTCGGGCGCCCTGTCGCACGTCGTTCCCGGCGTCCCGGACCTCGGGCGCCGCATGAAAACGCTGCTCGCTGCGTATCGCGAGGCGGGCGGGCGCGACGCCTGCCTGCTCGTCCACGACGCCGAGGCGGGGCGCGACGCGCTGCGCGCGCTCGGCCGGCGCGCGGGCTTTGGCGCGCACGGGCAGGGAGCGCAGGGGCCGGGGCGCGGCCTGCCGGCGCGCGTCATCCCGTTCGAGGTGTTCCATGTCGCGGGCGCAGGAGTCGACCTGCTGCTCGGCGCGCTGTGCTACGGCGCGAGCCAGGTGCGCGTGCTGCTGACCGGGCGCGAGACCGAAGGCTACGTTGCCGCGCTGCGCGCGCAGATGGCGATCGCCGCAGCGATCCTGGAGGGCCTCGGCTACGGAGGGGGCCATTTCGACCTGATCGACGCCGAGCGCCTCGAGCCCGAGCTCTGGGCGCTAGCGCCGGCGCGCACCGTCGCGCACCACGCCGCTTTCAATCTGTCGCCCGAGAAACGCAGCTCGCTCGACTTCGAGCTCGACCACCTGTCCAGGGAGGCGGGCGCCACGCCGCAGGCGATCGGCCTGCCCGCGGGATCGCCGTTCGGCGCGCTCATGGTGGACAAGCAGGCTTGCACGTTGTGCAAGGCGTGCATAGGCGCGTGCCCGGAAGGCGCGCTGCTCGATGCGCCGGAAGCCCCGCTGCTGCGCTTCATCGAGCGCAACTGCGTGCAGTGCGGGCTGTGCGCGAACACCTGCCCGGAGAAGGCGATCCGGCTCGTGCCGCGGCTCTCGCTCGATCCTTCGGCCAGGCAGGCGGTGACGCTGAACGAGGCCGAGCCGTTTCACTGCCTGCGCTGCGGCAAGCCGTTCGGCACGCGCCAGATGATCGACAGCATGCTCGGCCGGCTCGGCACGCACGCGATGTTCGCGGGCGGCGCGGCCCTCAGGCGGCTGCAGCTGTGCGCCGACTGCCGCGTTGTCGACATGATGGAATCGAAGGACGAGCCATCGATCCTCGAATATCCGTTGCGCAAGTGAGCTCGGTCCCGGATCTGGCCGAAGAAGACCTGGCGCGCGCGAATCTGTACGGGCTGCTCGCGCGCCTGTTCTACGCGCCGCCCGACGCGCCGCTGCTCGCCGCGCTCGCCGCCGCGGACGGGGGCGCTGCCGAGGGGGAGAGCGCGCGCGGGCTTGCGCTTGCGTGGCGCGAGCTGCGGGCAGCGGCCGCCGCTGCCGATGCGCGGGCGGTCGGCGAGGAATACGAGTCGCTGTTCGCCGGCACCGGCAGGGCCCCGGTGTCCCTGTACGCGGGCGCGTACCTCGCAAGGAGCGCGGCAGACAATCCCCTTGTGGAAATCAGGGGCTATCTCGCCGCGCGCGGGCTCGCGCGCAAGTCCCAAGTCAACGAGCCCGAGGACCACATCGCGGCCTTGTGCGAAGTCATGCGCCATATTATTGCGCAGCAGCAAACGCCGCTTTCGGAACAAAGCCAGTTCTTCATGCGCTTCCTGTGGCCGGGCGCAAGGCCGTTGTGCGACGCCATAGAAGCTTCTACGTATTCGCGCTTATATAAGCAGATCGCGATGCTCGCGCGAAACTTTCTCGAAATCGAGCACGAGGCGTTTCGCATCTAAAAGAAAAGTGCGACACTAACTTCTTGGCGAATGCCCCGGCACGGCTCACCGGAAGGCACGGCCGGAACAACAACGACGAGGAGGCGGCAATGAGCGAACGGACTGGGCGCCAAGGGCGGCGTCATTTCCTCTTTTCGATCGGCGCAGGGGGCGCCGCCACCGCGGCGGCCATCGTCGCCAAGCGCTCGCCGATATCGCCCCTGCCGGCGGCCGAATCCGGCAAGCGCCCGGCGGGCGGCTATCGTGCCTCGGAGCACGTGAACAACTACTACCGCACCACCAAGGTCTGAGGAGGGTGCCATGCTGCTGACCAGAAAATCCGCATCTGCCGCGGCGGCCCGGCCGCGCCTGTCGAACGGGCTCGCCGGAGCGCTCGCCAATACGATCGACCGCCGCGCGTTCCTCAAGCGCTCCGGCGTGACGCTCGGCGCCGGCGCCGTCGCCGCGCAACTGCCGTTCAACATGATCGGCAAGGCCGATGCCGCGGACGCACCCGCCGAGGGCGGCAAGGTCGAGGTCAAGCGCACCGTGTGCACGCACTGCTCGGTCGGCTGCGCGATAGACGCCGTGGTGCAGAACGGCGTGTGGATCCGGCAGGAGCCGGTGTTCGACTCGCCGCTGAACCTCGGCGCACACTGCGCGAAGGGCGCCTCGGTGCGCGAACACGGCATAACCCACGACTCGCACCGGCTCAAGTACCCGGTCAAGCTCGAGGACGGCAAGTGGAAGCGCATCTCCTGGGACCAGGCCTACGACGAGATCTCGAAGAAGCTGCTCGCGATCCGCGATGACAAGGAGCGGGGCGGGCCGGACGCGCTGTTCGTGGTCGGCTCCTCCAAGCACAACAACGAGCAGTCGCAGCTGTTGTGCAAGTGGACGCGCCTGTGGGGCTCCAACAATTGCGACCACCAGGCGAGGATCTGCCATTCGACCACAGTCGCAGGCGTTGCGCAGACCTGGGGCTACGGCGCGATGACCAACTCGTACAACGACGAGCAGAACTCGAAGTGCCTGTTCTTCCTCGGCTCGAACGCCGCCGAGGCGCACCCGGTGTCGATGCTGCACACCCTGCACGCCAAGGAAAAAGGCGCCAAGGTGATCGTCGCCGATCCGCGCTACACGCGCACCGCCGCGAAGGCGGACAAGTACGTGCGCTTCCGCTCGGGCACCGATGTCGCGCTGATTTTCGGCGTGCTGCACGTGATCTTCAAGAACGGCTGGGAGGACAGGCAGTACCTGCACGACCGCGTCTACGGCATGGACCAGGTGAAGAAGGAGGTGATGGAGAAGTGGTCGCCCGAGCAGGCGTCCGCCGTCACTGGCGCCCCGGTCGAAGACATCGAGTACATCGCCAAGACGCTCGCCGAGAACCGCCCCGGATTCATCATCTGGGCGATGGGCCAGACGCAGCACAACGCGGCCAACGGCATCGTGCGCGCCTCGAACATTCTCATGCTCGCGCTCGGCAACGTCGGGGGCTCGGGCGGCGGCTGCAACATCTACCGCGGGCACGACAACGTGCAGGGAGCGACCGACGTCGGACCCAACCCGGACACGCTGCCCGGCTACTACCCGGTCTTCATTCCCGGCTCGTGGGTGCACTGGTCGCGGGTCTGGAACGTCGACCTGAAGTGGCTGCAGGGGCGTTTCGCGCCCGGCGCGATGGCCAAGCCTGGCATGACGGTATCCCGGTGGATCGACGGCGTGCTGGAGAAGAACGACGCGATCGACCAGGATCCGAACCTGCGCGCAGTCATCTACTGGGGGCACGCGCCGAACTCGCAGACGCGCGGCCTCGAGATGCTCAAGGCCATGGAGAAGCTCGACCTGATGGTGGTGATCGATCCGTATCCCTCGGCGTCGGCGGCGATGTTCGCCAAGGTGCGCAAGGACGGCGCCTATCTCCTGCCGGCGGCGACGCAGTTCGAGACCGAGGGCTCCGTCACAGCGTCGAACCGTTCGCTGCAGTGGCGCGAGCGGGTGATCGAGCCGCTGTTCGAGTCGCGCACCGACCACATGATCATGTACCAGCTGGCGCAGAAGCTGGGCTTCGCGGACCAGCTCGTCGGCAAGAAGGACGGCAAGCAGAACATCCGCCTGGTGAAGGGCAAAGGCGGCATGGACGAGCCGTCGATCGAGGACATCCTGCGCAACGACATCAACCGGGGCTGCTGGACGATCGGCTACACCGGCCAGTCTCCCGAGCGCCTTCAGGCGCACATGCGCAACATGCAGGTGTTCGACGTGAAGACGCTGCGTGCGCGCGGCGGCAAGGACGCGAAGACGGGCTACGACCTGACCGGGGACTACTACGGCCTGCCGTGGCCCTGCTACGGCACGGACAAGATCAAGCACCCCGGCACGCCGAACCTGTATGACACGTCGAAGAAGATGATGGACGGCGGCCATACCTTCCGCGCGCTGTTCGGCGTCGAGAAGGACGGCGTAAACCTGCTCGCCGAGGACGGCGTGTGCGCGAAGGGCAGCGACATCACGTCGGGGTACCCGCAGTTCGACCACGTGCTGCTGAAGAAGCTCGGCTGGTGGGACGAGCTCACGGACGACGAGAAGAAGGAGGCCGAGGGCAAGCTGTGGACCAACGACCTGTCGGGCGGCATCCAGCGCGTCGCGATGAAGCACGGCTGCAGCCCGTTCGGCAATGCGAAGGCGCGCGCGGTGGTGTGGAACTTCCCGGACGGCATTCCGCAGCACCGCGAGCCGCTGTACAGCCCGCGGCCCGATCTGGTGGCGAAATACCCCGCGAACGACGACGTCAAGGTCCTGTGGCGCCTGCCGACGCTGTTCAAGTCGCTGCAGGAAAAGGTGGTTGCCGACAAGGTCGCCGAGAAGTTCCCCCTCATCCTGACGAGCGGGCGCCTGGTCGAGTACGAGGGCGGCGGCGAGGAGACGCGCTCCAACCCCTGGCTCGCCGAGCTGCAGCAGGACAACTTCGTCGAGATCAACCCGAAGACGGCGGCCGACCGCGGCATCCGCGAAGGGGAGTACGCGTGGGTGAGCACGCCCTCCGGGGCCAAGATAAAGGTCAAGGCGAGGGTGACCGAGGGCGTAGGTCCGGACACGGTGTTCGTGCCGTTCCACTTCTCCGGCTGGTGGGAGGGCCAGGACATGCTGCCCTACTACCCGGAAGGCGCGCACCCGATCGTGCGCGGCGAGGCCGTGAACACCGCGACCACCTATGGCTACGACCGCGTGACCATGATGCAGGAAACCAAGACGACGCTGTGCCAGGTCGCGAAGGCATAAGGAGAACGCCATGGCGAGAATGAAATTCCTGTGCGACGCCGAGCGCTGCATCGAGTGCAACGGCTGCGTCACGGCCTGCAAGCAGGAGAACGACGTTCCCTGGGGCGTAAACCGCCGGCGCGTGGTGACGATAAACGACGGCGTGGTCGGCGCGGAGAAATCGATCTCCGTGGCGTGCATGCACTGCTCGGATGCGCCCTGCATGGCGGTGTGCCCGGTCGATTGCTTCTACCGCACCGAGGACGGCGTGGTGCTGCACGACAAGGACCTGTGCATCGGCTGCGGCTACTGCTTCTACGCCTGTCCGTTCGGCGCGCCGCAGTTCCCGCAGGCGGGTGCATTCGGGCTGCGCGGCAAGATGGACAAGTGCACCTTCTGTTCGGGCGGCCCCGAGGCCGACGGCAGCGAGGCCGAGTTCAAGAAGTACGGCCGCAACCGCCTCGCCGAAGGCAAGCTGCCGATCTGCGCCGAGATGTGCTCGACCAAGGCGCTGCTCGGCGGCGACGGCGACGTGATCGCGGACATCTACCGCCAGCGGGTCACCGTGCGCGGCAAGGGCGCGGAAGTCTGGGGCTGGTCCACCGCCTATGGGCCGCCGCCGGCGAAGCCCGCGCCCGGGAGCAAATCATGAGCGCGCGCCTCGCGGTTGCCGTCTTCTCGGCGCTTTGCCTGGTCGCGCTCGCCGGCTGCGGCGAGCGGCCGCAGGCCGAGGCCACCTACAAGCAGGGCAAGTACCAGGGCAAGCCCGACACACGGCCGTGGGACGACGCTCCTCCCACCTACGGCAGCGCCAAGTGGACCCAGGGCGACAAGGCGAGCTGGGAAACCGAGATCAAGACGCGCAACCTTTCCCAGAATGAATACGTGCGCATCGGTCAGTAGGCGTCGGTCCGCGGCGAGGAGGATGAGATGACGAGGCTAGGCAAGCTGTTCGGCGCGCTGTTGGCGATAGCGGCCTGCACGCTGCCGGGTTCCGTGCCTGCGCAGCAGGCGAGCGACTCGGCCAAGGCGCAGGCGGAGCGCCACGTGACGCAGCCGGGCAACAACGCGCCGGTCTGGCGCGACGTGAAATCGGGCGAGTCGAATTACACCAGCCTGCCCGGGCGCGAGATGGGCGTGCTGATCCAGGAGCAGCTCAAGTTTCCGGGGCAGGGCCGCTTTGCCACCGCGGGTGAGGCGTGGCGCAATTTCCGCAACGGCCCGCTCATCTTCTACGGCGGCTGGATTCTGATCGTCGCCGCGCTCGGCATACTTGCGTTCTACCTGGTCAAGGGGGCGCTCAAGCTGAAGGAAAGGCCGACCGGGCGGCTGATCGAGCGCTTCAACACGCTGGAGCGCATCGCCCACTGGTGCGTGGCGATCAGCTTCCTCGTGCTCGCGCTCTCCGGGCTCACCATCCTATTCGGCAAGTTCGTGCTCTTGCCGGTGATCGGCTACACGCTGTTCGCCTGGCTCACCGCGCTCGCCAAGAACCTGCACAACTTCGTCGGCCCGTTCTTCGTCCTGAGCCTGCTGCTGATGTTCGTCGTGTACGTCAAGGACAATTTCTGGAGCGCGAGCGACGGCCGCTGGATCGCCAAGGCGGGCGGATTGCTAAGCGGCGAGCACGTGCCCTCGGGGCGCTTCAACTTCGGCGAGAAGGGCTGGTTCTGGGTCGGCGTGGTGCTGCTCGGCGTCGCGATGAGCGTGACCGGCCTCATCCTGCTGTTCCCGAACTTCGACCAGCTGCGCACCACGATGCAGCAGGCGAACGTGTTCCACATCGTCGGCGCGGTGGCGTTGATCACGCTGTCCTTCGGGCACATCTACCTCGGCACGATCGGCGTGGAGGGTGCCTATCAAGGCATGCGCACCGGCTACGTCGACGAGGCCTGGGCCAAGGAGCATCACGAGCTGTGGTACCGAGACGTCAAGTCCGGGGTAGTTGCCGCGAAATCCGGCGGCTCGCCAGCGGGCGCGCCGCAGACTCAGCACTAAGGAAGGGAGCTGCGATGAAGCGCATGGTTATCGTGACCTCGATTGCCGCCGGCCTGATGCTCGGCGCCTTTGCCGCCCAGGCGAAGCTGCCGCCCGCGCCGCCGATGAGCGACGCGCAGAAGGCGGCAGAGGCGGAGAAAGCGAAGGCCGCCGCGGCCAAGGACGCGCAAGAGCTCGCCGCGGCGCAGGACCGCGCGGTCGCGAACTATCGCAAGAACAAGGGCATCGAGGAGCCGAAGCCGGTCGCGCACCCCGCGAAGGCCGGCAAGAAGAAATAGCTCCGGCTACAGGCCCTCGGCGAGGATCAGCCGGGACCTGGACGCCTTCTTGCGGATCGCGAGCACGGGGGCGTACTCGCGCGAATCGTAGAACTTGCGCGCCTGCTCCATGCTCGGAAACTCGACGATCACGAAGCGCGGCGGAGTCCAGCCGCCTTCCTTGCTCTCCACCTTCCCGCCGCGCACCAGGTACCTGCCGCCGTACTTGGCGATGATAGGCGGAACCTGCCTGCGGTAATCCTCGTAGGCAACGGGGTCCGTGACCTCGACTTCGGCGATCAGGTAGGCGGGCATCTGCATCCTCCTTTGCGGGAATTCTAAGCGAGCCCGGCGAGCCGCAGCGCGGCGCCGGCCGCGGCCATGGCGCCGACCAGCGGGATCAGGCCGACCCTGAAGCGCACGAGCAGGACGAGCGCGAGCGCCGCTGCGGCGAGCGCGAGCCGGTCGATCGCGCCGGAGATGCCGCGCGGCCAGAACACGTGCTGCGCGAAGAACGCGGCGAGGCTCACGACGACGCCGACCACTGCGGCGGTGATACCCGTGAGCGGCGCGGTGAACTTCAAATCGCCGTGCGTTGACTCGATCAGCGGCCCGCCGATCAGGATGAACAGGAACGAGGGCAGGAAGGTGAAGAACGTGGCCACGACGGCGGCCGCCGCGCCGGCCAGAAAGAGGTGCTCCGGTCCGAACAGCTCCCGACCCCAGCCGCCGACGAAGCCGACGAAGGCGACCACCATGATGAGCGGCCCGGGCGTCGTTTCGCCAAGCGCGAGCCCGTCGATCATCTGCGGAGCGCTCAGCCAGTGGACGTGCTCGACCGCGGCCTGGTAGACGTAGGGGAGCACTGCGTAGGCGCCGCCGAAAGTGAGCAGCGCCGCCTTGGTGAAGAACAGCCCCATCTGGGTGAGCGTTCCGTCGCGGCCGAAGGCGATCGCCAGCGCGAGCACGGCGGCGAGCCACAGTCCGATGCCGGCCGCGAGGTAGGCCGCAAGGCGCCGCGCGCTGTAACGCGCGTGCGCCGGCGGCGGGGTGCCGTCGTCGATCAGCGCCGGTCCGTATCCGCTCGCGGCCCCGCCATGCGACGGACCCGGGGCGAAGGCGCGCGGAAAGACACGGGCACCGAGCGCGCCGAGCACTGCCGCGGCGAGCACGATCGCGGGAAACGGCAGGCGCAGCAGGTAGATGGCGACGAACGCGGCGAGGCTGATCGCCCACAGCGCGGGGTGGCGCAGCGCGCGCGAGCCGATGCGCCAGGCGGCGGCGAGCACGATCGCCACCACCGCCGGCTTGACGCCATAGAGCAGGCCGGCGACCAGCGCGACGTGGCCGAAGGCCATGTACAGGTACGACAGCGCGATCAGGATGAACAGCGACGGCAGCACGAACAGCCCGCCCGCGACGATCCCGCCCCAGGTCCGATGCATCAGCCAGCCGATGTAGGTGGCGAGCTGCGTCGCCTCCGGGCCGGGCAGCAGCATGCAGTAGTTGAGCGCGTGCAGGAAGCGCCGCTCCGAGATCCAGCGCCGCCGCTCGACCAGCTCCTGGTGCATGATCGCGATCTGGCCCGCCGGCCCGCCGAAGCTGATGAAGCCGAGCTTGAGCCAAAAGGCGAGCGCCTCGCGAAAGCTCACCGGTACGCGGCCGGATTCCACGTGTGTACCTCGTCCTTGCCGTCCTTGCACCACGCGTACAGCGCGTCGTACAGGAGCATGCCGTGCTCGAGCATCTCGTGGTCGTCGCGATACAGTAGCGACAGCCCGATCGACACCGCGGCGAGTCCGGCCGCCTCCGGAGCCAGCTCGAGACGCGCGGTGTCGGCACCGCGCACCACTAGCGCGAGCTGCGCGAGCGCGGGATCGCGCAGGCGGTAGGCCGCGAGGAAGGCGTCGAAGCTGCAGCGCTCGCCATCGTGCGAGAACTTCACGTCGGGAATGTCGTAGGGGGTCGCGTCGCGCGCCGCCGCGATGCCGCGCACGTCGGCGGCCGGCACGTAGAGAAATTCCGCCCCCGGGTCGATGAACCGTCTGATCAGCCACGGACAGGCGATGCGGTCGATCTTGGGTCGCTCGCGCGTGACCCAGCGTGTCGCGGCGCCCGCCGGCTTGCGCTCGAGCTCGCGGCCCATTTCGCGCCAGCGCTCGATGCCGCCTTCGAGATACCGGGCCTCGATGCCGTTCGCGCGCAAGGCGTCGGCGACGCCCGGGCTCGTCTCGCGACCCTGCGCGCAGTAAACGACCACGCCGGAGGCGCGCGGCAAGGTCGTGCCCCATTCGGCGACGCGCAGCGGATCGCGGCGCAAGGCGCCGCGTATCGTGTCGCGCGCGCCGACGAAGGACGGCAGGGGCCGCACATCGATGACGAGCGAGGGATCGTCGGATTGCAGGGATTGCCGCAATGCGGCGGCGGTGATGAAAGCGTCCATGGCTCCTCTCCTTCGGAGTCGATGCAGAGCTTGGACGGACCGCCGTCTTGGAAGCGCCGGGAGCCTGCGTCCCGACGTCGTGCGC
>DASPRX010000110.1:0-8828 GCA_035624235.1 Burkholderiales bacterium | reverse complement strand
GTCATCGCGCGCGAGCGCCTGTTCGAGCGGCTGGACAGCGCGCTCGGCAGCTCGATCATCTGGCTGACCGGGCCGCCGGGCTGCGGCAAGACCACGCTCGCGGCGAACTTCCTCGACCACCGCAAGCCGCCCTCGCTCTGGTACCAGCTGGACGAGGGCGACGGCGACGTCGCCTCGTTCTTCTACTATCTCGGGATCGCGATGAGCGAGCGCGGCACGCAGGCGGGTGCGCGCCTGCCGCAGTTGACGCCCGAGTACCACGCTGGCCTGCTTACTTTCACGCGCCGCTATTTCCAGACTCTCTACCAGCAGCTGGGGCCCTCGTTCGTCATCGTGTTCGACGGATATCACGAGGTGTCCGCGCAGTCGGGGTTCCACGAGGTGATGCGCACCGCCCTCGCCGAGGTGCCTCCCGGCGGAGCGGTGATGCTGATCAGCCGCAGCGATCCGCCGGCGGCGATGGCGCGGCTGCGCGCCAACCGCGCGATGGACGTTGTCGGGTGGCGCGACCTGCGGCTGACGCAGGCGGAGACCAACGCGATCGTCGCGCGGCGCGGCCGCGAGATGTCGCAGGAGGCGTTGGTCGAGCTCTACGAGAAGACGCAGGGCTGGGCCGCCGGCCTCATCCTCATGCTCGAGCAGGCGCCGGCGGTCGACGCGCTCGCCGCTCCGGCCGACCTGTCCACGCCCGAGCTCGTCTTCGACTATCTCGCCGGCGAGATCCTCCAGAAGACGGACGCGAGCACGCGCGAGCTGCTGCTCGCCACCGCCTACCTGCCGCAGATGACCTCGGCGATGGTCGAGCGGCTGACCGGGAACAAGGACGCGGGGACGCTGCTCGCGGAGCTGTACCGCAACAACTACTTCGTTACCCAGAAGCAGGCGCGGCCGCAGCTGGTCTATCAATACCATCCGCTGATGCGCGAGTTCCTGCTCGCGCGCGCGAACGAGGCCTTCGACAAGGAGCGGCGCTCGCGCCTGAAGCAGCTCTCGGCCGAACTCCTGCTGGGCGAGGGCCAGCTCGCGGACGCCGTGGCGCTGCTGCGCGAGCTCGGCGACTGGCCCGGCATCGTGCGGATCGTGCAGAACAACGCGAGCGCGATGCTCGACCGCGGCATGGGCGAGACGCTCGCCCAGTGGGTCAACATGCTGCCCAAGGACGTCCAGCAGCAGAATCCCTGGACGCTGTACTGGCTCGCCGGCAGCCGCATCTCGATCTCTCCGCGAGAAAGCCGGCTGCTGTACGAGCGCGCCTACGAGCTGTTCAAGGCGCAGCTCGAGCCCGACATCAAGGGACTGTCGCTCGCCTGCGCCGGCGCCATGGACGCGATCCTGTTCGAGTTCGATGATTTCTCGCTGCTCGACCGCTGGATCGCCGAGGCCGACGGGCTGCTGCGCAACCGCTCCGAGCCGCTGCCCGTGCCCGTCGAGGTGCGCGTCGCGAGCAGCCTGGCAGCGTCGATGATCGTGCGCCAGCCGTACCATCCCGATCTCGAGTCCTGGGTCGGCCGCGCCTACGCGGCGTCGCTCACCCAGACCGATCCGAATCTGCGCGTCGCGGTCGAGCAGCGCGTGGCGCTCGCCATCGCCTGGGCCGGCCACTTTCCCAAAGCCTGGCAGGTGATCCAGGGGATGCGCGCGGTGGCGGCGGAGCACGAGGTATCGCCGTTCGTGCTGACGATGCTCAAGGTGACCGAGGCCACCTACTTCATGCTCACCGCGCAGACCGAGTCCTGCCTGGCGTCGGTCAAGGAGGGCTTGGAGATCGAGCGCGCGAGCGGCGTGCGCGTGCTCAGCCACCAGCTGCTGGCGTACGGTGCGGGCGGCGCGCTGGCGAGCGGCGACATCGAGACCGCGGAGAAGCTCCTCGCGGAATCGGACTCGCTCCCGGGGCGGCGCGAGCGCTTCGACGCCTGCTTCCACCACCTGCTCGCGACCTGGGTCGCGTTGTTCAAGCACGACATCGTGCTCGCCTCGCAGCAGCAGAAGCTCGCGCTGACGGCGGCGATCGAGGTCGGCACCCCGTACTTCGAGGCGATATGCAACATGGCGGCGGCCCACGTACTGTACGAGGCGGGGGAAAAGCGCAACGTGCTCGCGCACTTCAAGCGCGTGCACGAGATTGCGCGGCGCATTCCCAACCACCTGCTCGAGTTCACCGGGCTGATGGGGTATGCCTACGTCGCGCTCGAGAGCGGCCGCCGGTCCAGCTGGGGCCTGCGCGCGCTCAGGCTCGCGCTCGCGATCGGCAAGCCGCGCAACTACCTGAGCTTCCTGCTGTGGCGCCCCGAGATGCTCGCGCGCCTGTGCAGCTACGCCCTTGAAGCGGGCATCGAGCCCGAGTACGTCGCCACCCTGATCCGCACCCGCAAGCTCTCGCTCGACGCCTCGCGCCTGGCGGTGGCCGACTGGCCCTGGCCGTTCCGGGTCCACACCTTCGGGCAGTTCAGGCTGATGCGCGGCGGCGAGCCGCTGACGTTCGCGGGCAAGGCGCAGCGGCGCCCGCTCGAGCTGCTCAAGGTACTCATCGCGCACGGCGGCCGCGAGGTGAGCGAGGATCGGATCACCGAGGCGCTGTGGCCGCGCATCGACGGCGATTCCGCGCATCGCTCGTTCACCACCACGCTGCACCGCCTGAGAAAGCTCCTCGGCGAGGACCGCGCGCTGCAGCTCTCCGAGGGCAAGCTGTCGCTCGACGGGCGCTACGTCTGGACCGATACCTGGGCGCTCGAGCAGGTCATCGGGCGCATCGAGCAGATCCTGCGCCAGCCGCACGAGGCCATCGACTCGGAAGCGCTCGACAAGCTCCTCTTCCAGCTGAACGGGCTCTACCGGGGCGCGTTTCTCGGGAACGAGCCCGACGAGCCCTGGTGCCTGCCCGCGCGCGAGCGGCTGCGGCACCGCTTCCTTCGCGCCGCCGGGGAGGCGTGCCGCTACTGGCAGGCCTCGCAGCCGGCGAAGGCGGTCGAGCTGCTCGAGCGGGCGCTCGAGGTCGACAACATCGCCGAGACCCTCTACCGGCATCTCATGCAATGCTATGCGCAGCTCGGGCGGCGGGCCGAGGCCGCCGAGACCTTCCAGCGCTGCCAGAAGATGCTCCAGGCGTCGCTGGGGGCCGAGCCCTCCGCCGAGACCCGCGCGGTCTACGCCGAGGTTTCGGGGCGCCCATAGGGCGTTCCCGCACTTGTAAGCCATCTGTAACCGATCCGTATGCGATAAGAAACGCCCGTCGCGCGAGGATTTCCCCGTAGCTCGATCGATCCGTGGGGAGGCCTTACCCGGTGGCTGCACCTGCATACGATCTGGAGTGGGATGGACGTGGGCTGCGCGCCGCTGCCGAGGCGCTCGGCCTGATCGGCTTTCCTGCCGCGGTGCTCGGTTCGCGCGGGCGGCCGCTGGCCGCCAACCGGTTGTTCGAGGAGCTGATGCGCGGCGTCACCTGCGACGGGGGCGAGCGTCTCGTGTTCACGGATCGCTCCACCGACACGCTGTTCGCGGCGGCGCTCCTTGAGCTGAGCATGGCGAGCCGGGCGGGCGCGGTTCGCTCCGTACCGATGCGCGCCGGCGCAGACCGGCCGCCGATGATCCTCCGCCTCATTGCGCTGCGTGCCGGCGGGCAGGACGTCTTCGGCGCGTCCAGCATCCTCGTCGTCACGCGGATCACGCCGCCCGCCGCACCGGCCGCGGAGCTGCTTCAGGGGCTGTTCGACCTGACTCCGGCCGAGGCCCGCGTCGCGCGCGAGATCGGCGAAGGCCGCACCGTCGAGACCATCGCCGAAATGTTCGGCCTGTCGCGCGAGACCGTCCGCAGCCAGCTGAAGGCGGTGCTCGGGAAGACCGGGCTCGGACGTCAGGTCGATCTGGCCGCGCTGCTCGCGGGCGTGGAGCTCAGCTGAGGATCTCGTAGCCTCGGAAGGTGAGCCAGCCGAGCAGCGCTCCGGCGGGCAGGTCGATGAGGTAATGCTGCTTGGTGAACACGCAGGAGAGCGCGATCAGCGCCGGGAACGCCATGGCGAGCGTGCCCAGGTGGGGCTGCAGGTGGCAGGCGGTCAGCACCGCGACCGATACGTGCATGCTGGGAAAGCTGTTGGAGCGCGCGTCGAAGCGCTGCACCACCGCGAGGAACCGTTCGGACAGCGTCCGTCCGAGGTTGTACGCGCGCCAGTGCTCCGGGGTCGTGACCGGAAACAGGAGGAAGAATCCCATCTGCAGGCACAGCAGCAGCATGTAGCTCATCGCCATGTGCGTGAAGTGCCGGGGCGACTGGACGATGAAGTTGAGGTAGAGGATGAGCGGGTAGTAGATGAAGCTGTAGATCCACACCCAGCCCGGACGGTAGGGAATCCACTCGTCGATCCCCAGCTTCAGCTCGCGCGGCGCGGCGACGTGGTTGCGCTGGCACCAGAAGTAGAACTGGTAGACGCCCACGATCAGGATCACGCTCAGGATCAGGTCGATCATGTAGTCGGTCAGGCTCATGGCATGCCTCCCTTCAGCGAAAGAATCCCAGCAGTGCGGTGCTCAGCCAGGGCACGTAGGTCACGATCAGCACCCCGGCACCGAGCGCGAGAAACAGCGGCAGGACCGCGCGGAAGATCTCGGTGATCGGCTTTCCGAAGCGGTACGAGGCGAAGAACAGGTTCAGCCCGACGAGCGGCGTGAGGTAGCCGAGCTCCATGTTGGCGAGGAAGATCGCGCCGA
This sequence comes from Burkholderiales bacterium, assembly GCA_035624235.1. GTDB lineage: Bacteria > Pseudomonadota > Gammaproteobacteria > Burkholderiales > SG8-39 > DAHVFK01. Next base: position 4,127 of record DASPRX010000110.1, on the reverse strand, counting down.
GGTGCACCGGGTGCACGCCGAATCCGGCGCCGATCTGCGTGACCAGGGGCGCAAGGACCAGGATCGCGGGATAGATCTCCATGACGCAGCCCGCGAGCAGCAGGAAAGCGTTGAGCGCGAGGAGGAACGCGACCCGGCTGCCGACGGTGTCGCTCACCCATGCGATCAGGCGGTCCGGGACCTGGGCGTCGACCAGATAGTCGGTCAGGCCGAGGACCACGCCGAGTATGAGGAGCATCCCGCCGACGATGAGCCCGCACTCGGTCATCACCCGGGGCACGTCGCGCACGATCCCAAGGTCGCGGTGCAGGAGCGACGTCACGGCGAAGGCGAGGAGCGCGGTGAGCGCCGCCGCCTCGACGGGCGTGGCGAGCCCTGAGATCAGAGCGGCGACGGGCGCGAGCGGCAGGCCCAGTTCCCACTTCGCGTTGGCGAGCGCGGCGCGCGCCTTCGCCCCGTCGAACGGACGCGGCTCCTCGCGCCGCCGCGGGCGCAGCGACACGCCCCAGGCGCTCACGATGCCGACCATGAGCAGCGCGGGAAGCAGTCCGCCGACGAACATGTCGCGGATCGTTACGCCCGCCACGATCGCGTAGAGGATGAGCGGCAGCGAGGGCATCAGCAGGGTGCCGGGCAGGCCCGCCGCGGTGACCAGCCCGAGCGCGGGCCTCGAGGCGTAGCCCGAGGAGAGCAGCAGCGGCATCACCAGGCCTCCGAGCGCCAGGATGGTCACTCCCGAGGCGCCGGTGAAGCTGGTGAAGAAGGTGCAGGCGAGCACCGTGACGATGGCGGCTCCGCCGCGCAGCCGGCCGAACAGGGCATCGAATACCTCGATCAGGCGTCGCGGCGCCGCGCTCTCGGCGAACAGGTACCCGGCGAGCGCGAACAGGGGAATCGCCGGCAGCGTCGGGTTGACGACCAGGCGGTAGTGATCGAGCGAGAGCGCGGCAATCGGCGCCCCGCGCTGCGCGAACAGGAAGAGCGCGGCCCCCGCAATGACCGCGAACACGGGCGCGCCGGCGAGCGCGCATGCGGCGAGCAGCGCGAGCGCCGGAGCCGGCCACCAGCCGGGGTGATGGATCCAGAGCGGGGTGCTCGCAAGCGGCAGCACCGCAAGGCAGATTGCGGTTCCGCGCGCATAGGTGCTCCGGCCCGCGTTCCAGGCGAGGCGCAGCGCGATCAGCAGGAAGCCGGCCGGCAGGACGCTTTGCGCGGCCCACACCGGGATGCCGTAAGCGATGACGCCGCCCGCGCCGCGCTCCGCCGCGACGAAATCGATGCCTGCGGCGCACAGCAGGGCGCAGACGGCCGCGGCGAACGTCCGGCTCGCGAAGCGTGCCGCGGCGCGCGCAGGAGGACCGAGAAGGGAGGACAGGCTGAAAAGGGGCAGGAGCTTGTCCTCGCGCGCGGCCACCGCGGCGCCGGCCATGCTCGCGACTAGCGTGAGGTGTTGGACCAGGGCGGCGCTTCCGGCGATGCCGATGCCGAGCAGCTTGCGCAGGATTGCCTCGGCAAGGGGCAGGAGGACGATCGCGGCGAGCACCGCGACCAGCAGCGCGTTCTCCGCCCGGGCGAGCGCGCGCCGCAGCCGGCCGGGCGCGCCCGGGGTCAGAGCGAAGGCCGCCGGCACGGCGCTCATTGCGGCCCCCGCGCCGCGCTCCGCTCTGCTGCGAGCGCGCTGCGGGCCGCGTCGAACATGTCTGCGGGGACCATCGCGCCGCGGATCCTCGGATATACCGACTCGGCGAGCGCCTGCCATTCCGCGTCCAGCTCGGGCGTGAGCGCATGGACGTGCAGGCCGCGCTTGCGCATGGCCTCCACGGCTTCGAGGTCGGCGGACTCGCGCAGCGCCCGCAGACGCGCGCCGGCGCGCGCCGCGGAGTCGCGCAGCGCTTCCCTGCCGGCGGCGCTCAGGCCCTCCCAAGCTGCGCGCGTGATGACGGCGGCGCCGACGATGGGCACCCAGTGGATGTCGAGCATGTGCGGTGCGATGGCGTCGACCTGGGTCGCGAGCGCCCACTGGGCCGTGACGGGAACCGCGTTGATGAGGCCCGTCTGCAGGCTGGGCAGGATGTCGGCGGTCTCGAGCATCACGGGCTGGTAGCCCATGGCTTTCATCAGGGCGATCTGCTCCGGGTCCCCGCCCCAGGCGAATATCTTCAGGCGCTTGAAGTCGGTGGGGCTGAGCGCCGCCTCGCTCGAGAAGAAGCGCACCCAGCCGGCCTCGACCCAGAACAGCACGACGAACCCCTTGTCGAGGAAGCGCTTCTCGATCAGCGGGCGCACGCGCCGCCCCACCGCGTCCACGTCGTCCCATGAGCGGAACATGAGGGGCATCTTCTGCAGCACGCCCGCGCTCGCGTCGATCTCGGTCAGGCCGATGACCGAGACGAGCACGGCGTTGAGCTGGCCGATGCGCATGCGCCGCACCATGTCCGCCTCGCTTCCCTGCGATCCGTCGGGAAAGACCGTGAAGGCCGCGCCTTCGCCTTCCACCCGCCGCCAGGCCTCGCCCATCTCGAGGAGCACCTGGTGGTAGACGGTGCCGCGCGGAGCGAGCGTCCCGAGCCTGATCCGCGGCGGCTGAGCGAAAGCCGCTGGCGTCAGCGCGAGGGCGGCGACAAGCGTGAGTGCGGCGATGCGTTTCATGGCGTCCTCCATCCTTCACTCGAGAAAGAGCTCGTCGACTTGTCCCAGCAGCCAGTGCGCGCGGCGCTGCATGACCGCGTTCTCCAGCCGCCATTCCGGGTGTGCCTCCGGATCAATGGCTGCCGCGCGCTCCAGCGCCGCCACGAACTCGCGCCGGCTCCGGGTCGCGACGCACACGTTCTCGGCGTAGGCGACAAAGGGACCGGCGCTCTGCCGGCCGGAGAGCCGCAGGGCCGCCTCGAAGTGGATGCGCGCAATCTCCTCGCGGTTGCGCGCGCCGGGGCGGCCCATCTCGTAGCCGATGAGGAAGGTGTGCAGCGCTCCGTGGTCCATGTCCGGGTCAAGCTGCTGCAGCCGGGCGACCATGAAGTCGAGCGGGCGAAGGCCGGCGATCGCGCTCGCCGAATCCTTGGATAGCGAGATCAGGGCGGCCCACGGCACCACCGTCCAGTACAGGCGCTCGGCGTCGTCGCGCGCGAGGCCCGAGACCGCGGCCGGCGGATCGGCCTCAAGGCGCGCGCGGAAGCCCGGGTGCGCGGCCTCGAGGGCCCGCAGACCGTAGTCGCGGCCGCGGGCGTACAGACGGCGCGCCCGCAGCCGCATCGCAAGCGCCGCCGCCGCGTCGCGCGCCTCGGCCTCGTCGGCGTCCTGCTGGACGAAGGCGTAGGCGTACTGCGTGAAGCCCCGGGCGGCCGCGAGCAGCAGGCCGCCGTGCTCAGGGCTCTTCGCCAGCACGCTCTCCATGAGCTTCAGGCTGAAGGGAGCCGCCGCCTGGATGAGCTCCGGATCGTCGTCGCTCGCGAACGCGCTTCCTTCCTGCGCGAGCGCGTCGCCGACTCTGTTCGCGACGAACCGGTCCATCGAGCAGCCGCCGAGCGTCGCAAAGGCGGGGAAGACCAGCGCGTACCCCAATTTCATCGGATCTCCTTGTGGCGCACGAGCGCGCCGCAGCGACAGCCTCGTGCAGCGCCGGTTTCGTATCGGTTACGTATGGATTACGGATCGCTTACGGATCGCGCCCGGCTAACCCGAACGGGTGAGGCCCGCGGCGCGGCTCACCCGTTCGGGTGATGCGCGTCCCGCGCGCGGAAGGGAACATCGGCTCGCAATCGAAACACGGCCCCGGCGCGATCAGCCGGGTATCAACTCATCTCGAAGAAGGAGACCTTCATGCAAATCATCAGGACACTCGCAGCCGCCTCGGCGGCGATGCTGCTGCTTGCGGCCTTGCCCGCGAGCGCGCAGGACCGCACCAAGCAGCTGAGGGGCGACTACGCGTTCACAGGAACGGCCGTCTGCACGTCCTCGCCGGCGGGCTTCTCCCCGAGTTTTGTGCCGCTCGGCGGGACCTCGGAATCGTCGTTCGGCACGACAGGGGTCGTGACGTTCAACGGCGACGGTACCGGGACGCTGCAGGGGCGCACCGTGACGCAGCCCGGCGCCGTTCAGGGGCTCCAGCCCGGCACCGTCCAGGCGCT
>DASPRX010000057.1:0-10094 GCA_035624235.1 Burkholderiales bacterium | reverse complement strand
TATCTCGTGGAACGCGTCGCGGCGCGTCCGGGAACCCTGAAAGCTCCCCTTGGCGCGTGCCCATTTGTCGAAGAACTCGCGCATGTCGGCGACGAGGTCGCGGATCACGGGGAGATTGCGCAGCGGCCCGATCGTCATTTCGCTCGCGCCCTTCAGAACGACGTCGACGTGAGTCCGGCACGTCCAGCGCGGCACACCGTTCACCGTCATGGCGCAGGAGCCGCACATGCCGACGCGGCAGGCGAAGCGGTAGGCAAGCGTCGGATCGAGCGAGCGCTGAATGTAGGTGACGACGTCGAGCACGGTCTGGCTCGCGTGCCGCGGCACTTCGAACGCCTGGAAGGTGCCCTCGGCGCCGCCGCGCCAGACGCGGACCTGCAGCAGGCTCACGCGCTCTCGTACAGCCGGGTCAGCACGAACTCGCGGTGGCCGAGCGCCTCGGCCGCGGTGAGCCGGCCGTTGGCGGTGCGGAACATGGACTCGAGCAGCTTGTCGCCAGCCTGGTCCGGCGTTAGCTCTTTCCTCAGCAGGCCGGACACGTCGACGTCGATGTGCTCGCTCATCGTGCGCACGGTGCGCGGGTTCGCCGACAGCTTGATTACCGGCAGGATCGGGTTGCCGATGATGTTGCCCTGCCCGGTCGGAAACAGGTGCACCGTGAAGCCGGCAGCCGCGCACAAGGTCACCATCTCGGCGGCCGCCGAGGACGAGTCCATGAACCACAGTCCGGGGCCGATGGGCCCCTCGGCCTTGTCGAGCACGCCGTCGACCAGGCACTTTCTGCCGATCTTCTGGATGTTGCCGAGCGCCTTTTCCTCGATGGTGGTCAGGCCGCCTTCAATGTTGCCCTTGGTCGGCTGCGAATCCATCAGATCGTTCGTCTTGTGACGCTCGACCACCTGCTGATAGCGGTCGAACATGAACTGGAACTTCTTGCGCACCTCGTCGCTGCGGCAGCGCGCCGCGACCAGATGCTCGCCGCCGGTGAGCTCGGTGGTCTCGCCAAAGCACAGCGTCACGCCATGCGGATAGAGCTTGTCGAAGGCGTTGCCGACCGTGGGATTGGCGCCGCAGCCCGACGTGGTATCCGACTCGCCGCACTTGGTCGAGACCCACAGCTCCTTGAGCGGCCGTTCCTCGCGGCGCAGCTCGGAGGCCCACTGGACAAACTGCTTCGCCGCCTTTGAGGCTCGCAGGATGGTGTCGTGATCGCCGTGCTGCTCGATGCCGAAGTAGGCCACCGGTTTGCCCGTCGCGGCGATGCCGTCGGCGACCTTCTTCGCCCAGCCCTCCTCGATGCAGATCACCACGACCGCAGCGACATTCGGGTTCGCTCCGGTGCCGATCAGCGTCCTGAAGTGCAGGTCGAGGTCCGCCCCGAACTGCAGCCGCCCGTAGGGATGCGGCAGCGCCAGGGTGCCCTTGATGTTGTTCGCCACGGCCTCCGCGGCCGCGTTCGAGATGTCGTCCACCGGCAGGACGATCACGTGGTTGCGCACGCCGACGCGCCCGTTCTCGCGCCGGTAGCCCCAGAAAGTCGACTTCGAGAGATCCATTCTTACCACCGCTTGGTCTTGATGTTGTGTACGTGGGCGTGCTCGCCCTGCTTGATCGGCGCGACCACTTTGCCTATGTCGACGCCGTACTTGATCACCGTGTCGCCCGGCTGGTAGTCCCTGAGCGCCACCTTGTGGCCGATCGGGATGTCGGTCTTGGCGAGCACCTTGACGTCCTTGTCGTCCTCCATGATCCAGCCGGTCAGCTGCTGCCCGGCCTTGACGCCTTCGACGACCACCACGCCGACGCCGTCGCCTTGCTCGTGCACCACGAAATGAATCATCGCCTTCTCCGCCTGGGGAAGGCGTGCAGTCTAGGTTGGCCGGCGCGCGTAGTCAACTATATGAGTTGTATGACTTGAGTGCTACACTCGGCGCGCCATGAACCAGGTCCTCGATCGGGGCGTCGCGGCGCCGCTCTACAAGGAGGTCAAGCGGCTGCTCACGCACAGCCTCGCGCAGGGCGAGTGGAAGGCAGGCGCTGCGCTGCCCTCGGAGACCCAGCTCGCGCAGCGCTTCGGCGTCTCGATCGGCACGCTCAGGAAGGCGATCGACGAGCTGGTGGCCGAGGGCGCGGTCGTGCGCCGGCAGGGGCGCGGCACCTTCATCGCCTCGCACGGCGCCACGCGCCTGATGTTTCATTTCTTCCACATCGTGCCGCACGAAGGCGAGAAGCAGTATCCGCGCACGCAGACGCTCGACTTCCGCCGCGCGCGCGCCGCCGCGGAGGAAGCCGCGAAGCTCGGCCTCGCCGCGGGCGACCCGGTGCTGCGCGTCCGCAATCTTTTGTCGCTCGGCGGGGCACCGGTGATCCTCGACGAGCTCGTGCTGCCGCAGCGCCTGTTTCCCGATCTCACGGAGAGGATCCTCAGCGCGCGCGACAACACCATCTACCACCTTTACCAGACGCGCTACGGCGTGCACGTGCTGCGCACCGGCGAGCGCCTGCGCGCCACGCTCGCCGATGCCGCCGCGGCGAAGCTGCTCGGGCTGAAAAAGGGCGCGCCGCTGCTCGAGATCGACCGCATCGCCTACACCTACCACGACGCGCCCGTTGAACTGCGCCGCAGCCTGGTGAACACCACCGCGCACGAGTACTTCTCGGACCTGCGCAAGTGAGCGCGCGGCGCCGCTTCCTCGCCTCGCTCGGCGGGCTCGGCCTGGCCGCAGTGCTGCCGCGAGCGGCGGGGGCCGAGCCGCGCTTCGCAGCCGACCCGTTCGCGCTCGGCGTCGCTTCGGGCTATCCGCACGCGGGCGGCATGGTGCTGTGGACGCGGCTGGTGGGCGAGCTCGATCCCGCGCCGATTCGCGTTCGCTGGGAAGTTGCCTTGGACGAGTCGATGCGCCGCGTCGTCGCCTCGGGCGTGGAAAGCGCGACGCCGGAGTGGGCGCATTCCGTGCACGTCGAAGTGAATGGACTCGCACCGGAGCGACCGCACTGGTACCGCTTCATGGCGGGCGACGCGGTGAGCCCGGTCGGGCGCACGCGCACCGCGCCTCGCCCTGACGCGCGCGTCGAGCGGCTGCGCTTCGCCTTCGCCTCCTGCCAGCAGTACGAGCAGGGCTACTACGGCGCGTGGCGGCACGCGGTCGCGGACGACCCCGAGCTGATCGTGTTCCTGGGCGACTACATCTACGAGTCGTCGTGGGGGCGCGAGCACGTGCGCGCCCAGGACCCGGGCGAGCCCTATTCGCTCGAAGAGTACCGCGCGCGCTACGCCACCTACAAGAGCGACCCGGACCTGCAGGCCGCGCACGCTGCCTGCCCGTGGATCGCGACCTGGGACGACCACGAGGTCGACAACGACTACGCCGCCGACCGCCCCGAGGACGGCATGCCGAGGGGCCGGTTCCTCGCACGGCGCGCCGCGGCCTACCGCGCCTACTACGAGCACATGCCGCTGCCCGCGCGCATGCGGCCACGCGGACCGTACATGCGCCTCTACACGCAGCTCGGCTGGGGCTCGCTCGCGCGCTTCTTCCTGTTGGACGACCGCCAATACCGCACCTACCAGGTCTGCCCGCGCAGGCACGGCGGCGGCAACGTGGTGAGCGATGACGAATGCCCGGCGCGCGGCGACCCGGGCCGCAGCATGCTCGGAGCGCGGCAGGAAGGCTGGCTCGAGCGCGCCTTTGCCGGCTCGCGCGCCAGCTGGAACGTCGTCGCGCAGCAAACGTTGATGGCCCAATTCGCCAGCGGCACGGGTGCTGCGCGCCGCTTCTGGACAGATGGCTGGGATGGGTACCCGGCGGCGCGCCGCAAGCTGCTGGAGAGCATGGCGCGCCAGCACCTGGCGAATCCGGTGGTGATCGGCGGCGACGTGCACTTCCACGCGGTCGCCGACCTGAAGGTCGACTTTGACGATCCCGCCGCGCCGGTCGTGGCGAGCGAGTTCTGCGGCACGTCGATCACCTCGCAGGCGCGCGCGCAGGCCGAGCTCGACGCGGTGCGCGCGGACAATGCGCACGTCAAGCTCGCCGACGGCCGCTACCGGGGTTACGTGCGCGCCGAGCTGCGCGCGCGCAGCCTGCGCGCCGACCTGCGCACCATGGAAACGGCGCGCACGCGCGACGCGGCGTGCACGACGCTCGCCTCGTTCGTGGTGGAGGACGGCCGCCCCGGGGCGCAGCGCGCCTAGCGGCAGCGCAGGTTGGCCGAGTAGTCGGTGACCGGCTTGGTGCAGTCGTGCTCGTTCACGCGGCGCTGCTCGTCCATCGGCGGCGGTGTGCGATCAAGCGGCGCCTCCGCGTAGTTGAACAGCGCACCGAGGACGATCGCGCCGGCCAACGCGGCACCGCCGGATGCGCTTAGCACGGTAACGGTCGTCGCACCCGCGAGGACCGCCGTGCCCGGCGGAGGCGGTGTCAAGGGGCCCTCCACCGTGTTGCTCGCGACCTGGACGTTGGCCGAGCAAGCTGACAGGGCAAGCACGGCCGCGAACCTGCGCATAAAATGCATTGTAGCCTCGCTCCAATGGCCGGGCGTAATTGATCCATGTCAATTGCGGCGCCGCAGGCGGGTTCAAGATGACCGCGAGGCGAAGTCCCGCAAAGAAAGGAATGCCATGGCCTACAAGACCATCCTGGTTCACCTCGACGCCGGCAAAGGCGCCGAGGCCTGCATTGAGGTCGCCTTCTCGCTCGCGCAGAAGTCCGACGCGCATGTCGTCGGGCTGCACGCGCTCACGGTGACGCCGCCGCCGAGCTGGGCGATGGCCGAGGCGGGCGTCGCCATCGAGGCTACGCGCAGCAAGGCGCTCGCCGAGATCGCGGCGCGCGCGCGCGGCATCTGGGACGCCGCGGTGCGGCGCGCGAACTGGAGCAAGTCGGAATGGCGCAGCTCGGCCGCCGACGCGCTCGAGGCCGTCACGCTGCACGCGCGCTACGCCGACTTGGTGGTGATCGCGCAGGACGACGGCAGCGGAACGAGCGGCGTGTCCGAGCAGTTCGCGCAGCGGCTGCTGCTCGCAGCGGGCAGGCCGGTGCTGGTCGTCCCGTACGCGCGCGAGAAGCGCCCGATCGGCGAGAAGATCGTGGTCGCCTGGAACGCGGGCCGCGAATCGACGCGCGCAGTGACCGACGCGCTGCCGCTGTTGCAGGCCGCCAAGCACGTAAACGTGGCTTCGTTCAATCCCGGCCCGCCGGACGGCGGGCACGGCCAGGTGCCGGGCGCCGACATCGCGCTGTTCCTCTCGCGCCACGGCGTGCGCGTGACGGTGTCGCAGTATCGCGCCGAGGATATCGACGTCGGCAATCAGCTCCTGTCACGCGTTTCGGACCTGGATGCCGACCTGGTCGTGATGGGCGCCTATGGCCGCTCACGCGTTTCGGAGCTGATCCTCGGCGGCGTGACGCGCACGCTACTCGAGTCGATGACGGTCCCGGTGCTGATGTCGCACTGAGGCACGCGCCTCAGGCGGGCGCCGCGGCGCGCCGCAGCCGGTCGCGCACCGCCGTCCAGGCGGGCTGGTCGGGCGGCTCCTCGACCAGGATGCAAGTGCAGCGCGCTTCGTCCAGCTCGCGCAGCGCCGCGTACAGGCGGCGCGCGTACTGCGCGGAGTCGCGCGGCATGCGCAGCCAGCGCGCCGCGCGCTCGTCGGGGCGCGAGAACGCCAGCACCGCGACTTGCCCTGTTGCCTGCGCGATCGCGGCATCGAGCGCGTGCGCGGGCACGAGGCGAAGCTCGGTCTTCGGCGCGTAATGACGCTCGAGCGTACCCGGGGCGCGCGGCGCGCCCGCGTCCGGCGCGGCGACGGGCGCACCTAAGGCGGCCTCCAGCTCGGCGAGCGAGATCGCTCCGGGCCGCAGCAGCACCGCGCCGCCGCGCGACAGGTCGACGATCGTCGATTCGATGCCCACCTCGCTCGGACCGCCTTCGAGCACGAGGTCGACCTCCGCGCCCAGATCCTCGCGCACGTGCTCTGCCCGGGTGGGCGAGACGCGGCCGAAGCGGTTCGCCGAAGGGGCGGCAACGCCGCCGCCGAAGATTCCGAGAAATTCGTGAGCGACCGGATGCGACGGCACCCGCAGCCCGACCGTGTCCTGCCCGCCGGTCACGAAATCGCCCACGCGCGCCGCGCGCTTCAGTATCAGCGTGAGCGGCCCGGGCCAGAAGCGCGCCGCGAGCCGGCGTGCCGCGTCGGGCACTTCGCGCGCCCAGCTGAAGGCGTCCGCGGCGCTGGCGAAGTGCACGATCACCGGGTGGTCGGGCGGCCGGCGCTTCACCGCGTAGAGCTTCTTCACCGCAGCCTCGCTCGACGCGTCCGCGCCGAGCCCGTACACCGTCTCCGTGGGAAACGCGACCAGCCCGCCGCGCCGGAGGACCTCCGCGGCGCGGCGGACCTCTTCGCTCACAGCTTGAGCGGCGCGGCCTTGAGGACCGCCTCGGTCTGCCTGCGCCTGAAGTCGGCGAGCTTGCCCGCCATGCCGACGTCGGATAGCGCGAGCAGCGCCACGGCGAACAGCGCGGCATTCGCCGCGCCCGCATCGCCGATGGCGAAGGTGGCCACCGGGATGCCTTTCGGCATTTGCACGGTGGAGAGCAGCGAATCCAGCCCCTGCAGGTGCTTGGAGGGCATCGGCACGCCGAGCACCGGCAGCGTGGTGTGCGCCGCCACCACGCCCGCGAGGTGCGCCGCCCCGCCCGCGGCGGCGATGATCGCCTTCACGCCGCGCTTGGCCGCGCCTTCGGCCCATTCCGCGACCGCGTGCGGCGTGCGGTGCGCCGACATCGCCTTCGCCTCGTAAGCAACGCCGAACTCCTCCAGCGTCTTCGCCGCCGCCTTCATGGTGTCCCAGTCGCTGGCCGAACCCATCACGATGCCGATCATCTGAGCTTTCTCCCTGTCAGGCGCTCGAGCGCCTCGCGGTACTTCTGCGACGTCTTCGCGATCACCTCGGCGGGCAGCCTGGGCGCGGGCGGCGTCTTGTCCCAGTCGAGCGTCTCGAGGTAGTCGCGCACGTACTGCTTGTCGAACGACGGCGGGCTCACGCCAACCTGGTAGGAATCGGCCGGCCAGAAGCGCGAAGAGTCCGCGGTGAGCACCTCGTCGATGAGGACCAGATCGCCCTTCGCGTCCGTGCCGAATTCGAACTTGGTGTCGGCGATGATGATGCCCTTGGTGGCGGCGTACTCCGAGGCCTGCTTATAGAGGCGAATCGAGATCTCGCGCACCCTCTCGGCCCTGTCGCGGCCGATCAACTTCACCACGTCGTCGAAGGAGATGTTCTCGTCGTGGCCCGATTCGGCCTTGGTCGCCGGCGTGAAGATTGGCGCGGGGAGCTTCTGCGCCTGCCGCAGGCCCTTGGGCAGCTCGATGCCGCAGATCTTCCCCGTCTTCTGGTAGTCCTTCCAGCCCGAGCCGATGACGTAGCCGCGCACCACGGCTTCGATGGGCAGGGGCTTTAGCTTCTTCACCACAATCGAGCGGCCGCGCACCTGCGCCTTCTCGTCGTCGCCCTTGACCACGCTCTCGGGGTCGATGCCCGTCAGCTGGTTCGGCACGATATGGCCGAGCTTGCCGAACCAGAAATTCGCCATCTCGTTCAGCACGCGCCCCTTGTCGGGGATCGGATCGGACAGCACGACGTCGAACGCGGAGAGCCGGTCGCTCACCACGATCAGCATCTTGTCCTCCCCCACCGCGTAGATGTCGCGCACCTTGCCGCGCCCGATGCGCGCCAGGCTCGTGATGCTCGACTCGAACAGAGCGGCGCTCATGCCACCTGCTTCTCGAGCTCGGGCTTCCACTTGCCCTGGCACGCGAGACCATTCATGTGCGCGCGGTGATGGAACGCCCTTTGCGCGGCGGCGACGTTGTCGCGGCTGCCGCGCCAGGCCTTGAGCGCGGGGTTCTGCAGCGCGCGCGAGTACGAGAAGGTGAGCGGCCAGGGCAGGCCCTTCATGCCCGCCATCGCGTTCAGGTGCGCGGTGGCGTCGACGTCCGACTGGCCGCCCGACAGGAACACGACGCCGGGCTGCGCGGCCGGCACGGTGCGCTTGAGCACGCGCACGGTGCGCTCGGCGACCTCGCCGACGCCCGCCTGGCGGGCGTTCTCCTTGCCCGACACCACCATGCTCGCCTTGAGAATCGTGTGCTCGACGGAAACGTTGTGCGCCGCGAGCGCGGCGTAGGTGGCGCGCAGCGTTGCCTCGCTGACCTCCTCGCAGCGCTCGATCGTGTGGCCGCCGTCGAGCAGCACCTCGGGCTCGATGATCGGCACGATCGAGGCCTCCTGGCACAGCGCGGCGTAGCGCGCCAACGCGTGCGCGTTCGCATACAGGCAGGTGTGCGTCGGCAGTCCGTCGCCGATCGTGATCACCGCGCGCCACTTGGCGAAGCGCGCGCCGAGCTTGAAGTACTCGGCAAGCCGCGCGCGCAGGCCGTCCAGTCCCTCGGTCACCTTCTCGCCCGGGCAAAAGGCCAGATCTTGCGCGCCCTTGTCGACCTTGATGCCGGGCACGATGCCCTTCTGCGCGAGGAACTCGGCGAACGGCGCGCCGTCGCTCGTCTTCTGTCGCAGCGTCTCGTCGAACAGGATCACGCCGGAGACGAATTGCTCGATGCCGGGCGTGGCGAACAGCAGCCCGCGGTAGGCTCTGCGGTTCTCCTCGGTGCATTCGACGCCGACGGACTTGAAGCGCTTTTCGCAGGTTCCGGCGGATTCGTCGGCCGCCAGGATTCCCCTGCCCTTTGCGACCATCGCGGCCGCGGTCTTGGCCAGCAGTGATTTGTCCATTCAGGTCCTCGGAGATGGGGTGTTGCCGATGTGAAGGCGCAGATTTTACCTTTTGTTCAGCACGCCGTTTAAGCTTCGCTTAAGGCCACCGCGCAAACCTCAGGCGCCGCGCGAATTCGGCGATAATGCGGCCCCCCGGCGGGATCCCTGGCGCGATGATACGCATCGAGAACCTCGTGAAGACGTTCGGCCCGAAGCGCGTGGTCGACGGCGTCACGTTCAACGTCGAGCGCGGCGAGGTGCTCGGCTTCCTCGGACCGAACGGCGCCGGCAAGTCCACCACCATGCGCATGATCACCGGCTTCCTTCCGCCGAGCGCCGGTGGAGTGAGCGTCGGCGGGCACGACGTGGTCGACTCGCCGCTCGAGGCGAAGCGCCTCATCGGCTATCTGCCGGAGGCGGCGCCGGCCTATCCGGACATGACCGTGCACGGCTTTCTCGCGTTCGCCGCCGACATGCGCGGCCTGGCGGGCGAAGCGAAGAAGAAAGCGATCGCGCATGTGGTCGAGCTGTGCTTCCTCGATTCGGTGGTCCGCCAGAACATCGATACGCTGTCCAAGGGCTACAAGCACCGTACCTGCCTCGCCCAGGCGCTGATCCATGATCCCGAAGTGCTGGTGCTGGACGAGCCCACCGACGGCCTGGATCCGAACCAGAAGCACGAGGTGAGAAACCTGATCCGCGAGCTCGGCCGGCGCAAGGCGGTCGTGTTCTCGACCCACATCCTCGAGGAAGTCGACGCCGCGTGCTCTCGCGCCATCATCATCGACCGCGGCCGCATCGTCGCCAACGGCACTCCGCAGGAGCTGCGCAGCATGTCGCGGCTCGCCGGGGCGGTGACCGTGGCCGGCCAGGGCGTGAACGGCGACGCGCTCGCGCCGCTCGGACGCGTCGAGCAGCTGGAGGGCGCCTGGCGCGTGTATCCGCAGGGAGGGCAGCAGGCCGGCGAACTGGTGCGGGCAGTGATCGAGCTCGCGGCGCGCGCGGGCTGGCGCCTGGAGGCCCTGCGCACCGAAGAGGGACAACTCGACGAGGTGTTTCGCCGCATCACCCTGCCCGACACGGGGCGCGCATGATCTCGGCCTGGAAGCCGGTGCGCACCATCGCGCGGCGCGAGCTGGCGAGCTATTTCGCCTCGCCAGTGGCCTACGTGTTCCTGGTCATCTATCTGCTGCTCGCCGGGTTCTTCACGTTCACGGTGGGCGCCTTCTTCGAGCGCGGCGAGGCGAGCCTCATCTCCTTCTTCGTCTGGCATCCATGGCTGTACCTGGTGCTGGTGCCCGCGGTCGGCATGCGCCT
>DASPRX010000204.1:0-8299 GCA_035624235.1 Burkholderiales bacterium | reverse complement strand
GCCGCCGCGCTACGTCACGGTGGCCGACGACCAGGCGCAGGCGGAGTACGTGGTGAGGGGCGTGCTCGAGGCGCGCGAGCGCGGCCTCGCGCTCAGGCGCCAGGCGGTGCTGTTCCGCTCCTCGCACCACAGCGACGTGCTCGAGCTCGAGCTCGTGCGGCGCAACATCCCGTACGTCAAGTACGGCGGGCTCAAGTTCCTCGAGGCGGCGCACGTCAAGGACCTGCTCGCGGTGCTGCGCTGGGCCGACAACCCGAAGAATCGCGTCGCGGCGTTCCGCGCGCTGCAGCTGCTGCCGCGCGTCGGGCCGGCTACCGCCGCGCGGGTCTTCACGCGCTTCGAGGCTAGGGGTTTTTCATTTAGTGAATTGAAGTCCACCGCGGACGACTTCGATTCATTGATGGCTTCGCTCGCCGCGCCCGAGGGACCCTGGCAGGGGCAGGTGGGGCGGGTGCGCGAGTGGCTCGAGCCGCTGCTCGAGGCGAAGTACGACGCGCTCGAGGCGCGCGCCGGCGACCTGGTGCAGCTCGAGCGCATCGCGCAGCAGTATGCGACGCGCGAGCGCTTCCTCACCGAGCTCGCGCTCGACCCGCCGCGCGCGAGCGGCGACCTCTCCGGCGCTCCGCACCTGGACGAGGACTACCTTGTGCTCTCGACCGTGCACTCGGCGAAAGGCCAGGAGTGGGACGCGGTGTACGTGCTGAACGTCGCCGACGGCAACTTCCCGTCCGAGTTCGCGACGGGACGCGCGGAGCTGCTCGAGGAGGAGCGGCGCCTGCTGTACGTGGCGATGACGCGCGCGAAGAGCGAGCTGCACCTGCTCGCCCCGTTGCGCTACTACGTCGCGCAGCAGGCGCGCCGCGGCGACGCGCACGTCTACGGCGCGACGAGCCGCTTCCTCACGCGCGCGGTGATGCGCTGCCTCGAGGCGCGCACCTGGCCCGAGGCGGAAAGCGCGCCCGCGCTGCGCGCCGCGGACGCGGCGCCGATCGACGTCGCCGGCCGGCTGCGCGCGCTCTGGTCCTAGGCGGCATGCCGCGGTGAAGGCGGTGAGCCTCGAATATCGCCGCCGGCCCTCGGCGCTTGGCTACATGGCGCTCGCGCTCTGGCCCAAGCGCGGCCTTCTGCAGGACGCGGCGTTGCCGCGCCTCGAGGCGCGTTGGCACGGCCTGCGTGCCTCGCCGCGCGAGCGGCGCGATTTTGCCGCGTTGTGCGGCCTCCCGCCCGGTGAGGGGCTGCCGCTGCTGCTGCTGCACACGCTCGCCCTTCGGCTGCAGATGGCGCTGCTCACGCAGCCGGCATTTCCGCTGGCGATCTGGCGCGTGCTGCAGATACGCAACCGCCTGGCGCGGCATCGTGAATTCTCCCCCGACGCCATGCTCGACCTGAAGGCCGAAGTGGCGGCGAGCCGCGTGCTCGAAAAGGGGCTCGAAGTTGACCTGCGCTGCGGCGCGACCGAGCGCGGCGATCTCGTTTGGGAGGCGACGAACACCTTCTACGTGCGCGGCAGCTTCGGCGCGCCGGTTGCGCCTGCGCTGTTCGCCGCCGCGCCCGCGGTCGACGGCGGCGAAGTGTCGCGCTGGCGCGTGGCACGCGGTGGCGGATTGCGCTTCGCCGCGCTGAGCGGCGACTACAACGGCATTCACCTGTCGGATCGCTATGCGCGCCTGCTCGGCTTTCCTTGCGCCTTCGCGCACCCGCAGCGCGTCATCGGGCAATGTCTTGCGCATCTCGGCGGCACGATGCCGCGCGGGGCGCTGCGGCTCGACGCCTGGCTCAAGGGCCCGGTCCCCTACGGCGCCGAAGCGCGCCTGCGCGCCGTGCGGCGCGCGCAGGAGACGGTGTTCGCGCTCACGGCGCCGCCCGAGGAACGCCCGGCGGTCGTCGCCCGGCTCCACTCCGGCGCGGCCTAGCCCAGTGCAGGGCCGAACTTAGGGCAAGATAGCGCCGCTATGAGCACTCCGCAGCCGGCACGCGAAGAGCTGTTGCGCCGGCTGGCGGCCGCGCCGGCGCTCGATCTGCTCGTCATCGGCGGCGGCGCGACGGGCCTGGGTGTTGCGCTCGACGCCGCGGCGGGCGGCCTGGCGGTCGCGCTCGTCGAGCGGGAAGACTTCGCCAAGGGCACCTCCTCGCGCGCCACCAAGCTGGTGCACGGCGGCGTGCGCTACCTCGCGCAAGGCAAGGTGCACCTGGTGCGCGAAGCGCTGCGCGAGCGGGCGCGGCTGCTGGCGAACGCCCCGCACCTCGCGCAGCCGTTGCCCTTCGTGCTGCCGCTGTACGGCGCGCGCGGACGCTGGCTGGAAAAGTGGTTCTACGGTAGCGGGCTGCTCGCCTACGACCTGCTTGCCGGACGCGCGGGGCTGGGGCGCACCGAGTTCCTCGGCCGCGCCGCGGCGCTTGAGGCCGCGGCCGGCGTGCGCGGGGCGGGCCTGGCGGGCGCGGTGCGCTACTGGGACGCGCAGTTCGACGACGCACGCCTCGCGGTGGCGCTCGCGCGCAGCGCGCTCGCGCGCGGCGCGCTGGTCGTCAACCACTGCGCCGCGGTCGGCCTGCTGCACGACGACGGGCGCGTCGCCGGCGCGGTCGCCGAGGACCGCGAGAGCGGCGCGCAGTACGCGCTGCGCGCGCGCTGCGTGGTGAACGCGACCGGCGTGTGGGTCGACGAGATCCGCCGCATGGATCGCGACCCGGGCCGCGAGCTCGTCGCGCCGAGCCAGGGCGTGCACCTGGTGGTCGGGCGCGAGTTCCTCCCTGGCGGCCACGCGCTGCTCGTGCCGCGCACGCGCGATGGGCGCGTGCTGTTCGCCGTGCCCTGGCTCGGCGCCACGATCCTCGGCACGACCGACACGCCGCGGCGCGATCTCGCCGCCGAGCCGGAGCCCTTCGCCGCGGAGGTCGAGTTCATCCTGCGCGAGGCTGCCGGCATCCTCGAGCGCGCGCCGACGCGCGCCGATGTGCGCTCGGCGTGGGTCGGCCTGCGCCCGCTGGTGCGCCCGCCCGACGCACGCCCGGGCGACACGAAGACGCTGTCGCGCGAGCACCTGGTGCTCGTCGAGCGCTCCGGGCTGGTGACGGTCACGGGGGGCAAGTGGACCACCTACCGCGCGATGGCAGAGGACGTGCTCGCCGCGTGCATGGCGCGCGGGCTGCTGCCCGGGCGCGCCGCTGGCGCGACCATCGCGCTCCCGCTCGTCGGCGCGCCGGCGCGCGCGCGCGAGCCCGTGAGTGGCCCGCCGGGGCTGCACCTGTACGGCACGGAAGCGGCGCTCGTCGAGAGCCTGCCGGGAGCCGCGCGCGAGCTTGCCTCCGGCCTGACGGAAGCGATGGTGCGCTTCGCCGCGCGCTACGAGTACGCGCGCACGGTCGAGGACGTGCTCGCGCGCCGCGCGCGGCTGCTGTTTCTGGATGCGCGCCTCGCCGGCTCGCTCGCAGGCCGCGTCGCCGCGATCCTTGACGAGGAGCTCGGCGCGGCGTTCAATGCGGCCGAATCGGAGAGGTCCTTCGTCGAACTCGCCGGGCGCTACGCCCGGCTTCCCCCATGAGAGCGAACCTGTCGAAGAGCATCGTCCTCGCAGCCTGTCTCGCCCCGGCCCTCGCCGGCGCGCAGATGGGGCGCGGAATGACGGGCGGCGGGCCTTCGCCGCGCCACGTCTACGTCATGCATCACGGCATCGATCGGAAGTACGCCTCGCTGCACAACCCGCTGCCTGCGGGCGCGGCGAACGTGAAGTCGGGCAAGGCGTTGTTCGAGCAGAACTGCGCGGTGTGCCACGGCGCCACCGGGCACGGCGACGGGCCCGGCGCCACCGGCCTCGATCCCAAGCCCGCGGTGCTCGCAGGCCTCGGGCGCACGCGCATCGCGAGCGACGGCTTCTACTTCTGGACGATCTCCGAAGGCGGCATCCAGTTCAACGGCGCGATGCCGCCGTTCCAGGGCCAGATCAAGGACGAGGACATCTGGAAGATCATCCTCTTCCTGCGCACGCTGTGACGCGCGGCGCGAACCTAGCGTCGCCGCAGCAAATGGGGAGGTAAGCATGCCGATCGCCGACATCAACCACTATTTCGTGCGCGCCAACGACCTGAAAGCGACGCGCGACTTCTACGTGAACGTGCTCGGCTTCGAGGAGATGCCGCGGCCGAATTTTCCGTTCCCGGGCTACTGGCTCGGCGTGAACGGCAAGATCCAGGTGCACATGGGTCCGCACGGCATCCCGAACTCGGAGCTCTATTACCTCGGCACGCCGCGGAACGCGGCCACCGACCAGAGCGGCGTCATCGACCACATCGCATTCGCCGCCACCGAACCCGAGGCGTTCGTGAAGCGCCTGAAGGGCCTGGGCGTCGCGTACCGCCCGCGCTACCTGCCGGAGTCGAGCCTGTATCAGCTCTTTCTGCGCGACCCGAACGGACTCACCATCGAGCTCAATTTCTTCGGCATCACCGGCGCGCCCGACTGGGGCGGCGAGGACTACTCCAAGATGCCGCGCGTGAGCGAGACGGCATGAACGCGCCGCAGAAGCGCAACGATTTCTCGAAGATCGCATACGCCGAGGCGCTCGCGCGCGCGCGCGCCCTGGCGCCCGCGCTGCGCGAGCGCGCGGGGCGTGCCGAGGAGGCGCGGCGCCTGCTGCCCGAGACCGAGGCCGACCTGCACCGCACGGGCCTCCTGCGCTTCGCGCAGCCCAAGCGCTGGGGCGGCATGGAGCTCGACTACGTGGCGCTGTTCGAGGTACCCGTCGAGCTCGGGCGCGGCTGCGCCTCGACTGCGTGGAGCTGCGCGAACCTCGCGATCCACCACTGGATGCTCGCGCTGTACGACGAGCGCGCGCAGGCGGAGGTCTGGGGCGAGAATCCCGATGCGCTGATCGCCTCGGGCATCGCCTACCCGCAGGGCGCGGCGAAGAAGGTCGACGGCGGCTACGTGATCGGCGGCTACTGGAACTTCTCCAGCGGCGTCGATGGCGCGCAGTGGAACATGCTCGCGGTCACCGTGAAGGAGGGCGAGCGGCCGGTCGACTGGCGCATGTGCCTCGTGCCGCAGAGCGAATACGAGATCGTCGACGACTGGCAGGTGCTGGGCATGCGCGGCACGGGCTCGAAGTCGGTGAGGGTCAAGGACCTGTTCGTGCCCGAGCACCGCGCGCTCGGCATGCTGCTCGCGCGCGGCGGCGCGTGCTTCCCCGGGGCGAAGACGAACCCCAATCCGCACTACCGCATTCCGCTCTCGGGCCTGGGCTCGCACTGCATCGCCGGGGCCGCGGTCGGCAACGCGCTCGGCGCGGTGGAGCTGACCGCCGCCGCGGTGCGCGAAAGGAGCACCAGTTACACCGCGGCGCGCATGCGCGAGTTCCAGGCGGTGCAGCTGCGCGTCGCCGCAGCCGCTGCGCGCGCGGATGCGGCGCGCCTCATCTGCAGGAACGACCTCCTCGAGGCGCAGGCGATTGCCGAGTCCGGGCGCGAGCCGACGCTCGAGGAAAAGCTGCGCTTCAAGCGCAACGTCGCCTGGGCGGTCGGGCTGTGCACCGAGGCGGTCGACACGCTGCATGCGATGGCGGGCGCGAACGGCATCTACGACCGCTATCCGATGCAGCGCCTGTTCCGCGACGCGCATTCGCTCGGCGGCCACATCGGATTTTCCTGGGACGCGCAGGCCGCGCCCTGGGGACTGGTGGCGCTCGGCGGCGACTACGCGGGACCGCCAACGCTTTGAAATTGGGGACAGACCCTATTTTTCGATATGCGAAAAATAGGGTCTGTCCCTATCTTCTCTGTCTTTTGTCGTCGGGCGGCTACATGCCCAAAGGGCGCGCGCGGTAGTACATTTCCTCCCGACCCAGGGAGGACGCCATCGATCTCTTGCAGTGGATCCCCGCGGCGAGCGTCGGCTTCGCTTTCGTGACGACGATGGCGGTGCTCGCCGCATGGCGCAAGCGCGCCACGCGCCGTCCTGCGCTCGCCGGCGG
The DNA here is from genome assembly GCA_035624235.1 of Burkholderiales bacterium. Taxonomy (GTDB): domain Bacteria; phylum Pseudomonadota; class Gammaproteobacteria; order Burkholderiales; family SG8-39; genus DAHVFK01. Next base: position 2,333 of record DASPRX010000204.1, on the reverse strand, counting down.
CCTGTTGCGCGCGCCGGGCGAGTCGCTGCGCCGCGGCATGGCGGACGCCAATTGGGACGCGGCCGAATACGCGGCGCTCGCGCTGTTCGCGCTGCCGTTCGCCGCGGCGCTGCTCGCCCCTTACTGGAGCCTCGCCGGCGGCGCGCCGCGCGGCGAGGCGGCGCTCGCGCTCGCGGGCTGCGCGGCCACGCTGCAGGTCTGGCTGCTCGCGCGGCTGTGGACCGTGCTGCGCCGCGCGCGCCGCCTCGCACTCGCCTACGAGGCCGAGCTCGCCGCGGGCCACGAGCTCGAGCGCCTGGCGCCGCTCGGCTACCGCGTGTTCCACGACGTGCCGGCGGAGGGACGCGGCGCGAGCATCGATCACGTGGTGGTGGGACCGGCCGGCGTGTTCGCGGTCGAGACCGAGGGCCGCGCCGCGCGGCGTGCGAACGGCGGCGGCGAATGGGAGGTGACCTACGACGGCGAGACGCTGCGCTTCCCCGGCTGGCGCGAGAAGCGCCCGCTCGAGCAGGCGGTGGCGCGCGCCGAGTGGATGCGCGGCTGGCTCTCGAGCGTGGTCGGCGAGACGGTGCCCGTGCGCCCGCTCGTCGTGCTGCCCGGCTGGCAGGTGAAGCGCACGGCGGTGACCGGCATCCCGGTGCTCGCCGCGCGGCGCATCGGGCATTTCTTTCGCCGGCTCGCGAGCGAGCCTGCGATGAGCGAGGCGCTCATCCAGCGCCTCGCGCAGCAGCTCGAAGGACGCTGCCGAGGGCGGGCGCCGGCTCTCTAGGGCCCCTGACCTTCGCCGGGCGGAGGCTCGACCAGCCGCCGGCGCTCCTGCTCCATTTGGCCGCGCTCCTGCGGTTGGGCCTCGGGCGGGGTGCCCGGCTGGCTCGCGCGCTGGAGCTGCTGCTGGTCGAGATTCTCCAGCTGGTGGCGCTCATCGAGCTGGCGCGTCTCGATCTTCTGCTGGCCCTTCAGGTCGCCCGGCGGCACTTTCGCGCGCTCGACCGACTGGCGCAGCTGCTGCGAGAAGTCGTCGCTTTGCTGCTGGCGTCGAATGAGCTCCTGCTGCACGTTGGTGCCCTGCGCGAAGGCTGACGCCGCGAGCGCGAGAAAAAGCAGGCCGACGATCGATATCCTGAGAAAGAGCGACTCCGGCGCCATCTGCCGTTACCAGGCCATCTCGCCGCTCGTGGCGAGCGTGCCGTCGGCCTTGCGCACTTCGGTCCTCGCTGCGCCGCCGGCGCGCACGGACTCGACGACGATCGCCTCGCCGTCGAACACCGGCGCCTGCGCGCGGAAGGAAAACGCTCTTGGCGCGCGCCGGCCCGCCTGCAGCCAGGCGAGCGTCGCCATGAGCGTCGCGAGCAGCGGCCCGTGCACCACCAGCCCCGGGTAGCCTTCGCGCTCGATGCAGTGGCGCCGGTCGTAGTGGATGCGGTGGCTGTTGAAGGTGAGCGCCGAATAGCGAAACAGCAGCACGTCGTCCGGCACCAGCGCGCAGCGCCCGCGCGCGCCGTCGAGCGGCTCACGCCACACGGGCGGCTGCGCCGGCGGGTTCGGGCGCGGGGCCGGGGCGGCCGGCGCGTCGCGGTACACGATGTCCTGGCGCTCGCGCACGAGCGGCTCGCCGCCGCTCGAGATCTCGTGCGCCACGGCGACGAACACCAGCGGCCCGCTCTTGCCCTCTTTCGCCTCGACCGACTCGATCCTCGAGACGCGGCGCAAGGGCTCGCCCAGGCGCGGCATGCGCAGCCATTCGATGCGGCTGCCGGCCCACATGCGGCGCGGCAGCGGAACCGGGGGCAGGAACCCGCCGCGCGCCGCGTGGCCGTCGGGTGCGGCCTGCGACAGGGGCGACACCGGCGTGGTGAAGATCCAGTGCCACAGCGGCGCCAGCTCGGCGTCGTCGCGCCAGGGCGCCGGGTCCATGTCGAGCGTCGCCGCGAGCTGGCGCACGCGCGCCGCGTCGCAGTGGTCCTCGAGCGCCTCGCTCCTGCCGATCCACTCGCGCAGGCGCTCGATGTCGACACGGGCGCTCATGGTGCGCCCTCGGCGAGCGCCCGCTTCGCCCCGTCGGCGAGCAGCCAGCTGTCCGCGGTGAGGGTGACGAAATCGTAGCCCTTGGCGTAGAAGCCTTGCGCCGCCGCGGGATGGCGCGCGACGCCTCCAAGCCAGCGGCCCGCGGCCTTGGTGCCCTGCTCGATCCTCGCGGTCAGCGCTTGCAGCGTGGGATCGTCGTAGCTGCCGTACTCGCTCAGCCGCGAGAAGTCCCGGATCACGTCCGCGGCCAGGTCACCGGGTCCGGAGATGATCATGTCGAGCCCTTCGACTTGCAGGATCTCGCCCAG
>DASPRX010000073.1:0-4639 GCA_035624235.1 Burkholderiales bacterium | reverse complement strand
TCCAGTCGCCGCAGCTCCTCATGTGCTCGGGCGTGGGGCCGGCCGAGGAGCTGCGCGCGCACGGAATCGCCGTGGTGCACGACGCGCCCGGGGTGGGCGAAAATCTGCAGGACCATCCCGACTACATCGTCAACCGCAAGGTACGTTCGACCGAGCTCATGGGGTTGTCGCTGGCCGGCAGCCTGCGCCTGGCGCGGGAACTCGTGCGCTACGCGCGCGAACGGCGCGGCATGCTGACCACCAACTTCGCCGAGGCCGGGGGATTCGTCAAGAGCGAGCCGGGCATCGAGCGGCCGGACCTGCAGCTGCACTTCGTCATCGGCATGGTCGACAACCACAACCGCACGCTGCACCTCGGGCACGGTTTGTCGTGCCACGTGTGCGTGCTGCGTCCGAAAAGCCGCGGCACGGTGCGGCTGGCGGGCCCCGACGCGCGCGCGGCGCCGCTCATCGACCCGCGCTTCCTCGCCGAGCCGGAGGACCTGGCCGGGCTGGTGCGCGGCTTCAAGCTGGTCAGGCGCATCCTCAACGCGCCGGCTCTGGCGGCCTTCCCGTCGACCGAGTTGTACACCGCGAACGTGGCGAGCGACGCGGACATCGAGCGGGCGATCCGCGCGCGGGCCGACACCGTCTATCACCCGGTCGGCACCTGCCGCATGGGAAGCGACGCGGGTGCGGTGCTCGACCCGGAGCTGCGCGTACGCGGCGTCGAGCGCCTGCGCGTGGCCGACTGCTCGGTCATGCCGACGCTAATCGGCGGCAACACCAACGCGCCGGCGATCATGATCGGCGAGCGGGCCGCCGAGTTCATGCGCCGGGCAGCCTAGCGGCCGATGGCCGAACTCGCCTGGTTCGTCGCCGTCGCCGCCGCACTGTGGCTGTGGGCGGACAGCATGCGGGCGCGCGAGCGGGCCCTCGAGGCGGGACGCAACGCTTGCCGCCGCTACGGACTGCAGCTGCTCGACGAAACGGTTGCGATCGCCGGCCTGCGCCTGGCCCGGAACCGCGACGGGCGCCTCGTGCTAGAGCGGCGCTACGTATTCGAGTTCAGCGAGACCGGCAACAACCGGCGCAACGGCGTGCTGGTGATGATCGGCGGCGAGCTTCGCGATATCCAGCTCGAGCCCTACACCCTCCAATGAGCGCCTGGCTCGAAGGCCGTGCGATCGAAAACCGGCACTGGACCGACGCGCTCTTCTCGCTGCGCGTCGAGGCGCCGCGGCTGCCTTTCGAAGCCGGGCAGTTCGTCAGGCTGGCGCTCGATATTGAAGGCGAGCGCGTCGCGCGGCCGTTCTCGTTCGTGAACGCGCCCGAGGATCCGGTGCTCGAGTTCTACGGGGTGATCGTTCCGGGAGGGCCGCTTTCGCCGCGGCTGGCGCGCATCGCACCCGGCGACGCGCTGTATATCGCGCCCAACCCGTCGGGCTTTCTCGTGCTCTCGGAAGTGCCCGACGCCGAGGTGCTGTGGCTGCTCGCCACCGGCACGGGGCTCGCTCCGTTCCTGTCCATCCTGCGCACCGAGACGCCCTGGCGCCGCTACGCGAGCGTGGTGCTCGCGCACGGCGTGCGCTTCGCGCGCGAGCTCGTCTACCGCGAGACGATCGACGCCGTGGCGCGCGCGCACGGCGCGCGCTTCCGCTACGTGAGCTTCGTCACCCGCGAGCCCGCGAGCGGTTCGCTCGCCGGTCGCATTCCAGCGGCGATCGGCGACGGACGCCTGGAGCGCGCCGCGGGTCTCGCCCTGGCGTCCGCGACCTCGCAGGTGATGTTGTGCGGCAATCCCGACATGCTGAAGGACGCTGGCGCGGCGCTCGCCGCGCGCGGCATGAAGAAGCACCGGCGGCGCTCGCCCGGCCAGATCACGGTGGAGAGCTTCTGGTGACGGGCCGCATCGTTCGGCGTGCGTAATCTGCCACACGGTCGGCGCGACGGCGCTCGCGCAAGAGCTTGTTTAGCGCTAGGATTTCGGACACAAGATGCGTTCGCGCGATCGGGGGGCGTTTGCGCAGGTTGAAGCCAAGACAGTGCGAGCCGCTACGGGTGGAGGAGCAAAAGTGATCGAGCCGGCGGCGCTGCGCTCAAACGACCCGCAGCCCGCGCCGCGCGCCGAGTCCCCGCCGGCAAGCTACGCCGGCCGCACGCGCTACACCCAGCTCGAGTACGAGGCGGTGCTCGCCAACGCATCGATCGGCATCGCGTTCACCCGCGACCGCAAGTTCTTTCTGTGCAATCCGAGATTCGAGGAAATGTTCGGCTGGGGGCCGGAGGAGCTGATCGGCCAGTCCGGCGAAGCCGTCTATCCCTCGAACGAGAGCTACGCGGCGCTCGGCCATATCGCGATCCCGATCCTCACTTCGGGCAAGCAGCTCGACATCGAGTGGGAGATGCGGCGCAAGGACGGCACGACCTTCCTCGCGCGCGTCATCGCGAAGGCGATCGACACCACGGTCACGCAGCAGGGGACGATCTGGATCGTCGAGGACATCACCGAGCGCAAGCGCCAGAGCGACGAGATGAACAGGCTGCTGCGCGAGCAGGAGGCGATTCTCGGCACCGCGTCGGTCGGCATCGTGTTCATCAAGGAGCGGCGCATCGTGCGCTGCAACCGGCGCTACGAGGAGATGTACGGCTACGAGTCGGGCGCGCTGGTCGGCCAGCCCGTCAAGGTACTGTACGCGGACCCGCGCACATTCGGGGACGCCGAGGCGGCCTACGAGCAGCTTGCCAAGGGGCACACGTCGCGACGCATCGAGATGCGCCGGCGCAACGACGGCAGCAGCTTCTGGGTCCGCACCGACGGGCGGGCGGTCGACCCGCGCTATCCCGAGCGCGGATCGGTGTGGACGGTCGAGGACATCACCGAGCAGCTGCGCGCCGAGGAAGATCTCGCGCGCCTGCTCGCCGAGCAGCAGGCGCTGCTGAACAACGTGGTGGCGGGCATCGCCTTCGTTCGCGACCGGCGCCTGCAGCGCTGCAACCGGCGCTTCGAGGAGTTGTTCGGCTTCGGCGCGGGCGAGGCGCTGAACGCGTCGATGCGCACGCTGTATTTCACCGACGAGGAGTTCGACGCGCGCGCTTCGGCGTATCGCGAGCTGGACGAGGGGCACGCGCACCAGCGCGAACAGTTCATGCGCCGCGTGGACGGATCCGGCTTCTGGTGCAGGCTATCGGGGCGCGCGGTCGAGGCGGGTAACCCGGACAAGGGCTATGTCTGGCTGTTCGAGGACATCACCGGGCAGAAGCGCGCCGACGAGGCGATGCGGCGCCTGACCGAGGACCAGAAGCTGATCCTCGACAATGCGACCATCGGCATCACTTTCGTGCGCGACCGGGTGATCCAGCGCTGCAACCGCCGCCTCGAGGAAATGACAGGCCGCGCGCCGGGCGAGCTGATCGGCCGCTCGAGCGAGGTGCTGTTCGCCAGCCCGGAGGAGTGGAAAGCGATCAACCGGGCCGCCTATGAGGGCACGGCTCCGGGCGAGACCTACGACGAGGAGTGCTTCTTCCGGCGTGCCGATGGCAGCACCTTTTATGCGCACAGCGTAGGGCGGCGCATCGACTCGGGCGCCAGCGAGCAGCAGGAGTGGATCTGGATCATCGAGGACGCCACCGAGCGGCACGAGGCCGAGGAGCGCGTGCGCCGCGCGCTCGCCGAGCAAGAGCTGATCCTCGACAACGCCACCGTCGGCATCTCCTTCATCCGCCAGCGCGTGTACCAGCGCTGCAACCCGCGCCTGGAAGAGATGTTCGGCTACGGGCCGGGCGAGCTGGTCGGCCAGCCGTCCTCGGTGCTGTTCCTGAGCGACGAGGAGTACGCGGACGTCGGCCGGCGCGTATACGGCGAACTGCGCGCCGGGCGCGCGTTCGCGGACGAGCGGCGCCTGAAGCGCAAGGACGGCAGCACACTGTGGTGCAAGGTGGTCGGCCGGGCGATCGATACGGCGCACCCCGAAGAAGGCGCGATCTGGATCTACGACGACATCACTGCGGAGCGGGAGTCGCGCGAGGCCCTGGAAGCGTCGCGCGATGCCCTAGAGCGCGCGGTGACGGACCGCACTGCCGAGCTGAAGGCCGCCAACGAGCGGCTCGAAGGCGAGATCGGCGAGCGCAAGCAGGCCGAGAAGCGTGCCCAGCACCTCGCCGACCACGACGTGCTGACCGGGCTGCCGAACCGACGCCTGCTCGAAGACCGCCTCACCCAGGCACTCGCGCTCAGCTACCGCAACCGCAAGCAGACCGCGGTGATGTTCGTCGACCTCGACCGCTTCAAGAACATCAACGACTCGCTCGGCCACGCGGTGGGCGACATGCTGCTCAAGGAGGTCGCGCGGCGCCTGGTCGCGCAGCTGCGCGTCGGCGACACCATCTGCCGCATCGGCGGCGACGAGTTCGTGGTGGTGCTGCCCGAAAGCAAGCGCTCGACCGACGCGGCGAACGTCGCGCAGAAGGTGATCGAGCAGCTCTCGCTGCCGATCGACATCGAGGGCCGCGAGCTGCACGTCACGCCCTCGATCGGCATCAGCGTGTTCCCGGACGACGGCCGCGACGCCGAGACGCTTATCCGCAACGCCGACGCCGCGATGTATCACGCCAAGGAGATGGGACGGGCGAACTACCAGTTCTTCACCGACCAGATGAA
>DASPRX010000083.1:0-5818 GCA_035624235.1 Burkholderiales bacterium | reverse complement strand
GAGCCTGCGCGCCATGCCGAGCATCGCGTGGTTGGTCGAGAGGATGTCGCCGTACATGCGCTTCAGCCCGCGCAGGCGCGCGACCGAGACGAGCTTCAGCAGCATGCGCCGGCCGACGCCGCGGCCCTGCCAGGCGTCGGCGAGCACGATCGCGAACTCGCAGGCCTCGCCGGATCCGTCGATCACGTAGCGCGCCACGCCGATGATGGTCTCGGTGTCGCCGAGCATGGTGATCGCGGCGAGCGCCACCTCGCGCGTCCAGTCCAGGTGCGTCAGGCGCCGGACGTACTCGTCGGTGATTTTGATCGCGCCGCCGAGCAGACGGTTGTAGCGCGTCTCGTCCGACAGGCCGCTGACGAAGTCGCGCTCGATGCCGAGGTCGTCCGGCCGCAGCGGCCGGATGGTCACCGGCGCGCCGATGACCGGCTGGAACGACTCGTCCAGGTCCTCGGGGATCAGGGCACGAACTCGGCGAACGAGCGGTATTTCAGAGCAGATTTCTCGCGCACAGGACGATCCCATCCTCGTCCGCGTAGAGCCATTCGCCGGGTGTGAACTTGACGCCCGCGAAGGCGAGCGGAATGCCGCGCTCGCCGAAGCCCTTCTTCTGCGGGCGCGTCGGATTGGCGGCGAGCGCCATGAGCCCGATTTGCATGCGCCCGCACTCGAGCGTGTCGCGCACGCAGCCGTTGATCACGAAGCCCGCGTAGCCGTTGTCCAGCGCACGCTTGGCGAGCACGTCGCCCACCAGCGCCGAGCGCAGGCTCGCGCCGCCGTCGACCACGATCACGCGGCCCGCGCCGGGCTCGTCGATCTGCTCGCGCACCAGCTGGTTGTCCTCGAAAACCTTGACCGTGCAGATCGGTCCGGCGAAGCGCGTGCGTCCGCCGTAGTGCCTCAGTCCGGGCAGCGCCACGTGCAGCTCCGGGCCGTGCGCGTCGTACAAGTCCGCGGTCTTGAAGTCCATGGCCTCACATGTTCGGGTAATTGGGTCCGCCGCCGCCCTCCGGCGTCACCCAGACGATGTTCTGCGTGGGATCCTTGATGTCGCAGGTCTTGCAGTGCACGCAGTTCTGGGCGTTGATCTGCAGCCGGGGATTTCCGCCGTCCTCGTCGCGCACGATCTCGTAAACGCCCGCCGGGCAGTAGCGCTGCTCGGGCGCGTCGTACAGCGCGAGGTTGACGCGCACCGGCACGCCCGGGTCCTTGAGCGTGAGGTGCACCGGCTGGTCCTCGTTGTGGTTGGTGTTGGAGAACGACACCGAGGTGAGGCGATCGAACGTGAGCACGCCGTCCGGCTTGGGGTAGTCGATCGGCCGGGCCTCGGTCTTTTTCTTCAGCGTCTCGTGGTCCGCGTGCGCGTGGCGCAGCGTCCAGGGCGCGCGGCCGCGCAGCAGCACCTGGTCGATGCCGAACATGAGCGAGCCGGTGTACAGTCCCTTCGCCATCCACGGCTTGAAGTTGCGCGCGCGGTACAGCTCGTCGTACAGCCAGCTGTCGTTGAACGCGTCGGTGTAGCGGTCGAGCGCGTCGCGCTCGCGATTCACGCCCATCGCGTGGAACGCGGCCTCGGCCGCCAGCATGCCGCTCTTGATCGCGGCGTGGCTGCCCTTGATGCGCGAGGCGTTCAGGAATCCCGCCTCGTCGCCGATCAGGCAGCCGCCGGGAAACACGAACTTGGGCAGCGATTGCAGCCCACCCGCGGAGATGGCGCGCGCGCCGTAGGCGACGCGCTTGCCGCCTTCGAAGAAGCCGCGGATCGCGGGGTGCGTCTTGAAGCGCTGGAATTCCTCGTAGGGGCTCAAGTAGGGGTTGGTGTAGGCGAGACCGACGACGAAGCCGACCGCGACCTGGTTGATCTCGAGGTGGTAGAGGAACGATCCGCCGTAGGTATCGCGCTCGAGCGGCCAGCCCGCGGTGTGCACCACCAGCCCCTGCTTGTGCTGCTCGGGTCGCACCTCCCACAGCTCCTTCAGGCCGATGCCGTACACCTGAGGGTCGACGCCGATGCGCAGCGCGAACTTCTCCTGCAGCTGCCGGCCGAGGCTGCCGCGGCAGCCCTCGGCGAAGAACGTGTACTTGGCGTGCAGCTCCATTCCGGGCTGGTAGGAATCGGTCTTCTCGCCCTTCCGGTTGACGCCCTGGTCACCGGTTGCGACGCCCATCACCGCGCCGTGCTGGTCGTACAGCACCTCAGCGGCGGCGAAGCCGGGAAAGATCTCGACGCCGAGGCTCTCGGCCTGCTGACCGAGCCAGCGGCACAGGCTGCCCAGGCTGATCACGTAGTTGCCGTGGTTCCTGAAGCACGTCGGCAGCAGGAAGTTCGGCACGCGGCGGAATTTCGACTCGTCGAGGATCAGGAAGCGGTCCTCGGTCACCGGCGCATTCAGCGGTGCGCCCTTCGCCTTCCAGTCGGGGAACAGCTCGTCGAGCGCGCGCGGGTCCATCACCGCGCCCGAGAGGATGTGCGCGCCGACCTCGGAGCCCTTCTCCAGCACGCACACCGAAGTCTCGCGCCCCCTCTCGGCGGCGAGCTGCTTCAGGCGGATCGCGCAGGCGAGCCCCGCCGGGCCGGCCCCGACGATCACGCAGTCGTACTGCATCGATTCGCGGCTCATGCGGCAATTATAATCGCCGTACGATGAGTCAAGTCCGGACCCTTGGCCACGTGGCGCGCATCCCCATCCGCTGGGGCGACATGGACGCGATGGGCCACGTGAACAACACGATGTACTTCCGCTACATGGAGCAGACCCGGATCGACTGGTTCGACGCGCTGCTGCCGCGCGCGGCGCGCAAGGAGCAGGGCATCGTGATCGTCAGCGCCGCCTGCCACTTTCGCCGCGCGATGACGTACCCGGGCACGGTCGAGGTGCGTCTGTTCGTCGGCGCGCCGGGCGCATCGAGCATCCCGACCTTCTACGAGATGCGCGTCGACGACGATCACGAGCCCTACGCGACCGGCGAGGCGGTGGTGGTGTTCATCGACGCGGAGAAGAACAAGCCGGTGCGCATTCCCGAAGACCTGCGCGCGCGACTCGCGCAGGCGGCGCGGTGACCGAGCGGCCCTTGTGGCAGCCTTCGCCCGAGCGCGCGGCGAGGAGCGCGCTCGCGCATTTCATGCGCCGCGCGGGAGGATTCGCCGACTACGCCGCGCTGCACCGCTGGTCGGTCGACAAGCGCGAGGACTTCTGGAGCCTGGTGTGGGAGTTCTGCGGCGTGCAAGGCACGCTGGGCGCGCGCCGGCTCGTCGACGGCGAGCGCATGCCGGGGGCGCAGTGGTTTCCCGACGCGCGCCTGAACTTTGCGCAGAACCTGCTGCGCGCGCCCGACGACTCGGACGCGATCGTGTTCTGGGGCGAGGACAAGATGAATCGGCGCCTCACGCGCCGCGCGCTGCACGCGCTGGTGTCGCGCCTGCAGCAGGCGCTCGCCGCCGCGGGCGTGCGAAAGGGCGACCGGGTCGCGGGCTACCTGCCGAACCTGCCCGAGAGCGTGGCGGCGATGCTCGCGACCGCGAGCCTCGGCGCGGTGTGGTCGAGCTGCTCGCCGGACTTCGGGCCGCAGGGCGTGCTCGACCGCTTCGGCCAGATCGAGCCGAAGGTGCTGTTCTGCTCCGACGGCTACCTGTACGGCGGCAAGGAGTTCGATACGCAGGACAAGGTGGCGGAGGTGCTGGCGCGGCTGCCGAGCGTGCGCAAGTGCGTGCTGCTGCCCTACCTAGGCTCGCCGCCGCGCGTGGGCGAGAGCCTCGAGCGGGTCGTCGCGCCGTTCGAGGCGCGGCCGGTCGCGTTCGAGCAGGTCGAGTTCAACCACCCGCTCTACATCCTGTTCTCGTCGGGCACGACCGGGGTGCCGAAGTGCATCGTGCACGGCACCGGCGGCACGCTGCTGCAGCACCTGAAGGAGCACCGGCTGCATTCCGACGTGGGCCCCGGCGACCGGGTGTTCTACTTCACCACGCTCGGCTGGATGATGTGGAACTGGCTGGTCTCGGGCCTGGCGGCGGGCGCGACGCTGCTCCTGTACGACGGCTCGCCGTTCGTCGCGCGCGCCAAGGTGCTGTTCGATCTCGCCGACGCGGAAGGCATGACGCACTTCGGCACTTCAGCCAAGTTCATCGACGCGATCGCCAAGGTGGGGCTCAAGCCGCGCGTCACGCACGAGCTGGACTCCCTGCGCGCGATCCTGTCCACCGGCTCGCCGCTGCTGCCCGAGGGCTTCGACTACGTGTACGCGAGCGTCAAGGAGGACGTGTGCCTGTCGTCGATCTCCGGCGGCACCGACATCGTGTCCTGTTTCGTGCTCGGCAATCCGATGCTGCCGGTGTGGCGCGGCGAGATCCAGTGCAAGGGCCTCGGCCTGGCAGTAGAAGTCTTCGACGAGCACGGCAGGTCGCTCGCCGGCGAGAAGGGCGAGCTCGTGTGCACGCGGCCGTTCCCCGCCATGCCGCTCGGCTTCTGGAAAGACCCCGACGGCGCGAAGTACCGCGCCGCCTACTTCGAGAAATTCCCCAACGTGTGGCGCCACGGCGACTGGTGCGAGATCACGCCGCACGGAGGCATGATCATCTACGGACGCTCGGACGCGGTGCTCAACCCGGGCGGAGTGCGGATCGGCACCGCCGAGATCTACCGCCAGGTCGAGCAGCTCGACGAGGTGCTCGAGTCGCTGGTCATCGGCCAGGACTGGGAGGGCGACGTGCGCGTGGTGCTGTTCGTCAAGCTCAAGGAAGGTCAGGTCCTGGACGAAGATCTGGTCAACCGGATCAAGAAGCGGATTCGCGAGAACACCACGCCGCGCCATGTTCCGGACAAGATCCTGCAGGTGCCCGACATCCCGCGCACCAAGAGCGGCAAGATCGTCGAGCTGGCGGTGCGCGACCTGGTGCACGGCCGGCCGATCAAGAACGCCGAGGCGCTCGCCAATCCCGAGGCGCTCGAGCACTTCCGCGGCCGCGCGGAACTCGCGGGCTAGCTGCCGGTGAACTTCGGCGTGCGCCGCTCGGCGCTCGCCGTCACGCCTTCCTTGAAATCCCGCGTGCGGCGCAGGCGCGTCTGCTCGGCGAGCTCGTGCACCGTCGCCGCGCGCACGCGCTCGGCCAGGCCCGCGCGCAAGGTGGCGCGCGTCGCCGCCACCGCGAGCGGCGCGCTCCCGGCGATCTCGCGCGCGAGCGCGAGCGCCGCGCCGCGCACGTCGGCTTGCGGCACCAGCACGTCGGCGAGCCCCATGGCGTAGGCTTCCTCGCCCTTGACGCGCCGTCCCGTGTAGAACATGAGCGCCGCCTTGCCGCGCCCGATCAGCTCGGGCAGCGTCACGGTGAGGCCGAACCCGGGATGGAAGCCGAGGCGCGTGAAGTTCGCGCTGAAGCGCGCCTCCGGGCACGCGACGCGGAAATCGGGCACCAGCGCGAGGCCCAGGCCGCCGCCGACCGCCGGGCCATGGATCGCGCCCACCACCGGCTTCTTGCAGGCGAACAGCCGCACCGCTTCGATGTAGAGATGCGCCGTATTCGGAGTTCCGACGCTCGTTTCCTGGCTTCCATCTCCCAGGTTCGCCCCGGCGCAGAAGGATTTCCCTTCGGCGGCGAGCACGATGGCGCGGCATTCCGCATTGCGGTCGAGCGCCTCGAAGGCGTCGGCCAGCTGGCGGATGAGCGCCAGGTCGAAGAAATTGTGCGGCGGGCGCCGGATCTCCACCGTCGCGACCGCGTCGGCGAGCTCGATGCGCAGCTCGGGAAAGGCGATGGGGTCCTTCATGCGGGCCTCCTCGATCGGATTCAGCGCAAGCCGAGGCCGCGCGCGATGATGCCGCGCAG
>DASPRX010000103.1:0-16570 GCA_035624235.1 Burkholderiales bacterium | reverse complement strand
AGAACGGGAAATTTGCCGCGGCCCGCCAATCAATCCGAAGGTCGTCATTCCGGGGCCTGGCTTCGCGAAGACCGGCTCGCTCGCCACAAGTGTTAACGCCGAACGCGGCCGACAGCGTTAACGAATCGCTTCAGCCCGCCTGGGCTTGCGCCGGCCTGAGGCCGCCCTTGGCCTCGATGAAGCCGATGATGCGGTCGAGCCCTTCGCTCTTCCTTAAGTTGGTCATGACGAACGGCCGCTCGCCGCGCATGCGCCTGGCATCAAGGTCCATCTTTTCCAGCGAGGCGCCGACATGCGGCGCGAGGTCGATCTTGTTGATGACGAGAAGATCCGAGCGGGTGATGCCGGGGCCGCCTTTGGACGGGATCTTGTCGCCGGCGGCGACGTCGATCACGTAGATCGTCAGGTCGGAAAGCTCGGGGCTGAAGGTGGCGGCGAGATTGTCGCCGCCGGACTCGATGATTACGAGGTCGAGTTGGGGGAACGCGGCATTGAGCCGCGCCACCGCCTCCAGGTTGATCGACGCGTCCTCGCGGATCGCGGTGTGCGGGCAGCCGCCGGTCTCCACGCCGATGATGCGCTCCGCGGCGAGCGCTTCGTTCCTCACCAGGAACTGCGCGTCCTCCTCGGTGTAGATGTCGTTGGTGACCACGGCGATGTCGTAGCGCTCGCGCAGCGCCTTGCACAGCGCGAGCGTCAATGCGGTCTTCCCGGAGCCCACCGGCCCCCCGATGCCGACGCGCAGCGTCACGAGCGGAACAGCCGCGAGTACTGAGTCTCGTGCCGCGAGGAGAGGATCGCCAGCCCCGGCGCGAAGTTGCCCGGCCCCTCCCCGCTCACGTCGCGCAGGCGCGCGCCGAGCGCGAGCAGCATCCTCTGGGCGTCGGTCTGCCCGAGCGGCACCGCCTTCACCGCCGCCATCACCTGATTCTCGAGCCAGCCCCACAGGTATGCGACGAGCGCCTGGCGCGGCTCGATGCCCCAGTGGCGAGCAGCGCAAGCGAAGGCCATGGGGAAGCTTGTTTCCTCGGATTCCGGAATTTCGATTTCAAGGCTCCGCAGCAGGTTCGCGAGCGAGTACCCCATCTGCACGGTCTCGGCGCGCAGCTCGGCCGTCTCGCGGCTCGCGAGGAGCTCCTCGTTCCAGCGCACATCGGGCGCTTCGATCATCCGGAGCAGCAGCGGCGCCTCCATCCTCAGGACGGAGAACTCGAGCACGTCGCCGATCCAGCGCTGCGCGCTCGGCGCATCGGTGACGAGCCCGGCCTCGATCGCCGCCTCCAGACCCCCGGAATAGCTGTACGCGCCGACCGGCAGCGCCGGGCTCGCGAGCTGCAGCAGCCGCGGATCAATGCTTGTGGTGCCCGTGGTCATGATCGTGGTCGTGGTCGTGGTGGTGGTCGTGAATCCTTGCTTCGTGCTCGTGATGCGCGTGCCCGCCGGCATAGGCGCCCCCCTCCGGCTCGAACGGCGCTTCGACGCGGCTCACCTGCGCGCCGAGCTTCTTCACCATCTCCTCCAGCACGTGGTCGACCGCGATGCGCAGGAACGTCTCGCCGACCTGCACCGGCACGTGCCGGTTGCCGAGGTGGTAGGCGACGCGCGCGAGCCCGTCCGACTCGATGTGCAGCAGCTTCTCGGGCTCGGCGAGCACCTCGATCACGCGCCCGTCGGACGCGACCACCAAGTCGCCGCCGCGCAGGATCTCGCCGCGCGGCAGCAGGAGCGCCACCTCCTCGCCCGAGACGAGCTTCGTGCGCAGCCGGCTCTTCTGGCGCGCCTCGAACGGAAGTCGCAGCTGCCCCTTCACCTCGAGCTTGTAGGCGTGGCGCGCGGTCTTGAGCTTTGCCTTGATCTCGAGCATCAGAACAGGAAGTACCTCTGCGCCAGCGGCAGCACCTCGGCCGGCTCGCACACGAGCATCTCACCGTCGGCGCGCACCTCGTAGGTCTCGGCGTCGACCTCGATCTTCGGGCGGTAGTCGTTGTGCACCATGTCCTTCTTGCCGATGCCGCGCGTATCGCGCACGGCCTCCAGCGGCTTGCTCAATCGAAGATCCATCAATGCGGGGCTGCCGAGCGCGGCCTGGGACACGAATGTCACCGAGGTGCGTAGCGCGCGCCCGAAGGCGCCGAACATCGGGCGGTAGTGCACCGGCTGCGGCGTCGGGATCGAGGCGTTCGGATCGCCCATCGCGGCGGCGGCGATCATGCCCCCTTTCAGCACGAGCGAGGGCTTCGCGCCGAAGAACGCCGGCTTCCACAGCACGAGGTCGGCGAGCTTGCCCTGCTCGATCGAGCCCACGGCGTGCGCGATGCCGTGCGTGATCGCGGGATTGATGGTGTACTTGGAAATATATCTTTTGACCCTGTTGTTGTCGGCTGAAGAGTCCCCTTTCGCCGAACCCCTCTGCACCCTCATCTTGTGGGCGGTCTGCCAGGTGCGGATGATCACCTCCCCGACGCGCCCCATCGCCTGCGAGTCGGAGGACATCATCGAGAAGGCGCCCAGGTCGTGCAGGATGTCCTCGGCGGCGATCGTCTCCTTCCTGATGCGCGACTCGGCGAACGCCACGTCCTCGGCGATCGACGCGTCCAGGTGGTGGCACACCATCAGCATGTCGAGGTGCTCGGCGACGGTGTTCACCGTGTAGGGACGCGTCGGGTTGGTCGACGAAGGCAGCACGTTCGGCTCGCCGCACAGCCGGATGATGTCGGGCGCGTGCCCGCCGCCCGCGCCCTCGGTGTGGAAGCTGTGGATCGTGCGGCCCTTGAACGCCCTGATCGACGTCTCGACGAAGCCCGACTCGTTCAGCGTGTCGGTGTGGATCGCGACCTGCACGTCCATGCGCTCGGCGACCGCGAGGCAGTTGTCGATCGCCGCCGGCGTGGTGCCCCAGTCTTCGTGCAGCTTGAGCCCCACCGCCCCGGCGCGCACCTGCTCCTCGAGCGGCGCAGGCAGGCTCGCGTTGCCCTTGCCGAAGAACCCGAGGTTCATCGGGAAGGCCTCCGCCGCGGAGAGCATCGAGGCGATGTGCCAGGGTCCCGGCGTGCAGGTGGTGGCGAAGGTGCCGGTCGCCGGACCGGTGCCACCGCCAAGCATCGTCGTCACGCCGCTCATCAGCGCCTCCTCGACGAGCTGCGGGCAGATGAAGTGGATGTGGCTGTCGATCGCCCCGGCGGTGACGAGCATGCCCTCGCCGGCGATCACCTCGCTGCCGGCGCCGAGCGGGATTGTGACGCCGGGCTGGATGTCGGGGTTGCCGGCCTTGCCGATTCTCCAGATGCGTCCGTTCTTGATGCCGATGTCGGCCTTGACGATGCCCCAGTGATCGACGATCAGCGCGTTGGTGATCACGGTGTCGGCGACCTCGGCCGAGCTGCGCTGGCTCTGGCCCATGCCGTCGCGGATCACCTTGCCGCCGCCGAACTTCACCTCCTCGCCGTACACGGTGAGATCGCGCTCGACCTCGATCCACAGGTCGGTGTCGGCGAGGCGCACGCGGTCGCCGACCGTCGGGCCGAACATTTCCGCGTAGGCCTGGCGCGAGATCTTCATTCGAGCTTTCCCATCACCGTGCCGGCGAAACCGTACACCTTTCTGTCGCCGGATATCGCAACCAGCTCCACCGTGCGCGTCTGCCCGGGCTCGAAGCGCACCGCGGTGCCGGCTGCGATGTTCAGCCGGAAGCCGCGCGCCCTCGCGCGCGCGAACTTGAGCGCCTCGTTGGTCTCGAAGAAGTGATAGTGCGAGCCGACCTGCACCGGGCGGTCGCCGCTGTTGGTGACTTGCAGCGTGACCACCCTTCTGCCCGCGTTCAGCTCGATGTCGCCTGCCGCGGTGGCGATCTCGCCCGGGATCATGCCGTCGCCCTCCGCTGCGCGCGCGCCTCGACGCGCAGCAGGAATTCGCGCACCGGCTCGATCTGCTCGGCGTCGAACAGCGCCGGCACGTGGCCCACGCCGCCGAACTCGACCGACTCCAGGCCCGGCTTCCTGCGCCGCATCTCCTCGACGGTGCGCGCGAGCAGCACGTCCGAATCCGCGCCGCGCAGCACCAGCACCGGGCACTCGACCGAGTTCCAGGTGCTCCACAGGTCGACGCCGCGCAGGATCTCCGGGCCGATCGGCAGCTCGGGGTCCGGCTGCGACGACCAGGCGCGCCCGATCTCCGGGTCGTAGCGCAGCGCCCAGCGGCCCTTCTCGTCCTGCCGCACGCTGTGGCGCGCGAGGTGCTCCCACTGCTCGTCGGAAAGTTGGCCGAAATTCGCGCAGGCCTCACGCACGTAGGCGCGCGCCTCGTCGAACGTATCGAAGGCGTGCTTGCGGCCGGCGCCGCCCTTCAACCGGAACAGCGAGTTCCACGGCACGAACGGCCCGACGTCGTTCAGCACCAGGCGGCGGATCGGCGAGCCGCGCTTGGCGGCGAGCAGCATGCCGATCAGACCGCCCATCGAGGTGCCGATCCAGTCGAGCCGCGTCGCTTCGCTGCGCCGCCGCCAGCGCCCCGTCAGCCCGCGCGCCGGCGGCAGCTTGGTGATGCGCGCGACCAGCGCCGCGGCGTCGCTCAGGTAGGTCGAGAAGCTGTAGCCCGACTTCTCCTCCAGCCAGTCGCTGTCGCCGCGGCCGACCACGTCCATGCACACCACGCGGCAGTCGCGCGCGAGCGCCTCGGCGAGGTAGTCGAAGTCGCGACTGTTGCGCGACAGGCCGTGCACGCACAGCACCACGTGCGGGTTGGCCGGGTCGCCCCAATCGGTATAGGCGACGCGGTGGAAGCCGTTCGGGCCGAGGCTGACGAAGCTCTCCTGCGACATTCGCATGGCGGATTCAGACGATCGGGTTGTGCACAGTGACGAGCTTGGTGCCGTCCGGGAAGGTAGCCTCGACCTGGATCTCGGGGATCATCTCCGGCACGCCCTCCATCACCTCGTGGCGCGCGAGCAGCGTCGCGCCCCAGCCCATCAGCTCGGAGACGCTGCGGCCCTCGCGCGCGCCTTCCATGATCGCGGCGCTTAGATAGGCGACCGACTCGGGGTAGTTGAGCTTGAGGCCCTTCGCCTTGCGCCGCTCGGCGAGCAGCGCGGCGGTGAAAATCAGCAGCTTGTCCTTTTCGCGCGGGGTCAGTTCCATCGGCTGGCTCTTTGTGCGTGCTCTTGCAAGGACGATGCCCGGCCGTGCCCCTGCTCGTGCCGCGCATTCTGCACCAGAATGGCGAACCGGCGGAAACGATGCACCGGAACGAGGCGCGCGTTGCCGCATAATTCCTGCAAAGAAAAGAACAGATGAACACTCGCGTGCTGCTCCGGATGCTGACGCCTTCGTCCAACCCCACGCCCGAGCCGGTCACCTCGCCAATGCTCGCCGGATTGCCGCACGTGAGCACGCATTTCGGCCGCTTCAAGGTCACCGAGACCGCGCTCTCCGAGCGCGCGGATCGAGCCACAAAGTGGCTACACTCTATCGGTTCGCCAATGCCAGCTTTCGACGGCGGGTTCAACCGGACGTGGCGCCTATTCGTCGATTCCGAGGAGCCTGGCCGCCGTTTTGCCCAGGATATTTGCTTTCTGAATGTCCGTTAGTCCTCGGGTGGAAAGGACATGCTCGACAGCGGTCTTGGTCCAGGGATACGGGAAGTCGGTGCCAAGGACGAGTTGACTCGCCCCAACCTCGGCCGCAAGGTGGCGCAGTCCTTCCGCGGTAAATACCATCGTGTCGTAATACATCTGCCTCAAATACTCACTCGGCTTCTTCTTGATGCCGCCGTAGGTTCCGCCCGGACATCGGGCCGGCAAGGTCAGGCAGCCGCGATCAGACCGCGCCGCATACGAAGGCAGGAAGCCACCTCCGTGCGCGGCGCAGATCCTCAGTCCGGGAAAGCGGTCCAAGGTACCCTCGAAGATGAGATGCGACAGCGCGATCGTGGTCTCGAGGGGGTAGCCGATCACGTTATCAAGAAAGCCATTGCCCTTCAGCCTACTGGCGAGCGTGCTCGTCGCTCCCGTGGGCTGCGGGTGAATGAAGATCAGAACGCCAAGATCTTCGGCTTTCTTCCAGAACGGGTTGAACTTCGGATCGCTTATCTCTTCGCCGTTGACGCTTCCCCCGATCGCGGCGCCGCGTAGTCCATACTTTCTTACTCCTTCCTCGAGTTGCCTGGCCGCAAGATCGGGATGCTGCAAAGCCACCGTGGCAAAGGCGACAAAGCGCTCCGGCTGCGCGGCACATAGCTCCGCCAGCTTCTCGTTTTGGATCCGAATGATTTGCTCTGCGAGGTCGCGCTCGGCCTCGTACCAGTACGGATTGATGCTCAGCGCCTGTACGTCGATTCCTTGCTCGTCCATGGCGCGCAGCCGCTCGGAGAGGTGTGTCACTACGCTCAGATCCGGACGGGTACTGGGACCCGGCGCGCCCAGCGTCATACCCATGAGCGCCATCGCCTCCGCGACCGCGCAATGAGCGTGCACGTCGACGACCTTGGTGCGTCGCCCCTTCACACGGACCTTTCGGCGTGCATGCGGATCGCGGCCGGGGTTCGCGCGTTTCCGCTGACTGGGCGATCCGCTCGCAATGGCGTTTGTCGTGCCAGCCTGCGAGCGCGCCGCCTCCAGCATTTGGCAGTTGACGAACGCGATGCCGCTTTCAATGCCAGCGGTCGCTTTCGAGGGCGTCATTCTGGTTGTCACCGCGGCCTCCTCCCGACCAGTCTGTGAGGCGGCGCAGGGTATCACGTCAGGTGCGCCAGATGCGCGGCTCTGCGGCCGCGCGGCCCGCGAGCGCGGGACGCAGCACCGCCCACAAGCGAGCGAGCAGCCGCTTCGCCTGCTCGCTGGAATCGCCGAGGTAGCGTCCGAGCAGCGCGCCCGACAGCTGCGTCACTGCGAGGCCCTCGATCGCGCGGCAGGCCGCGAGATCGAACTGCGCGCCGGCGGCGACGAGCGTCGCGCACACGGTGCGTCCATGCAGGCCCGCGGGCGAGTCGAGCAGCGCGCCGCCGCCGTCGATCCGGCCGCGCTCGAGCCACACCAGCCTGCCGTCGCGGTACAGCCGGTTGTCCAGGCGGATCTCGCCCCTGGCGAAGCGCTCGCCGGAGCCGGTGCGCCCGAGGCACAGGATCTCCCAGCCGAGGTAGCGCGCGTCGCCTGTTAGGCGCACCTCGGCGCCGAGGCGCGCCGCCGCGCCATCGAACACGATCGTCTCCTGCGGCAGCCATTCCAGGCAGCCGCCCTGCGCGACCTGGAAATCGAGCCGCTGCGCGGCCCAGGGTCCGGCCGAGCGGTACCACTTGCCCGCGCCGGGCGTGGTGAGCAGCGCGTGCGCGCCCTCCCCGATGCGCACGCCGAGCGAGAGCTCGTCGCCGCCGGCGATGCCGCCCGGCGGATGCACCACGATCGCGTGGCATACCGCCGCGCCTTCCGGATAGAGCGGCTTCTGCACCACGAGCGGCCCGTCGTGGCGGCGCGCGGCGAGCACGCTGCGCGGCCCGGCGCGTTCGAAGCCTAGCTCGAGCTCGGCCCTCCAGGGCGCCGCGAGGGCTTGCGCGATCCGCATGCGGCGATCATACCGCGAGCATCGCCTTGACGCCGTCCCGCTCCATGTCCGCGCCGCTGCCGCGCGCGACGATTTCGCCGCGCTCCATCACCAGGTACTGGTCGGCCAGCGAGCGCGCGAAGTCGTAGTACTGCTCGACCAGCAGGATCGCCATTTCGCCGCTCGCCGCGAGCGCGCGGATCGCGCGCTCGATGTCCTTGATGATCGAGGGCTGTATGCCCTCGGTGGGCTCGTCCAGGATGAGCAGCTTCGGGCGCATTGCGAGCGCGCGCCCGATCGCGAGC
Source organism: Burkholderiales bacterium (assembly GCA_035624235.1). Taxonomy (GTDB): domain Bacteria; phylum Pseudomonadota; class Gammaproteobacteria; order Burkholderiales; family SG8-39; genus DAHVFK01. Next base: position 8,736 of record DASPRX010000103.1, on the reverse strand, counting down.
TGCTGCTGCTGGCCGCCCGAGAGGTCGCCGCCGCGCCGGCCGAGCATCGTCTTCAGCACCGGGAACATCTCGAAGATGCGCTGCGGCACGCGCCGCGCGCCGATCAGCAGATTCTCCTCGACCGTCAGGCGCGGAAAGATCTCGCGCCCCTGCGGCACGTAGCCGATGCCCGCGCGCGCGCGCTCGTAGGGCCTGGCACGCGTGAGATTCTCTCCCTGGAAACTGACGGATCCGGTCGCTGCGGGAACCAGCCCCATCAGCGTCCTGAGCAGCGTGGTCTTGCCCACGCCGTTGCGCCCGAGCAGCGCCGTCACCTTGCCTGCCGGCACCTCGAAGGAGAGGTTCCTCAGGATGTGGCTGCCGCCGTAGTACTGGTTCAGGCCGGAGATCGCGAGCATGCTCACCTTCCCAGGTAGACCTCGACCACGCGCGGGTCGGCCTGCACCTGCTCGAGCGGCCCCTCGGCCAGCACCGCGCCTTCGTGCAGCACCGTCACCGTGCGCGCGATCGAGCCGATGAACGCCATGTCGTGTTCGACCACCACCAGCGAGTGCTTGCCGGCGAGCGACAGGAACAGCTCGGCGGTGCGCTCGGTCTCCTCGTCGCTCATGCCGGCGACCGGCTCGTCGAGCAGCAGGAGCTTCGGCTCCTGCATGAGCAGCATGCCGATCTCGAGCCACTGCTTCTGGCCGTGCGACAGCAGGCCCGCCTCGCGCCCCGCGTGCTCGGCGAGGCGCACGAGCCGCAGCGTCTCGGCGATCGCGTCCCTGTCCGCCGGCTCGAGCCTGGAGAACAGCGTGCGCCGCACGCGCTTGTCGGCCTTCATCGCCAGCTCCAGGTTCTCGAACACCGTGTGGCGCTCGAAGATGGTCGGCTTCTGGAACTTGCGCCCTATGCCCGCGTGCGCGATCTCCGCCTCCGACAGGCGCGTGAGATCGATGGTCTGGCCGAAGAATGCGCTGCCCGCGTCCGGCCGCGTCTTGCCGGTGATCACGTCCATCATCGTCGTCTTGCCGGCGCCGTTCGGCCCGATCACGCAGCGCAACTCACCGACGTCGATGCTGAGCGAGAGATTGTTCAGCGCCTTGAAGCCGTCGAAGCTGACGCTGATGTCCTGCAGGTACAGCACCACGCCGTGCGTGGTGTCGAGGTCCCGCGCCGCCAGGTGTCCGAGGGAGGCGTCGCTCACGCCGCGTTCTCCCTCGGCAGCAGCCCCATCACCCCGCGCGGCAGGAACAGGGTCACCAGGATGAACAGCAGGCCGAGGAAGTACAGCCAGTATTCGGGCAGCAGCTGGGTGAAGGCGCTCTTGGCGCCGTTCACCAGCACCGCGCCAAGCGCCGCCCCGGCGAGCGTGCCGCGGCCGCCGACCGCGACCCAGATCGCGATCTCGATCGAGTTCGCGGGCGACATCTCGCTCGGGTTGATGATGCCGACCTGCGGCACGTACAGGGCGCCGGCGATGCCGCACACCACCGCCGACAGCGTCCAGACGAACAGCTTGTAGTGCGTGGTGTCGTAGCCGCAGAACATGACGCGCTGCTCGGCGTCGCGGATCGCGGCGAGCACGCGGCCGAATTTTGAGGCAACCAGCCAGCGCGCGAGCAGCAGCGTGCCGATGAGCGCCGCGGCGCTCAGCGCGTAGAGCACCACGCGCATCTGCGGCGTGGCGAGGGGTACGCCGAGGATGCGCTTGAAGTCGGTGAAGCCGTTATTGCCGCCAAAGCCGGTGTCGTTGCGGAAGAACAGCAGCATCGCGGCAAAAGTGAGCGCCTGGGTGATGATCGAGAAGTACACGCCCTTGATGCGCGAGCGGAACGCGAACCAGCCGAACACGTAGGCGAGCAGCCCGGGCACCAGCACCACCAGCAGCGCCGCGTACCAGAAGTGCTCGCTGAAGCGCCAGTACCAGGGGTAGGCTTTCCAGTCGAGGAACACCATGAAATCCGGCAGCGGGCTGTGGTAGACGCCGTCCAGCCCGATCTGGCGCATCAGGTACATGCCCATCGCGTAGCCGCCGAGCGCGAAAAAGAGTCCGTGCCCGAGCGAAAGAATCCCGGCGTAGCCCCACACCAGGTCCATGGCGAGCGCCACCACCGCGTAGCACAGGATCTTGCCGGCGAGGCTCACCCAGTACTCCGACAGATGCAGCGGGCTGCCCGCAGGCACCAGCAGCGCGCACACCGGTACCGCCGCGAAGAGCGCGATCGCCAGGGCGCCGAGCGCGAGCCAGCCCCGCCGCGTGTAGAGCGAGCTCACGCTTCGACGGCCCGCCCCTTGAGGGCGAACAGCCCCTGCGGACGCTTCTGGATGAAGACGATGATGACCACCAGCACGACGATCTTGGCGATCACCGCGCCCGACCAGGACTCGAGCAGCTTGTTCACCAGCCCGAGGCCGATGCCGGCGTATACCGTGCCGGCGAGCTGCCCGACGCCTCCCAGCACCACCACCATGAACGAGTCGACGATGTAGCCCTGGCCGAGCGCCGGCCCGACGTTGCCGATCTGCGACAGCGCGCAGCCGGCCAGTCCGGCGACGCCGCAGCCGAGCCCGAAGGCGAGCGTGTCGATGCGCGCGGTCGGCACGCCGACGCAGCCCGCCATGGCGCGGTTCTGCGTCACGCCGCGCACGAACAGGCCGAGCCGGGTGCGCGTGAGCAGGAGCCAGATCCCGGCCACCACCAGCGCGGCGAACGCGATGATGTAGATGCGGTTCCACGGCAGCACCAGGTTCGCCATCGCCTGCACGCCGCCCGACATCCACGAGGGGTTGTCTACCTGCACGTTCTGCGCGCCGAACATCGAGCGCACCGCCTGGATCAGCATCAGGCTGATGCCCCAGGTGGCGAGCAGCGTCTCGAGCGGCCGGCCGTACAGCCAGCGGATCACGCTGCGCTCGAGCACGATGCCGACCACTCCGGCGACCGCGAACGCGACCGGCACCGCCGCCGCCAGGTACCACTCGAAAGCGCCGGGCGCCCAGGCCCGGAACAGGTTCTGCACGACGTAGGTCGCGTAGGCGCCGAGCATCATCAGCTCGCCGTGCGCCATGTTGATCACGCCCATCAGACCGTAGGTGATGGCGAGGCCGAGCGCGGCGATCATCAGGATGCTGCCAAGCGAGAGGCCGGCGAACAGCAACCCCAGGCGGTCGCCCCACGCGAGGTGCCCGCGCACCGCGGCGAGGCTCGCCTGCGCGGCGTCGCGAATCTCCGCGTCCGGCTCGGCCCAGGCGCCGTCGGGTTTCTTCGCCAGCAGCGGCAGCAGCAGGGTCTCGGTCTTCGAGTTGCCCGAGGCCGCGAGCGTGCGGATCGCAGCGATGCGCTCGGCCTTGCCCCCGGCGTGCAGCCTCACCGACGCGGCGACGATCTCGAGCAGGCCCTTCACCTCCGGGTCGGTCTCGCGCGCCAGCGCCTTCTCGACCACCGGCAGCGCCGCGGCGCGCGGGTCGTCGGCCAGCTCGCGCGCGGCCTTGAGGCGCGTCGCGCGCTCCGGCGACACCAGGCGCAGCGCCGAGACAGCTGCATCGAGCACGCCGCGCACGCGGTTGTTCAGCACCACGTCGCTCGCGTCGGTCGGCAGCGGGGAGACCTTCTCCCCGGTCACCGCGTCGCGCGCGCTGTCGCCGTTCACGATCAGCACGCGCTCGCCCGAGGTCTGCACGGAGCCGGCGAGCAGCGCCTTGAGCAGCGGCTCGGCCTGCTCGTCGCCCGACTCGAGGAGCGCGTTGATCGCCGCGATCTTGTCCTCGCTCGTGTCGCCGAGCGCGAGCTGGTGGACGACCGCCGCGTCGAGCGCCAGCGCCGGTGGCGCGAACGCCGCCAGCGCCAGCAACAGGGTCGCTACGAGATTGCGCACTCAGCTCTTCTTCGTCATCTTCTCCGGGACGTCCTGCTTGCCCTTGTCCTCGGGCAGGTAGGGGCTCCAGGGCTCGGCGCGGATCGGCCCCTTGGTCTTCCACACCACGTCGAACTGCCCGTCGGCGCGGATCTGCCCGATGAACACCGGCTTGTGCAGATGGTGGTTGCGCTCGTCCATCTCGATCGTGAAGCCGTCCGGCGCCTTGAACTTCTGCCCGCCGACCGCGGCGATCACCTTGTCGACGTCGAAGGTCTTCGCCTTCTCGACCGCCTGCTTCCACATGTGGATGCCGATGTAGGTCGCTTCCATCGGATCATTGGTGAGGGGCTTCGCGGCCGAGGGCAGATTCTTCTTCTTGGCGTAAGCGGCCCATTCCTTCTTCCAGGCCTCGTTCGCCGGGTTCTTGATCGACATGAAGTAGTTCCACGCCGCGAGGTGGCCGACCAGCGGCTTGGTGTCGACGCCACGCAGCTCTTCCTCGCCGACCGAGAACGCAACTACCGGGATGTCGGTTGCCTTGAGGCCCTGGTTGCCGAGCTCCTTGTAGAACGGCACGTTCGAGTCGCCGTTGATGGTCGAGACCACCGCCGTCTTGCCGCCGGCGGCGAACTTCTTGATGTTGGCGACGATCGTCTGGTAGTCGCTGTGGCCAAAGGGCGTGTACACCTCCTCGATGTCCGCGTCGGTGACACCCTTGGCGTGCAGGAAGTAGCGCAGGATCTTGTTCGTCGTGCGCGGGTACACGTAGTCGGTGCCGAGCAGGAAGAAGCGCTTGGCGCCGCCGCCGTCCTCGCTCATCAGGTACTCGACCGCGGGAATCGCCTGCTGATTGGGCGCGGCCCCGGTATAGAACACGTTGTAGGACAGCTCCTCGCCTTCGTACTGCACCGGGTAGAACAGCAGCCCGTTCAGCTCCTCGAACACCGGCAGTACCGATTTCCTCGACACCGAGGTCCAGCAGCCGAAGGTGCAGGCGACCTTGTCCACCGTGAGCAGCTGGCGCGCCTTCTCGGCGAACAGCGGCCAGTTCGAAGCGGGATCGACCACCACCGGCTCGATCATGTGCCCCATCACGCCGCCCTTCTTGTTGATCTCCTCGAAGGTCATCAGCGCGACGTCCTTCAGTACCGTCTCGCTGATCGCCATGGTGCCGGAGAGCGAGTGCAGCACTCCGACCTTGACGGTCTTGCTCTTGGCCAGCAGGGCCGGAGCGGCCAGGCCGGTGGCCGCGGTCGCGGCACCGAGCGTCAGCCCTTTCACGAATGTGCGTCGTTTCATGCGTGTGTCCTCTCTGAAATGAAGATGTTCGGGATCCCGGCGGCCTCGCGATCGCCTCGGAGCTGCAATCGCAACCGGCGTGCCATACCCGGTGCGCGCAGCATCTCTCTGATCCAATTCGCATTTGCGAGATGTGGGGGAGCAAGCTCGCATCAACTTGGTGCGCGCCCGGGCGCCCGCGCACCGACAACGCGCAGGCGCTTGATCCTCGTCAAACCGTGGCCGAGCGCAAGCGCTAGCCTTTTTTGCTCAGGAGTGCGAGGGGCAAAAATGAGAATCAAGGAAATCTGCAGCCGCGTGGTCGTGGTGGCCGAGCCGCATGCCGACCTGCGCGAGGCCGCGCGCCTGATGCGCGACCATCACGTCGGAGCGCTTGTGGTGGTCGAGAAGCGCGACGGGGTCACCAGGCCGATCGGCATCGTCACCGACCGCGACATCGTGGTCGAGGTGGTCGCCACGAACGGCGTCACGCCCGAGTCGCTCACCGTGCGGGACGTGATGTCCTCGGACCTGGTGCTCGCGCGCGAGACCGACGGCGTGTTCGAGGCGGTCGAGCGCATGCAGGACAGCGGCACGCGCCGCCTGCCGGTCGTCACAGCCGACGGCGCGCTGGTCGGCATCCTCTCGCTCGACGACGTGCTGCGCATGCTCGCCGGCGAGATGACTGCGCTCGCGATCGCGGCCCAGCGCTCCGTGACGCGGGAAACGCGCACTCGCCCCGGGCTGCAGGGCGCCGCCGCCTAGTCGCTCTCAGGCGACGCTGCCGGCCCGCAGCGTAGGACGCGCAACGCCGCCTACAGGCGTCGCCGCGAGCCGACGTTCGCACTTGAGCATCAAATTCCAAACCACTGTTTCCATGGGCTTTGTCTCCTGGCACGCAAGCTGCGTAGAGGAATTGACTTTTAACCCGCGAGGAGCCAGCGATGCTGCAACGAGACAGCCTTTTCCGCCGCCGAGACGAGCCGTTCACGCGCAACCCGCAGGCGTCGCCCGCGACGCCTGCGCCGCAACCCGAACGCGTGCCGGCGCCGCCGGCCGCCGCGCCCGCGCCCGCCGCCGCCGCGCACCACGAGCCCGGCAAGTCCGGCGCCAAGGGCGAAGCGAAGCTCATCGTCGGCCCGGACATCAAGATGAAGGGCGTCGAGATCACCGACTGCGACACGCTCGCGGTGGAAGGCCGCATCGAGGCCACGCTAGACGCGCGCGTGCTGCAGATCGCCGAGCAAGGGACGTTCAGCGGCACGGTGGCGGTGGACGTCGCCGAGATCCACGGCCGCCTGGAAGGCGAGCTCACCGTGCGCAAGCAGCTGCTCATCCATTCGACCGGCAAGGTCTCGGGCAAGATCCGCTACGCCAAGATCAAAGTCGAGGAAGGCGCCGAGCTCTCGGGCGAGATCGCGATGCTCGAGCCGCAGCACGGCGTTGCGCACCAGGCCGCCAAGCGGCCGCTGGGGGCCTAGGCGGGTTCCGCGGCGAGGGCCTTCTTCAGGCGCGCGACGCCCTCGGCGAGCCGCTCCTCGCTCGCCGCGAAGCACCAGCGCACGTAGCCCTCGCCTTCCGGGCCGAAAGCGGCTCCCGGCGCGAGTCCCAGGCGGTGCTCGCGCACCAGGCGCTTGCAGAAGCCGAGGCTGTCGCGCATGCCCGCCACGCGCATGAACGCATACATCGCGCCCGCGGGGCGCGGCGCCGCGACGCGCGGCACCTCCGCCAGCAGCGAGGCTAGCAGCTCGCTCGCGCGGCGCAGGCGCGCGAGCGTCGCGCCGATCACCGGCTCGCCCTGCTCGAGCGCGGCGATCCCGGCGCGCTGCACGAAGACCGGTGCGCACGAGGTGTTGTACTCGATCAGCTTGGCGAGGTCGCGCGAGAGCGACGCCGGCACCACCAGCCAGCCCAGGCGCCAGCCGGTCATCAGCCACGGCTTGGAGAAGGTGTTCGCCGAGAGCACGCGGTCGTCCTCGCCGGCGATGTCGAGGAAGGAAGGCGCGACGCCGGATTCGGTGCCGTAGCAGAGCCGCTCGTAGGCGTCGTCGGCGAAGATCCAGATGCCGTGCCGGCGGCAGTGCTCGAGGATCGCGGCGTTCTCCTCGCGCGTTGCGGTCCAGCCGGTCGGATTGTTGGGCGAATTCACGTACAGCGCGCGCGCGCCCGGGGTGAGCGTGTCGAGCAGCCGGTCGAGATCGAGCCGCCAGCCCGCCGGCGAGAATTCCAGCGCCACGGTAGTCACGCGCGCGCCGAGGATGCGCGGGATTTCCTGCAGGTTCGGCCACAGCGGCACCACTTCGACGACGCGGTCGCCCGGTTCGAGGAGGAGCTGCGAGGCGAGCATCAGTGCGCTCACGCCGGCGCTGGTGACCGCCACTTGCTCGGGCTGCGTCGGGCGCCGCAGCCGCGAGACATAGCGCGCGAGCGCCGCGCGCAGCTCGGGGATGCCGAGATTCTGCGAGTAGAAGGTCTCGCCCGCCTCGAGCGAAGCCATGCCCGCGCGGCGGATGAATTCGGGGGTCGGCCGGTCGGACTCGCCCGCCCAAAAGGCGAGCACGTCGGGATTGCCGAGGTTGGCGTCGGCCACCTCGCGGATCTTCGAGGCGCCGAGGGCTTGCACGGCGGGACGGGCGGAGAGCATCGACAGGCGAAAGCGGGCGGGGTCGCGGCTAGTGTAACCTGCTCGCCTGCATGGCTTCGCATTCCCCAGCGCGGCGTTTACCGGGTTCCGGCGTCGAGCGCTGGTCGCTGGTCGCGGCGATCGCCATCATGGCGGTCTGGGGCGTCAACTTCACCTTCGTGAAGTACGTGCTCGACAAGATCGGCGTCGGGCCGTTCCTGTTCATCCGCTTCCTCACCATGCCGCTGCTCGGCTTCCTGCTGCTCGCGCTCGTGTACCGGCGCCACCTCGCCAGGTCCTGGCCGCAGCGCGAGGACCTGCCGCGCTTCGTCGCCTGCGGCCTGGTCGGGCACACCGCGCACGTGGGCCTGGTCACCTGGGGCATCGACCTGTCGACCCCTTTCTCCAGCGCGCTGGTGCTCACCAGCGGGCCGCTGTTCACGCTGCTGATCCTCGCCTTCGCCGGAGTCGAGAAGCTGCGCCGGCGCCAGCTCGCCGGCACCTTCGCCGCCTTCCTCGGCATCGTCATCTTCCTGTCGGACAAGTTCGTGCGCGGCGTGGCCCTCGCCGGCGCGGGCGACCTGGTGCTGCTTCTCGCGGCGTCGCTCTTTTCGCTCTACACGGTGATCGCGCGCCCGATCACCGCGCGCTACGGGCCGCTGCCGGTGCTCGCGTACTCGCTGTTGTTTGGCGCGCCGCCGCTGGTGCTCGCCACCGCGCCGTCGTTCTTCGCCGCACCGCTCGGCGTGCTCTCGCCGCTCGTGTGGCTCGGGCTCGTGTGGGCGATCTTCGTCTCCGCGTTCCTCGGCTGGCTGGTGTGGGCGTGGGTGAACGCGGTGCGCGGCCTGGCGCGGAGCGCGCCGCTGCAGTACCTCATGCCGCCGATCGCGGGGCTGGTGGCCTGGCTCACGCTCGGCGAGCACTTCACGCCGATGAAGATCGGCGGCGCGGCGCTCACGATGGCGGGCGTCGCCTGGGCGCAGTTCGGCGGCG
>DASPRX010000077.1:0-3109 GCA_035624235.1 Burkholderiales bacterium | reverse complement strand
TGGCCGGACGTGCGCGCCACCCCCGTGCCGCGCTGGGACCTGGCGCACCTGGGCGACTACGTGACCATGCCGGTGCAGTTCTCGCGCGGCTGCCCGTTCGACTGCGAGTTCTGCGACATCGTGGTGATGAACGGCCGGGTGCCGCGCACCAAGACCCCGGCGCAGGTGCTCGAGGAGCTCGAGGCGCTGCGCCGCGCCGGCTGGCGCGACATGGTGTTCATCGTCGACGACAACTTCATCGGCAACCGCAAGCGCACGCGCGAGCTGCTGCGGGCGATGGTCGAGTGGCGCGCGCGCAGCGCCCCGCGCATGGGATTCCTCACCGAAGCCTCGGTCAACCTGGCCGACGACCCCGAGCTGTGCGAGCTGATGGTGCAGGCGGGCTTCAAGAAGGTGTTCCTCGGCATCGAGACGCCGTCGGCCGAAAGCCTCGAGGAATGCGGCAAGCGGCAGAACCGCAAGCGCGACCTCGCCGCTGCGGTGAACACCATCCAGCGTGCGGGCATGGAGGTGATGGGCGGATTCATCGTCGGCTTCGACAGCGACCCGCAGGACATCTTCCACCGCCAGTTCGATTTCATCCAGCAGACCGGCGTCGTCACCGCGATGGTCGGCCTGCTGAGCGCGCTGCCCGAGACAGCGCTCTACAAGCGCCTGGCGCGCGAGGGACGCATCCTCGCCGAAAGCTGCGGCAACAACACCGGCGCGGCGGTCAATTTCGTCACGCGGCTGGACCGCGAGCTCCTCGTCTCGGGCTACCGCGAGCTGATGCGGCGGCTCTACGAACCGGCGAACTACTACCGGCGCATCCGCACGTTTCTCGCCGCCTATCGGCCGCGCGGCCCGCGCTCACCCCTGTCGCGCGCGGACCTGCTCGCGTTCCTCAAGTCGGTCTGGGTGCTCGGCCTGCGCGCTCGCGGCAGGCGCCAGTACTGGGCGCTGTTCTGGTCGACCCTGGTCGCGCGGCCGCGCAAGTTCCGCGCGGCGATCGAGCTGTCGATCCTCGGTCACCACTTCCGCAGCGTGGCGAGCCGCATCTAGGCGGCGCCGCGCTCCTCGCGCACGCGGGAGATCTTCTTCACGTCGGGCAGCCGCCTGATCGCGCGCATCAGCCGCGCCAGGTGCTGGCGGTTCGCCACTTCGAGCACGAACAGCATGTTGGCGTACACCGAGCGCTCCTCCTCCATGCTGATCGAGTCGATGTTAGAGCCCGCGTCGGCGATCTCGGAGGCGACCTTGGCGAGGACGCCGCGCTGGTTGGCGACCATGACCTTGATCGCGGTCAGGAACAGCCGCGGGGTCGACGGGTCCCACTCGACGTCGATCCACTGCTCGGGCTCGTTGCGGCGCGAGCGCGCGATCAGCGCGCAGTCGGCCGCGTGCACCACCAGCCCCTGGCCCTTCTTGATCGAGCCCACGATGGCGTCGCCAGGAATCGGCCGGCAGCACGAGGCGAGCTGCACCGCCATGCCCTCGGTGCCGCGGATCATGACCGTGCCGGACATCGCGGCCACCTTCGCGTCCTCGCGCACCGAGCCAGCGTGCAGCAGCAGCCGCCGCGCGATCACCGCCGGCAGCTGCTTGCCCAGGCCGATGTCGGCGAGCAGCTCCTGCCGCGTGTTGCCGACGGTGTCGCGGATCACGCGCTCCCAGCTCGCCTCGTCGATCTCGGCGAGCTCGGTGCCGAGCGCCTTGAGCGACTGCTCGAGCAGCCGCTCGCCGAGGCTCGCCGATTCCTCGTAGCGCATGGTCTTGAGGAAGTGCCGAATGTTGGAGCGCGCCTTGCCGGTGCGCACGTACTGCAGCCAGGCGGGATTGGGCTTGGCGTGGCTCGCGGTGATGATCTCGACGCGGTCGCCGTTTTTCAGCTCGCTGCGCAGCGGCACCAGCTCGCCGTTCACCTTCGCCGCCACGCAGCGGTTGCCGATGTCCGTGTGCACGGCGTAGGCGAAGTCCACTGTCGTCGCGCCGCGCGGCAGCGACATGATCTTGCCCTTCGGGGTGAACACGTAGACCTGATCCGGGAACAGGTCGACCTTCACATTCTCCAGGAACTCGGCCGAATCGCCCGACTGGTTCTGGATCTCCAGGAGCGATTGCAGCCACAGATGGGTCTGGCGCTGCAGGTCGGACAGCTGGCTCTCCTCGTCCTTGTACATCCAGTGCGAGGCGACGCCGGACTCGGCCACGTGGTGCATGTGCTCGGTGCGGATCTGCACCTCGACCGGCAGTCCGTAGGGATCGATCAGCGTGGTGTGCAGCGCCTGGTAGCCGTTCGCCTTGGGGATGGCGATGTAGTCCTTGAACTTGCCCGGCACCGGCTTGTACAGGCCGTGCAACGCGCCGAGCGCGAGGTAGCAGTCGCGCACCTCGCCGACGATCACGCGAAAGCCGTAGATGTCGTGCACCTCCGAGAACGACAGGTGCTTCTCGACCATCTTCTTGTACACCGAGTAAAGATGCTTCTCGCGCCCGGTGACTGTCGCGCGGATCCCTGCTTCGGCGAGCCTCGCTTTGAGCGCGGCTTCAGTCTTGCCGATCACCTCGCGCCGGTTGCCCCGCGCCGCACGGGTGGCGCGCGCGAGCACCTTGTAGCGCAGCGGGTACAGGTGGGAGAAGGCGAGCTCCTGCAGCTCGTGGTAGAGCGCGTTTAGTCCCAGGCGGTTTGCGATCGGCGCGTAGATTTCCATCGTCTCGCGCGCGACGCGCCGGCGCTTGGCGGGCGGCACGGCGTCCAGCGTGCGCATGTTGTGCAGCCGGTCGGCGAGCTTGATCAGGATGACGCGCACGTCGCGCGCCATCGCCAGCAGCATCTTGCGGAAGTTCTCGGCCTGCGCGTCCTGCGCGGACTGGAACTCGATCTTATCCAGCTTGGACACCCCGTCGACCAGCTCGGCGACCGGCTTGCCGAAGGTCTCCGCGATCTCGGTCTTGGTGACCGAGGCGTCTTCCAGCGTGTCGTGCAGCAGGGCGGCCATCAGCGTCTGGCCGTCCAGGCGCCAGCTCGCGAGGATGTCGGCGACCGCGAGCGGATGCGAGATGTAGGGCTCGCCCGACTGGCGCTTCTGGCCCGCGTGCGCCGCTTCCGAGAAGCGGTAGGCGTCTGCCA
>DASPRX010000179.1:0-21681 GCA_035624235.1 Burkholderiales bacterium | reverse complement strand
AACCGAACTGAACTCCTCTCTGCTGTTGGATTGGGGCCGGAATTGCCGGCCCCTTGTTTTTTGAAGGCGCCGCGCCTGCGGTATGCTTCGCCCTTTTGCCGTCCGGCATTCCCCGCCCATGATGCTCGAAGCCCGCGACCTCGCCTGCGAGCGCGGCGATCTGCGCCTGTTTTCGGGCCTGGAGTTTTCGCTCGGGGAGGGTGATCTGCTGTGGGTGCGCGGCCCGAACGGCAGCGGCAAGACGAGCCTGCTCAGGCTGGTCGCGGGGCTGTCGCGCCCGGCGGCTGGAACGATCCGCTGGCGCGGCGAGGACATCCGCAGCCTCGCCGAGGAATACGCGCGCGAGCTGCTGTTCATCGGCCATGCGAACGCGGTGAAGGAGGAGTTCAGCGCCGAGGAGAACCTCGCCGTGGCGCTCGAGCTCGCGGGCCGGCGCTCGTCCGCGAAAGAGCGCGCCGGGGCGCTCGAGCGGCTCGGACTTGCGGCGCGCGCGCGCCTGCCGTCGAGGTATCTGTCGCAGGGCCAGAAGCGGCGCGTGGCGCTCGCGCGCCTGTGCCTGGCGGCCGACGTGCCGCTGTGGATACTCGACGAGCCGTTCGCGGCGCTCGATGCGCGCGCGCTCGACACGGTGGTCGGCCTGGTCGACGCGCACCTCGCGCGCGGCGGCGCGGCGATCCTGACGACGCATCAGGAAGTGGCGATCGCCGCGCGCGCGCGCTTCGCGATCGCGCTCGGGGATTGAACCGCGGCATGCTCGGCGGACTCAAAGTCATCGTCGCCCGCGACCTGCGCCTGTCGATGCGCCGGCGCGGCGACGTGCTCAACCACCTGGTGTTCTTCGTCATCGTAGTAACGTTGTTTCCGCTCGGCGTCGGCGCGGAGCCGAACTTGCTGCGCGCCATGGCGCCCGGGATCCTGTGGGTCGCGGCGCTGCTCGCAGCGATGCTGTCGCTGCAGCGCCTGTTCGCCGCCGACTTTGCTGACGGCACGCTGGAGCAGATGCTGATTTCCGCACAACCGCTGGGGGTAATCGTGGTCGGCAAGATGATCGCGCACTGGATGATGTCCGGCCTGCCGCTCACGCTGCTCGCCCCGGTACTGGGCGTACAGTTTGACCTGCCTCAAGCGGCGCTTGCCACGCTAGTCCTATCCTTGGCGATCGGGACGCCCGTGCTCAGCCTGATCGGCGGAGTGGGCGCCGCGCTGACGCTCGGCGTACGCGGCGGCGGCGTGTTGCTTGCGCTGCTCGTGCTGCCGCTCTATGTTCCGGTGCTGATTTTCGGCGCCGGCGCGGTGGCCGAAGTATCGGGCGGCATGAGCGCCGCGCCGCATCTCTCGCTGCTAGGGGCGTTCCTTGCCATATCATGCGCGGTGGCTCCGTGGGCTACCTGTGCGGCCCTGCGAGTCGCTTACGACTGAAGGCGGACGGAAGGACAGCTTGACGATCGACAGCTACAGGCTTCAGGGCGAGGCGGGCATCCGCGGCTGGCTGCTGTTCCGCTTCGCCGCGCCGCAGGCGTTCTATCCGCTTGCGGGCCGCGTGATTCCCTGGTTCGGAGCGCTGGCGACGCTGCTCGCCGCCGCCGGCCTGTACATCAGCTTCTTCGTCGCGCCGACCGACGCGCAGCAGGGCGAGGCCTATCGCATAATCTTCATCCACGTCGCCGCGGCCTGGATGTCGATGTTCCTGTACGTCGTGATGGCCTGCTGGGCGGCGCTCGGCCTGGTGCTCAACACGCGCCTGTCGGGCATGATGGCCTCGGCGATTGCGCCCACCGGCGCGATGTTCACCTTCGTCGCGCTGTGGAGCGGCGCGCTGTGGGGCAAGCCGACCTGGGGCACCTGGTGGGTATGGGACGCGCGGCTGACCTCGGAGCTTATCCTGCTGTTTCTGTATTTCGGCTTCATCGCGCTCACCAACGCGATCGAGGATCCTCGGCGCGCCGACCGCGCCGGCGCGGTGCTGGCGATCGTCGGCGTGATCAACATCCCGATCATCTACTTTTCCGTGCAATGGTGGAACACGCTGCACCAGGGCGCGTCGGTAAGCCTCACGCGCGCGCCGTCGATGGCGATGACCATGCTGACCGGCATGCTCCTGATGGCGCTCGCGGCATGGATGTACAGCATCGCCGTGGTGCTCGCGCGCGTGCGCTCGATCATCCTCGAGCGCGAGCGCGACGCGGAATGGGTGCGCGGCTTGCGAGGAGTGGAATGATGGGTGCCGAATGAGCTGGGGCAGCCTGAACAATTTCCTCGCCATGGGCGGCTATGCGCTGTACGTGTGGGGCTCGTACGGCGTCACGGCGCTGTGCATCGGCATTGAGCTCTGGTCAATCGCGCGCCGCGCACGGCGCGCGCAGAGCCGCGCATGAAGCCGCGTCATCGCAGGCTGATTCTGATCGTCGCAGGCCTGGCGCTGCTCGGCGTGACCGCTGCGCTGGTCCTAAACGCCTTCAACAAGAACCTGGTGTTCTTCTTCAGTCCGAGCCAGGTGGCGGACAAGGAAGCGCCGGTGGACAAGACCTTCCGCCTGGGCGGGATGGTGGAGAAGGGCAGCCTGAAGCGGTCGCCGGACGGCCTGACGGTCGAGTTCCTGGTTACCGATACCGCGAAGACGATACCGGTGCGCTACAAAGGTATCCTTCCGGACCTGTTCAGCGAAGGCAAGGGCGTGGTGGCGCAGGGCAAGCTGGACGCCGACGGCACCTTCGTGGCGAGCCAGGTGCTCGCCAAGCACGACGAGAACTACATGCCTCCGGAGGCCGCCGACGCGATCCGCCGGGCGCAGAAAGGACAGCTACCGCACAAATGATTCCCGAACTCGGCCACTTCGCGCTCATCGTCGCGCTGGCGCTCGCGCTGGTGCAGGGCACGCTGCCGATCTACGGCGCGCAGCGCGGCATCCCGGGGTTCGTCGCGCTCGCTCGGCCCGCGGCGCAGGGGCAGTTCGTGTTTGTCGCGATCGCCTTCGGCTGCCTCGCCTGGTCGTTCGTGACGAGCGACTTCTCGGTGCTCTACGTCGCCAGCAACTCGAACTCGCACCTGCCCCTGCAGTACCGCATCGCCGCGGTGTGGGGCGGGCACGAAGGCTCGCTGCTGCTGTGGGTGCAGATGCTCACCCTGTGGATGCTGGCGGTGACGGTGTTCAGCCGCCGGCTGCCCGACGACGTCGTGGCGCGCATCCTCGGCGTAATGGGACTGGTGAGCGTCGGGTTCCTGCTTTTCATGCTGACGACCTCGGATCCGTTCCAACGGCTGCTGCCGGCCGCGGCCGAGGGGCGCGACCTGAATCCGCTGCTGCAGGATCCCGGGATGGTGGCTCACCCGCCGATGCTCTACATGGGCTACGTCGGCTTCTCGGTGGCCTTCGCGTTCGCGGTGGCGGCCCTGATAGACGGACGGCTGGACGCTGCCTGGGCGCGCTGGACGCGGCCCTGGACGATCGCCGCATGGTGCTTCCTCACGCTCGGCATCGCGCTCGGCAGCGCCTGGGCGTACTACGAACTCGGCTGGGGCGGGTGGTGGTTCTGGGACCCGGTCGAGAACGCCTCGTTCATGCCCTGGCTGGTCGGCACGGCGCTGCTGCACTCGCTTGCGGTGACGGAAAAGCGCGGCGGGTTCAAGGCCTGGACCGTGCTGCTGGCGATTCTCGCTTTTTCGCTCTCGCTGCTCGGAACGTTCCTCGTGCGCTCCGGGGTTCTCACTTCCGTGCACGCCTTCGCCACCGATCCGCGGCGCGGCATTTTCATCCTCGCGTTCCTCGCGCTGGTGATCGGCGCGTCGCTCACACTCTTTGCGTGGCGCGCCCCGCGCGTCGGCCTGGGCGGGCGCTTCGAGCTGGTGTCGCGCGAATCGATGCTGCTCACGAACAACGTCCTGCTCGTGGTGGCCGCGGGCGCGGTGCTGCTTGGCACGCTGTATCCGCTGCTGCTCGATGCCCTGGGGCTGGGCAAGATCTCGGTCGGCCCGCCGTACTTCGACACCGTGTTCGTGCCGCTCATGACGCCGGCGCTGTTCCTGATGGGCGTCGGCCCGGTCGCGCGCTGGCGCGAAGCGGGCGTGCCCGATCTGGCGCGGCGGCTCAGGTGGGCGCTCGGCGTGAGCGTGGTAAGCGCGCTCCTCGTGCCGCTCGTCCTCGGCCAGTGGACGCCGATGAGGAGCTTCGGCCTGCTGATCGCCTTCTGGGTGTTCGCCAGCACGGCGTACGCGCTGGCGGCCACGCTGCGGTCGCAGTCCGGACGCGGGCTGCTCGCCCGGCTGCGCAGCGTCCCGCGCGCGCAGCTCGGCATGCTGCTCGCGCACGCCGGCATCGGCGTGTTCGTGGTCGGCGTCACCATGGTGAAGAGCTACGAGATCGAGCGCGATCTCAAGATGGACCTCGGCGACACCGCCGAGGTCGGCGGCTATACCTTCCGCTTCGACGGCGTGCGCGACGTGCGCGGTCCGAACTACACCGCAGCGCGCGGCACGGTCAGCGTGCTGAGGGACGGGACGCTCGCGTTCACGCTACATCCCGAGAAGCGCAGCTACAGCTCGCAGGAGCCGCAGATGACCGAGGCCTCGATCCACACCGGGCTGACGCGCGACCTGTACGTGTCGCTCGGCGAGCCGGTCGACAGTGCAGGGGCCTGGACCGTGCGCATCTACTACAAGCCGTTCGTCGTGTGGATCTGGGGCGGCTGCGTGCTGATGGCGCTCGGCGGGCTGCTCGCCGCGAGCGACCGCCGCTACCGCGCGGCGGTGCGGCGGCGCGAGGCGCCGGCCGCGGAAGGCAAGGCTCGTCCCGGGCGCGGCGCGCTGCCGCAGGGAGAGCGCGGGTGAAGCGCTTCCTGATCCCGCTCGGGATCTTCATCGTGCTGCTGCTGTTCCTCGCGGTCGGACTGCGCCTCGACCCGCGTATGGTGCCGTCGCCGCTGATCGACAAGCCCGCGCCGGCGTTCACGCTGCCGCGGCTGGACGATCCGCAGCGGCTCGTGTCGGAGAAGGACCTGCTCGGCAAGGTCTGGCTGCTGAACGTTTGGGCGTCTTGGTGCGTGTCGTGCCGCGAGGAGCACCCGGTGCTGGTCGAGTTCGCGAAGAAGAACATCGTCCCGATCTACGGCCTTAACTACAAGGACGAGCGCAAGGACGCGCTCGCCTGGCTCGGGCAGTTCGGCAATCCCTACACGGTCTCGATCATGGACGCAGACGGCCGCATCGGCATCGACTACGGCGTATACGGCGTGCCCGAGACCTACGTGATCGACAAGCAGGGGGTGATCCGCTACAAGCAGATCGGGCCGGTTACGCCCGAGGTGCTGGACGCAAAGATCCTCCCGCTCGTGCGGAAGCTGCAGGGATGAGGCGCATCGTGCTGCTGCTGGCGCTGCTGCTGTGTGCCCTGACGCCGGCGATCGCCAAACAGGCGGTGCCCGCCGGGGACGACCCGGTCACCGAGCGTCGCGCGGTCGCGCTGGAAGAACAGCTGCGCTGCCTGGTGTGCCAGAACCAGACCATCGCCGAGTCGCGCGCCGATCTGGCGATGGACCTGAAGAAGGAAATCCGGGAGCAGATCAAAGCCGGCAAGACCGATGAGCAGATCATCCAGTACCTGGTCGCGCGCTACGGCGACTTCGTGCTGTACAAGCCGCCGTTCAAGGCCACGACGGCGCTGCTGTGGACCGGGCCTTTCGCGCTGCTGGTCGGCGGGCTGATCGTGCTGTTCGTGTACCTGCGGCGCCGCCGCGGCAGGCTCGCGCCGGGCGCACTGAGCGAGGCACAGCGGACGCGCGCCGAGGCGCTGCTGGAGGCGGAAGAGGACCGAGCGTGACGGCTTTCTGGCTGGTCGCGGCGCTGTTCATCGCCGGCGCGCTCGCGCTCGTGCTGCCGCCGCTGCTACGCGGCACCGGCTCCGCCGGGCGCGCCGGGCGCGATGCCGCAAACATCGGACTGTATCGCGAAGAGCTTGCCGATCTCGAGCGCGAGCAAGCCGAAGGCAAGGTCGACGCGCGGGAGTACCGCGAAGCGAAGGAGGAGATCGAGCGGCGCCTGCTCGAGGACGTCGCGCCCGCGGCGCCGGGCCGGCAAAGCCAGGCGCCGGCGCAGCGCGCTTCGCGCCGGACGGCTCTCGCCATCGGCATCGCGCTGCCGGTGGTGGTCGTGCTGGGCTATCTCAGGTTTGGCGACATGCGCGCGCTCGAGCCCGGTGCGCAGCAGACGGGCCACGACGTCACGTCCGAGCAGATCGCGACGATGGTCGACAAGCTCGCGCAGCGCATGCAGCAGAATCCCGGCGACGCGCAGGGCTGGGTGATGCTTGGGCGCTCCTACGCGGTGCTCGGGCGCTTCGCCGAGTCGTCGCAGGCCTATGCGCGCGCGGTCGCGCTGGTCAACGATGATGCGGGACTGCTGGCCGACTACGCCGACTCGCTCGCCATGTCGCGCGGCGGCAACCTGGAGGGCGAGCCCTACCAGATCGTCAAGCGCGGCCTGGAGTTCGATCCCAAGAACGTCAAGCTGCTCGCGCTCGCGGGCAGCGCCGAGTTCCAGAACAAGGACTACGCCGCGGCGGTCGGCTACTGGGAGCGCAGCCTGGCGGGGGTGCAGGGCGAGTCCGATTTTAGCCGCGAGCTGCGCTCGAGCATCGACGAGGCGCGCAGGCTCGGCAATCTGCCGGTGGCGCAGGCCCTGGCGCCGGCGCCCGCCGCAGCGGCAACGAAGTCGGCGATCAGCGGCACCGTGCGGCTCGCGCCCGCGCTCGCCGGCAAGGTGTCCCCGGGCGACACGCTGTTCGTGTTCGCGCGCCCGGCCGAAGGCTCGCGCATGCCGGTGGCGATCCTGCGCGTGAGCGCGGAGCAGCTGCCGTACGCGTTCCGCCTGGACGACAGCCAGGCGATGACGCCGGCGAACAAGCTCTCCGATCAGAAGCGCGTCCTGGTCGGCGCGCGCATCTCCAAGTCGGGCGACGCGCTGCCGCATGCAGGGGACCTCGAGGCCTCGAGCGCGCAGGCAGCGCCCGGCACCGACGGCCTGGTGCTGACGATCGACCAGGTCGTCAAGAATTGACTGAAGTCAAAGTCCGGCGCCATCGCGCGGCGCATAGTCGAAACGAAATAAGTCGCGAACGACAGGGATGGAAACCGTATCGGCGGACGTAGCGATCATCGGCGCTGGGGGCGCCGGTCTGCGCGCCGCCATCGCCCTGGCCGAGGCCGACCCGAAGCTGCGCGTGGCGCTCGTCTCCAAGGTCTACCCGATGCGCAGCCACACCTGCGCGGCCGAGGGCGGCGCCGCGGGCGTGATCAAGCCCGACGACAGCCTCGAGCAGCACTTCAACGACACGGTGGGCGGCGGCGACTGGTTGTGCGACCAGGACGCGGTCGACTACCTGGTGCAGGAAGCGCCTAAAGAGCTCCTGCAGCTCGAGCACTGGGGCTGCCCGTGGAGCCGCGAGCCGGACGGCTCGGTCGCGGTGCGGCCCTTCGGCGGCATGAAAAAGCAGCGCACATGGTTCGCCGCCGACAAGTCGGGCTTCCACATCCTGCACACGCTGTTCCAGACCTCGCTCAAGTACCCCTCGATCGAGCGCTTCGACGAGTACTACGCCACCGAGCTGCTGGTCGAGGACGGCCGCTGCCAGGGGCTGACCGCGATCGAGATGCGCAGCGGCCAGATGCGCCACCTGCGCGCGCGCGCGGTGATCGTCGCGGGCGGCGGCGCCGGGCGAATGTTCCCGTTCACGACCAACGGCGCGATCAAGACCGGCGACGGCATGGCGCTCGCCTACCGCGCCGGCGTGCCGCTCAAGGACATGGAGTTCGTGCAGTACCATCCGACCGGCTTGCCGAGCACGGGAACGCTGCTCACCGAGGCCTGCCGCGGCGAAGGCGGAGTGCTGCTGAACAAGCACGGGCGGCGCTTCCTGCAGGACTACGGCATGGGTCCCGAGACGCCGCTCGGCCATCCGGTGCTGAAAACCATGGAGCTCGGGCCGCGCGACCGCGTAAGCCAGGCGTTCTGGCACGAGCAGAAGAAGGGCGACATGGTGCCGACGCAGTGGGGCGACGCCATGCTGCTCGACATGCGCCACCTGGGCGAGAAACGCATCGACGAGCGCTTGCCGCTGGTGCGCGACATGTCGATCAGCTACATGGGCGTCGATCCGGTCAGGGAGCCGGTGCCGGTAAGGCCGGTGGTGCACTACATGATGGGCGGCATCCACACCGACCTGCGCGCCGCGACGCCGCTCGCCGGCCTGTTCGCGGCCGGCGAGTGCGCCTGCGTGAGCATCAACGGCGCGAACCGCCTGGGCTCGAACTCGCTCACCGAGCTGCTGGTATTCGGCCGGCGCGCGGCGCTGAGCGCGCTCGAATACCTGGGCAGCGGGGTGCGTGCGGCGGGCGGCGCCGCGCTCGCCGACGCAGCGCAGGCGTGCGTGCGCGAGCTGATGCAGCGCAGCGGCGGCGGCGAGACGGTCGCCGGGCTGCGCAAGGAGATGATGCGCGTGATGGAGGAGCACGCGGGCATCTACCGCAGCGGCGAGGGCCTCGCCGCGGCGTCGGCGAAACTTGCCGAGCTGCGCCAGCGCTACCGCTCGATCGAGCTGCACGACAAGACGAACGTCTACAACACCGACCTGCTCCAGGCGCTCGAGCTTGGTTCGATGCTCGACTGCGCCGAGGCGGTGGTGGTGAGCGCGCGCGAGCGGCGCGAGTCGCGTGGCGCGCACCAGCGGCTCGACTTCCCCGAGCGCGACGATCGCAACTATCTGCGGCATTCGCTCGCGCAGTACCGGGGTGGAGAACCGCCGCGCATCGGCTACCTGGACGTCGTGATCACGAAATCGCAGCCTGGCGTGCGGGACTATTCGGGGCACCCCGAGTGAAGACCTACCAGCTCGACGTGCTGCGTTACAACCCGGAGACGGACGCCGAGCCGCATTTCCAGCGCTACTCGGTACCTTGCCGCGAAGAGTGGGTGGTGCTCGACGCGCTAAACCACGTCAAGGAAAGCATCGACCCCACGCTCAGCTACCGCTGGTCCTGCCACATGGCGGTGTGCGGCAGCTGCGGCATGATGATAGGCGGCGAGCCGAAGCTCGCCTGCAAGACCTTCCTGCGCGACTACGACGGCGTGATCCGCATCGAGCCGCTGCGGCACTTTCCGATCGAGCGCGACCTGGTGACGGTGATCGACGACTTCGTCGCCAAGCTCGCCCGAGTGAAGCCCTATCTCATCCCCAGGGACGGCAACCCGCCCGTGGCTGGCGAGTATCGCCAGACGCCCGCGCAGCTCAAGCGCTACAAGCAGTTCACGCTGTGCATCAACTGCATGCTGTGCTACGCGGCCTGCCCCGAGTACGGGCTGATTCCGCAGTACCTTGGCCCGGCGGCGATCGCGCTCGGGCACCGCTGGAACGAGGATTCGCGCGACGCGGGCCGCGCCAGGCGGCAGGAGGAGCTCGCCGCCAAGGAGGGGGCGTGGGAGTGCTCGTTCGTCGGCGCCTGCTCCGAGGTCTGCCCCGAGCACGTCGATCCGGCCGCCGCGATCCAGCAGGTCAAGATCAAGAGCACCGTCGACTGGTACGCCGCGCACCTGATGCCGTGGTTGAACAAATGAGCCGCAAGCCCTACCAGCGCCCCATCAGCTCGGAGTGGATCTTCCGGCACCCGCGCTACCTGCGCTACATGCTGCGCGAGTTTTCGTGCCTTTTCATCGGCGGCTGGACGCTGATGCTGGTGTGCGGGCTGAGGCGGCTCGCCGAGGGCCCTGACGCCTGGGCGGCGTTCCTCGATGCGCTCGGGAGTCCGGCGAGCATCGTGCTGCAGGTGCTGGCGCTCGCGTTCTCCGTCTACCACAGCGTGACCTGGTTCAATCTCACGCCGAAGGCGCTGCCGGTGCAGCGCGGCGAGGAGTTCGTGCCGGACGGCGTGATCTCGGGCGCGCATTTCGCGCTCTGGGGCCTGCTCTCGCTCGCGCTGCTCGTGCTGGCGGGGGCGTTCTAGCGTGGCCAGGTCGAACAAGCCGATCGTCTGGGGGCCCTTCGCGGCGGGGGGCACGCTGACCGCGTTCGTGACGCCGGCGCTTATCGTGCTCACGCTGCTCGCCGCGCTCGGCCACGCGCCGGAGCTGTTCTCCTACGATCGCATGCACGCCTTCGCGGCGCACTGGCTCGTCAAGCTGGTCATCGTCGGCGCGGTGTTCCTGTCGCTGTGGAGCGCCGCGCACCGCGTGCGCATCACCTGCTACGACCTGGGCCTGCGCGCCGACCGGCTGATCGCCGCCCTGGTGTATCTGGCGGCCGGCCTCGGCACCGCCGCCGCCGCCTGGTTCCTGGTGCGCATCTGAGCGCCGCCGTGCGGACGCAGGTTGACAGCTTCCGCCGGACGGCCTAGCTTTTTGCCCAAAAGGAGAGGGGGGTAAGCACAGATGACGCCGCCGCCGATTGCCGTGCGCGAGGCGCTGCGCGAGCAGCGCTTCAGCAGTGTCTGGACCAACGACCTGAATGAAGTGTTCGCCGACGTCGCACCGTACTACGACCGCGCGAACTACATCGCCAGCCTGGGGCTGTGGGGCTGGTTCCTGCGCAGCTTCATGGCGACGGTCGACGTCAAGCCGGGCCAGCGCGTGCTCGACGTATGCGCGGGCACCAACGCCATCGGCATCGCGCTGCTCGAGCGCGAGCCGAGCCTGCACGTGCACGCCATCGACCGCAGCGCCGAGATGCAGGAGGTCGGGCGCCAGCGCGCCGCGGCGCACGGCTTCACGATAAGCAGCACCATCGGCGATGTGCACGAGCTGCCTTTCCCGGATAACCATTTCGACGTGGTGACCCTGCAGTTCGCCTCGCGCCACCTGCGCGTCAAGCACGTGTTCGGCGAGATCCTGCGCGTGCTCAAGCCGGGCGGCCACTTCCATCACTGCGACATGCTGCGTCCGCGCAGCCGCGTTGTCGAAACGCTGTACTACTCGTACCTGCGAATGTGCCTCGCGTTCACGGGCCTGCTGTTCCGCAGCGGCCCGGCGGCGCTCAACTGCAAGAAGTACTTCATCCACGCGCTCGAGATGTTCTACTCGGCCGACGAGCTCTCGGTCGTGCTGCGTGAGCTGGGCTACGTCGACGTGCGCGCGAGCACGGTGCTGTACGGCATGCTGGGGTTCCACCGCGCCGTGAAGCCGCCGCCGGCTTGAGCGCGCGCGCGCGCGCGCTGGCGCGGCTGAACCGCGCGCTCCTCGAAGCGTTCAGCCGGCGCACCACCGGCGCGCTGCGCGCGGCGCTGCCGCTCAGGCTGGCACTGGCGCACCTCGAGCCGCTGCTCGTGCGCAACGTCAGCAAGGAAGCGCGCAAGGACGCGCGGGTGATCGAGCGTGCCGGCCGCGCATCCCTCGCCGAGCTGCTCGCCGAGGCGCGCCGCATCGACGGCGAGTTCCTCGCCGGAGTGGGGCGCCTGCCGATCCGCATCGTGATCCCCTACGCGGAGATCGAGCCGCTGCGCGCGCGGCGCATCGCGTTGCTCGGCGACGCTGCGCAACGCGTGCTCGAGGCCTGGCTTCCCGGGCGGCGGCTGCGCGCCGCGCTGCGCGCCTGCTTCACGCGCGGCGAGCTCGAGCAGCTTCTGCGGGAGGATCTGCGCCTCTACGCCATGGAGACGCTGGCGCTCAGCCGCGCGCTGCGCTTGCCTGCGATCCTGCGGCCGGCGCGCGAGGCGATCGCCGAGCGCCTGTACGCGATCATGCAGGCGAGCGCGGGCGAACTGGCGCGCGCCGCCGCGGCGGGCGCGTTCCGCGCCGGGGGCTGAGCGTGCAGGGCGCCGCGCCGGGAATCGTCGCCGCCGAGAGCGTCACGTCGCTCGGCGGGGTCGCGGGCAAGGTGCTGGTCGCCGGCTCGCACGGCGGCGTGCTTGCCGCCTGTCTCGGCGCGCGCGCCGGCGCGCACGCAATCATCCTGAACGACGCGGGCCTCGGCAAGGAGCGCGCCGGAATTGCGGGGCTGGCGTGGCTGGAGGAGTTCGGCATCGCCGCGGCGAGCGTCAGCCACGCCAGCGCGCGCATTGGCGACGGCGCCGACATGCTCAGGCGCGGCGTGATCAGCCACGTGAATGTCTTCGCCGCGTTCGCGGGCGTGCGCGCGGGCCAGGCATGCCGCGAGGCGGCCGAGCGGTTGCGCGGCGCGCCGGCGCCGCGCGCGCGGCCCGCAGCCTGCGCCGCGGGGCGGCATCTGCTCCTCGCCTCGCAGCCGGAAGTGTGGGGACTGGATTCGGTCGGCATGCTCGAGCCAGGCGACGCAGGGCGCGTGCTGGTGATCGGCTCGCACGGCGCGCTGCACGGCGGCAGACCGGAGTCCGCGCTCGGCGTCGATGCGCGCGCAGCGGTTTTCCATGACGCCGGCGTGGGCGCCGACCATATCGGCGTCTCGCGCCTCGCGCCGCTCCAGGCGCGCGACATCCCTGCCGCGACCGTGGACTTTCGCAGCGCGCGCATCGGCGATTGCCGCTCGCTGTGGGACAACGGCGTGCTCTCGCACGTGAACGCATGCGCGGCGCGCTCCGGCGCGCGCGCCGGCGAGTCGGTGCGCGCCTTTGCGGCGCACTATCTCTGCGATCCGACCCGGTCTTCGCGTTGACCCCGCTCGCCGCGGCACGGTAGAATTTCGTGATTTTTCAAACGGATTCAGAATGCGCGCGCGGCTGGTCGCCGGCAACTGGAAGATGCTCGGCAGCCGGAGCACGAACCGGGCGCTGCTCGATGCGATCGTCAGGGGAATGAACGGGATTTCCGGCGTCGAATGCGCGGTGTGCGTGCCGTTTCCCTATCTTGCGGAGACCGCTGCGCAGCTCGCGCGAACCTCGCTCGCCTGGGGCGCTCAAAACCTAAGTGAGCATGCCGACGGCGCATACACTGGAGAGGTCTCGGCGGCAATGCTCGCGGATTTCGATTGCCGCTACGTGATCGTCGGGCACTCGGAGCGCAGGCATCTCTACGGCGAGACCGACGCGCAGGTGGCCGCCAAGTTCGCCGCGGCGCAGGCGGCGGGGCTGACTCCGATCCTGTGCGTCGGCGAGACGCTGGGCGAGCGCGACGCGAGCCGCACCGAGGCTGTCGTGGCGCGTCAGCTCGACGCGGTGCTGGACGAAGCGGGCGCGCAGGCGTTCGCGCGCGCGGTGCTCGCCTACGAGCCGGTGTGGGCGATCGGAACGGGACGCAACGCGACGCCCGAGCAGGCGCAGGAGGTGCACGGTTTCCTGCGCGCGCGGCTCGCGCAGCGCGACAAGAGCGTGGCCGAGGGGCTGCGCGTGCTCTACGGCGGCAGCATGAAGCCGTCGAATGCCGCCGCGCTCGTCGCAATGCCGGACGTGGACGGCGGCCTGGTAGGCGGCGCCTCGCGGGTGGCGGAGGATTTCCTCGCCATCGTGCGCGCCGCGGCAATCAAGAGGTGAACGCATGGGATTCTGGAACACTTTCGTCATCATCGCCCACGTGCTGATCGCGCTGGGCATCATCGGCCTGGTGCTGCTGCAGCACGGCAAGGGCGCGGACATGGGCTCGGGATTCGGCGGCGGTGCGTCGAGCAGTCTGTTCGGCGCGACCGGATCGGCGAACTTCCTTTCGCGCACGACCGCGGTGCTCGCAGCGCTGTTTTTCGTATCCAGCCTCGGTCTGTCCTACTTCGCCACGCACCGCAGCGAATCCGGCGGCGCCGGTATCATGGACTCGGTGAAGGAGCGGCCGGCTGCCAAGCCCGCCGCGCCGAAGCCCGCCGCGGAGTTGCCCAAGCCCGCCGCGCCCGCCGAGAAGGACGGTTCGAAGGCGAAGGAAGTGCCTAACTGATATGACGATGCGAATTGGAGGATAATCCGCCGTCCTGTTTCGTCGCCCACGTGGTGGAATTGGTAGACACGCTAGCTTGAGGGGCTAGTGGCCTAAAAAGCCGTAGCAGTTCGAGTCTGCTCGTGGGCACCACAGACGCAGCCGCTATGCTGTCCGAATACTTTCCGGTCCTGCTGTTCATCCTGGTCGGGCTCGCGATCGGCGTGCTCCCGGTGACGCTTGGCTGGCTGCTCGCCCCAAACCGGCCGGATCCCGAGAAGCTCTCGCCGTACGAGTGCGGCTTCGAGGCCTTCGAGGATGCGCGCATGAAGTTCGACGTGCGCTACTACCTCGTCGCGATACTTTTCATCCTGTTCGACCTGGAGATCGCGTTCCTGTTTCCCTGGGCGGTCGTGGTGCGCGAGATCGGCCTGTTCGGCTTCGTTTCCATGATGGTGTTCCTCGGCATCCTCGTGGTCGGCTTCGTCTACGAATGGATGAAAGGAGCGCTGGAATGGGAATAGAAGGCGTCCTGCAGCAGGGCTTCGTCACCACCACCGCCGACAAGCTCATCAACTGGACGCGCACCGGGTCGCTGTGGCCGATGACCTTCGGGCTTGCCTGCTGCGCGATCGAGATGATGCACGCGGGCGCCGCGCGCTACGACCTTGACCGCTTCGGCATCGTGTTTCGCCCGAGCCCGCGCCAGGCCGACGTGATGGTGGTCGCCGGCACGCTGTGCAACAAGATGGCGCCCGCGTTGAGGAAGGTCTACGACCAGATGGCCGAGCCGCGCTGGGTGGTGTCGATGGGTTCGTGCGCCAACGGCGGGGGGTACTACCACTATTCGTACTCGGTAGTGCGCGGCTGCGACCGCATCGTGCCGGTCGACGTGTACGTCCCCGGCTGCCCGCCCACCGCCGAGGCGCTGCTCTACGGGCTGGTGCAGCTGCAGAACAAGATCAAGCGAACCAGCACCATCGCGCGATGACGCCGAAGCTGCAGCGACTGCAGGATGCGCTTGGCCGGGTGCTCGGCGAGCGCATCGTGTCGCTCGGCGAGCAGCACAACCAGCTCACGCTGGTGGTCAAGGCGCAGCAGTATCGCGAGGTCTGCCGGCTGCTGCGCGACGCCCCGGAACTGCGCTTCGAGCAGCTCACCGACCTGTGCGGCATCGACTACCTGACCTACGGCGACCGGCCGCGCGACGAGGCGAAGCGCCCGACGCGCTTTGCGGCGGTGCTGCACCTGCTCTCGGTGACGCACAACTGGCGGTTGCGCATGCGCGTGTTCTGTCCGGAGGACGCCTTCCCGATGCTCGATTCGGTGATCGAGATCTGGCCGAGCGTCAACTGGTACGAGCGCGAGGCCTTCGACCTGTTCGGCATCGTGTTCGACGGCCATCCCGACCTGCGCCGCATCCTGACCGACTACGGCTTCGTCGGCCATCCGTTTCGCAAGGACTTCCCGATCTCGGGCTACGTCGAGATGCGCTACGACCCTGAGCAGAAGAGGGTGGTGTACCAGCCGGTCACGATCGAGCCGCGCGAGGTCACGCCGCGCGTGGTGCGCGAGCAGCACTACGCCGAGGAAGGCAAGTAGGCGGATGGCCGAGATCCGCAACTACACGCTGAACTTCGGGCCGCAGCATCCCGCGGCGCACGGCGTGCTGCGCCTGGTGCTCGAGCTGGACGGCGAGGTGGTGCAGCGCGCCGACCCGCATATCGGATTGCTGCACCGCGCGACTGAGAAGCTCGCCGAGACCAAGACCTTCATCCAGAGCGTGCCGTACATGGACCGGCTCGACTACGTGTCCATGATGTGCAACGAGCACGCCTACGTGCTGGCGATCGAGAAACTGCTCGACGTCGAGGTGCCGCTGCGCGCGCAATACATCCGCGTCATGTTCGACGAGATCACGCGCATCCTGAATCACCTGCTCGGGCTGGGCACGCACGGCCTGGACCTGGGCGCGATGACGGTGTTCCTGTACTGCTTCCGCGAGCGCGAGGACCTGTTCGATTGCTACGAGGCGGTGTCCGGCGCGCGCATGCACGCGGCCTACTACCGCCCCGGGGGCGTGTACCGCGACCTGCCGGACGCGATGCCGCAATACACCGAGTCGAGGTTTCGCAATGCGCGCACCGTGCGCGCGCTGAACCGCAGCCGCCAGGGCTCGCTGCTCGATTTCATCGAGGACTTCACCGAGCGCTTTCCGAAGTGCGTCGACGACTACGAGACGCTGCTCACGGAGAACCGCATCTGGAAGCAGCGCACCGTTGGCATCGGCGTCGTGTCGCCGGAGCGCGCGCTGGCGCTCGGCTTCACCGGCCCGATGCTGCGCGGCTCGGGGGTCGCCTGGGACATCCGCAAGAAGCAGCCCTACGAGGTCTACGACCGGCTCGAGTTCGACGTGCCGATCGGCAAGAACGGCGACTCCTACGACCGCTACCTGGTGCGCATCGAGGAGATGCGCCAGTCGAACCGCATCGTCAGGCAGTGCATCGACTGGCTGCGCAGGAACCCCGGCCCGGTGATCACGGACAACCACAAGGTGGCGCCGCCCTCGCGCGTCGACATGAAGTCGAACATGGAAGAGCTGATCCACCATTTCAAGCTGTTCACCGAGGGCATGCACGTGCCCGAAGGCGAGGCGTTCGCCTCGATCGAGCATCCCAAGGGCGAGTTCGGCGTCTACCTGGTCTCCGACGGCGCCAACAAGCCCTACCGCATGAAGCTGCGCTCGCCGGCCTACGCGCACCTGTCTGGCATGGACGAGCTTTCGCGCGGCCACATGCTGGCGGACGCCGTGACAGTGATCAGCACGCTAGACATCGTTTTCGGCGACATCGATCGGTGAGCCCGATGCTATCGCGCGACGCCCTGAGCAGGATCGACCGCGAGATCGGCAAATACCCGGTCGAGCAGAAGCGCTCGGCGGTGATGGCGGCGCTCATCATCGCGCAGGACGAGAAGGGCTGGCTGTCGACTGACTTGATGGACTATGTCGCGCACTATCTCGACATGGCGCCCGTCGCCGTCTACGAGGTGGCCAGCTTCTACAACATGTACAACCTCGAGCCGACCGGCAAGTACAAGCTCACCATCTGCACCTGCCTGCCGTGCGGGTTGCAGGGCTCGCTCGAGGCGGCCGACCACCTGAAGGACAGGCTCGGCATCGACTTCGGCGAGACCACGGCGGACGGGCGCTTCACGCTCAAGGAGGGCGAGTGCATGGGCGCCTGCGCGATGTCGCCGGTGGTGCTGGTCAACAACAAGCGCATGTGCGATTTCATGTCCAAGGACAAGCTCGACGCGCTGATCGACGAGCTGGCGGAAAAGGGCTGAGATGCTCGACTACGGACCGGATGCGATTCTCATGGCCGGGCTGGACGGCGCGAACTGGCGCCTGGCCGAGTACGAGAAACGCGGCGGCTACGCGGCACTGAAGAAGCTGCTCGCCGACAAGGTGGCGCCGGACGCGGTGATCGCCGAGGTGAAGAAATCGGCGCTGCGCGGGCGCGGCGGCGCGGGCTTCCCGACCGGGCTCAAGTGGAGCTTCATGCCGCGCCAGCACCAGGGCGAAAAGTACATCGTGTGCAACTCCGACGAAGGCGAGCCGGGCACCTGCAAGGACCGCGACCTCCTGCGCTACAACCCGCACGCGGTGATCGAGGGCATGGCGATCGCCGGCTACGCCACTGGGGCGAGCGCCGGCTACAACTACGTGCACGGCGAGATTTGGGCCGAGTACGAGCGCTTCGAAGAGGCGCTGCGCGAGGCCTACGCCGCCGGGTACCTCGGCAAGAACATCCTCGGCTCGGGCTTCGGCTACGAGCTGTACGCGCACCCGGGCTACGGCGCCTACATCTGCGGCGAAGAGACCGCGCTGCTCGAGTCGCTCGAGGGCAAGAAGGGCCAGCCGCGCTACAAGCCGCCTTTTCCGGCGAGCTACGGGCTGTACGGCAAGCCGACCACGATCAACAACACCGAGACGTTCGCCGCGGTGCCCTGGATCATGCGGCACGGGGGCGACGCCTTCCTCGCGCTCGGGCGGCCGAACAACGGCGGCACCAAGATCTTCTCGGTGACCGGGCACGTCAACAGGCCGGGCAACTACGAGGTAAAGCTCGGCACGCCGTTCGCAAAGCTGCTCGAGATGGCCGGCGGCGTGCGCGCGGGCCGGAAGCTCAAGGCCGTGATCCCCGGCGGCTCGTCGATGCCGGTGCTGCCGGCGGACGTCATGCTGGCGACCGACATGGACTACGATTCGATCGCCAAGGCGGGCTCGATGCTCGGCTCGGGCGCGGTGATCGTGATGGACGAGACCACCTGCATGGTGCGCGCCCTCGAGCGCCTGTCGTACTTCTACTTCGAGGAATCCTGCGGCCAGTGCACGCCCTGCCGCGAGGGCACGGGGTGGCTGTACCGCGTGGTGAACCGCATCGAGAACGGCAAGGGGCGTCCCGAAGACCTGGCATTGCTCGACGACGTGTCCGACAACATCGCCGGGCGCACCATCTGCGCGCTCGGCGACGCCGCGGCGCTGCCGGTGAAGAGCTTCATCAAGCACTTCCGCAGCGAGTTCGAGTACCACATCGAGCACAAGCGCTGTCTCGTGCAGGGCCCGGACAGCAAGCCGAAGTGGGGCCGCTCCGGGGCGCAGCGCGTGCCGGCGATGGTGAAGGCGGCCTGACATGCCCAAGCTCGAGATCGACGGCAAGCCGGTCGAGGTCGCGCAGGGCGCCACCGTGATGGATGCCGCGCACGAGCTCGGCATCTACGTCCCGCACTTCTGCTATCACGAGAAGCTGTCCATCGCGGCAAATTGCCGCATGTGCCTGGTCGAGGTGGAGAAGGCGCCCAAGCCGCTGCCGGCCTGCGCCACCCCCGTGGCCGAAGGCATGAAGGTGTGGACGCATTCGCCCGCTGCCAAGAAGGCGCAGAACGGCGTCATGGAGTTCCTGCTCATCAACCATCCGCTCGACTGCCCGATCTGCGACCAGGGCGGCGAGTGCCAGCTGCAGGACCTCGCGGTCGGCTACGGCCACAGCGGCTCGCGCTATCAGGAAGCGAAGCGCGTGGTGCTGCGCAAGGACATCGGGCCGCTGGTGGCCGCCGAGGAGATGACGCGCTGCATCCAGTGCACGCGCTGCGTGCGCTTCGGCGAAGAGATCGCCGGCGTGATGGAGCTCGGCATGATTCATCGCGGCGAGCACGCCGAAATCGTCGCCTTCGTGGGCAAGACGGTCGACTCCGAGCTCTCGGGCAACATGATCGACCTGTGCCCCGTGGGCGCGCTCACCTCCAAGCCCTTCCGCTACAGCGCGCGCACCTGGGAGCTCGGCCGGCGCAAGTCGGTCTCGCCGCACGACGGCCTGGGCTCGAACCTCATCGTGCAGGTGAAGCAGAACCGCGTCATGCGCGTGCTGCCGCTCGACAACGAGGCGATCAACGAGTGCTGGCTGTCCGACAAGGATCGCTTCTCCTACGAGGGCCTGGACTCCACGGAGCGCCTGACGCGGCCGATGGTGAAGCGCGACGGCGCCTGGCACGAGGTGGACTGGGAGGCGGCGCTCGATCAGGCGGCGGCGGGCCTCAAGGCGGCGGGTGCCGACGTCGCGCTGCTGGCCAGCCCGCACGCGACGCTCGAGGAGTTGTACCTCGCCGGCAAGCTCGCGCAGGCACTCGGCGGCGGCGCGGACTTCCGGCTGCGGCACGCGGACTTCTCGGCCGACGGCAGGCGGCGCGGCATTCCCTGGCTCGGCATGCCGCTCACCGAGCTCGCGAGCCTCGACCGCGTGCTGGTGGTCGGCTCGTTCCTAAGGAAGGACCATCCGCTCATCGCGCAGCGCCTGCGCCAGGCCGCCAAGCGCGGCACGCAAGTGCACGTGCTGCATTCGGTCGACGACGACTGGCTGATGCCGGTCGCGAGCAAGAAGATCGTGGCGCCCTCGCAGCTGCCGGATCAGGTCTCGAGTTTCAAGGAAGTGCTGAACGGGGGGAGGAACGCCGCGGTGCTGCTCGGCAACTTCGCGCAGCAGCACCCGCAGGCCGCGCGCATCCATGCCGCGGCGCAAGCGCTCGGCGTGCGCGTGGGCTTCCTCGGCGAGGCCGCCAACTCGGTCGGTGGCTACCTCGCCGGCCTGCCGCGCGCCGGCAACGTCAAGACATTCCTCGACCAGCCGCGCCGTGCCTACCTGCTGCTGAACGTCGAGCCGCGCCTGGACTGCGCCGATCCCCAGGCGGCGACGGCGGCGCTCGGCCGGGCCGACTTCGTTCTCGCGCTGTCGGCCTTCAAGCCCGCAGCGCAGGACGCCGCGCACGTGGTGCTGCCGATTGCGCCGTTCAGCGAGACCGCGGGCACGTTCGTCAGTACCGAAGGCCGGGTGCAGGGCTTCAACGGCGCCGTGCCGCCGCTGGGGGAGGCGCGGCCCGCGTGGAAGGTGCTGCGCGTGCTCGGCAACCTGCTCGGGGCCGCAGGCTTCGAATACCAGAGCTGCGACGAGGTGCGCGAAGAATGCCTGCGCGGCAAGGACGTCGCCGCGCTGCTGTCGAACGAGATCTCGCCGCCGGACGGGCCCGCAGCGGCGAAGCCCGCGGGGCTCGAGCGCATCGCGGAGGTGCCGATCTACTTCGCCGATCCGCTGGTGCGGCGCGCGCGCTCGCTGCAGCAAACGCGCGACGCGCAGCCGCCGCGCGCCTGGATGAACGCCGCGCTGATGCAGCGCCTGGGCGTCGCCGCCGGGCAGCCGGTGCGGGTGAAGCAGGGCGCGGGCGAGGCGCAGCTGGCGGCGGCGCTCGACGAGCGCCTGCCTGAGGGCTGCGTGCGCGTCGCGGCGGCGCATCCGAGCACCGCGGCGCTCGGCGCGATGTTCGGCGAGCTCGAGCTGGAGAAGCTCGCCGTGGTGAAGGCGGCTTAGATGACGGACTGGCTCGTTTCGCGGCCCGACGCGTGGTTCGGCCCGGTGTGGGGCCCGGCGGTGTTCGACACGGTGAAGAACCTGCTCTACATCGTCGCGATCGTCGCGCCGCTGTTCGTTGCGGTCGCCTACCTCACGCTGTGGGAAAGGAAGCTGATCGGCTGGATGCAGATCCGGCTCGGCCCGAACCGCGTCGGGCCGCTCGGCCTGCTGCAGCCGATCGCCGACGGGGTGAAGCTCCTCATGAAGGAGATCATCCTGCCGACGAACGCCAGCAAGGCGCTGTATATCCTCGCGCCGATGATCGCCATCCTGCCGGCGCTGGCGGCCTGGGCGGTGATCCCGTTCGCGCCGCAGGTGGTGCTGGCCAACGTGAACGCGGGCTTGCTGTACGTCATGGCGCTCACCTCGTTCGGCGTGTACGGCGTGATCGTCGCCGGCTGGGCGTCGAACTCGAAGTATTCGTTCCTCGGCGCCATGCGCTCCGCGGCGCAGATGGTGTCCTACGAGATCGCCATGGGCTTCGCGCTGGTGGTGGTGCTCATGGTCTCGGGGAGCCTCAACCTGTCCGACATCGTGAACGCGCAGGGCCGGGGCATGTTCGCGGCGATGGGGCTGAACTTCCTGTCGTGGAACTGGCTGCCGCTCGCGCCGATCCTGGTGGTGTACTTCGTCTCGGGCGTGGCGGAGACGAACCGCGCGCCCTTCGACGTGGTCGAGGGCGAGTCGGAGATCGTGGCCGGCCACATGGTCGAGTACTCGGGCATGACCTTCGCACTGTTCTTTCTGGCCGAGTACATGAACATGATCCTGATCAGCGCGCTCACGTCGATCATGTTCTTCGGCGGCTGGCAGGCGCCGATCGACTCGGCGCTGTTCGACTGGATCCCGCCGACCGCGTGGCTGCTCGGCAAGATGTTCGTCGTGGTGTCGCTGTTCCTCTGGTTCCGCGCAACCTTTCCGCGCTACC
>DASPRX010000084.1:0-11300 GCA_035624235.1 Burkholderiales bacterium | reverse complement strand
CGTCCCATGCACAGAAAAATCGCCGCTCTTCTCGTTGCCCTTTCCGCTCTCGGCGCGCAGGCCGCGGAGCCGCAGCCGGTCACGCTCTGCGCGCTGCCGTTCGTGTCGTCGGCGCCGCTCTTCATCGCGCAGGACAAGGGCTACTTCGCGCGCGAGGGCCTGAAGTCGGAGATCAAGCTGTTCCACGCCGCGCAACCGGTCGCGGTCGGCGTCGCCTCGGGCGACTGCGATTTCGGCGTCACGGGCTTCACGGCCGGGTTCTTCAACCTCGCCGGCAAGGGCGCGCTCAAGGTGATCGGCGCGCAGTCGCGCGAGCAGCCGGGCTACCACTTCATCGGCTTCGCAGTGTCGAACAAGGCCTACGAGGCGGGGCTGCGCGACATCAAGCAGCTGCCCGGGCACACGGTGGGGATCACGCAGGTCGGCTCGACGTTCCAGTACAACGTCGGCATGCTCGCGGACAAGTTCGGCTGGGACATGAGCTCGATCCACCTCAAGCCGCTGCAATCGGTGCCGAACATGATCGCGGCGGTGAAGGGCGGCGAGGTCGACATGACCTTCCTGCCGGCGCACATCATCGCCGCGCTCACCAAGGCCGGCTCGGTGCACGTGATCGGCTGGGTCGACGACTACACGCCCTGGCAGGTCGGCGGGCTGTTCACCTCGGCGAAGAACATCGAGCAGCGGCCCGAGGTGGTGCGCGCGTTCGTGCGCGCCTACCAGCAGGCGGCGGCGGAGTACTACGAGGCGTTCGACCGGCGCGACGCGAAGGGCGAGCGCGTGTTCGACGACAAGGCGAACGAGCTGCTGCCGATCCTGGAGAAGTACACGCAGTCCAAGCCCGAGGCGATCTACCTCGGCGCGCCGTACATCGATCCGCTCGGGCGCCTGGACGTGAAGGACGTGACCAAGCAGGTCGCCTGGTACCAGAAGCACGGCCTGGTCGACCAGGACGTCGATCCGAAGAAGTTCCTCGACCTGGGCTTCATCCAGGGGCAGGAGTAACGCGCGCGCCGCTCGGGCCGGCGCGCAGCCGCGCCATGGAGCTGCTGCTCGAGGGCGTGAGCCACCGCTACGGCGAGCTGCGCGCGCTCGAGGCGATCGACCTCGAGGTGCGCGAGGGCGAAACGCTCGCGCTGCTCGGCCCCTCGGGCTGCGGCAAGTCGACGCTGCTCGGCATCATGGGCGGGCTGCTCGAGCCGAGCGAGGGCTACGTGCGCGTGCGCGGCGAGCCGCCCGCGGGCTGCCTCAACCCGTTCACCTACGTGTTCCAGGACTTCGCGCTCCTGCCCTGGCGCACGGTCGCGGGCAACGTCGCGCTCGCGCTCGAGCACCATCGGCTCGGCGCCGCTGAGCGCGAGCGCCGCATCGACGAGGCGCTGCGGCTCACGGGGCTGGAGGAGTTCGCGCGCGCCTATCCGAGGCAGCTCTCCGGCGGCATGCGCCAGCGCGTCGGCCTCGCGCGCGCGACCGCGGTGCGCCCGGCGCTGCTCCTGCTCGACGAGCCGCTGTCGGCGCTCGACGCGCAGACGCGCGAGCTGCTGATGGAGGACCTGATCCGCATCTGGAGCCACGAGCGCACCACTTCGGTGTACGTGACGCACAACCTGTTCGAGGCGCTGCGCATGGCCGACCGCATCGCGGTCCTGTCGCGCCGCCCCGGGCGCCTGAAGGAGATCGTCGCCGTGGACATTCCTCTTGCCGAGCGCGCGGCGCCCGAGCGCGCCGCCGCGTTGAGCGCGCTGCACCAGCGCATCTGGGCGCTGATCCGCGACGAGGTGCAGGTCGCAGACCGGGAGGTGCACGATGGCTGAGCAATCGATCGCGGAGACGCGCGTCCCATTCCGCGGCGGCGGCTTCGAGCCCGGGGCGCGCCGCTGGGCCTCGTGGCTCGCCTTCGCGGCGATCATCGCCGCGTGGCAGGCCGCGTCTTCGAGCGGGCTGCTGCCCGCGCTCTTCATGCCGAGCCCGTGGCAGGTGGCGCGCGCCTTCGGCGAGCTGTGGCGCTCGGGGCGCCTGCCGGGCGATCTCGGCGCGAGCCTCTACCGCGTGCTGTGGGGCTGGTTGCTCGGCACGGCTGCCGGCCTCGTGGCCGGCGTCGCGATGGGCATCTGGACCACGCCGCGCGCGATCGGCATCCCGATCGTCTCGGCGCTCTTCCCGATCCCGAAGATCGCGCTCTTGCCGCTGCTCATCCTGTGGTTCGGCATCGGCGAGCCCTCGAAGATCGCCACCATCGCGCTCGGGGTGTTCTTCCCCACCGCGATCACCGGCTACAGCGCGGTCGATTCGGTGCCGAGGAATCTCATCCGCATGGCGCAGAGCTTCAACCTGCCGCGGCGCGAGATCATCCGCAAGATCCTACTGCCGGGAGCGATGCCGGCGATCCTGGCGGGCTTTCGCATCTCGTCCTCGATCGCGCTTATTCTCCTTGTCGCCGCCGAGATGATCGGCGCGGAGCACGGCGTCGGCGCGTTCATCCTGCAGGCCGGGAACCTGATGCAGACGGACCAGCTCGTCGCCGGCGTGGTCGTGCTCTCGCTCCTTGGGCTCGCGATCGGCTACCTCCTCGGGCGGCTCGAGCGCGCGCTGCTGCGCTGGAGGTAGGTGCGGGCGGAGCCGTGGCGGACGAGAAGTGCGGATTTGTTCCCCGCTTTTTGGGCGGCGGTTCCGTATGCTGGCCCTTGCCATTGCGACAGCAGGGAGGGCGTTGCGATGTGGGCGATACCCGATAAGGCGGATTTGCAGCGGAGCGTCGGCCGGCAGCTGCTTGGCCCGCTCGAGGACGCGGTGTCGCTCGCGAGCCGCTACCGCGAGGTCGACGAGTTCCGCGACTACCTCGGCCAGCGCGCCCACCTGGTGATCCCGGCGCTGCTGCTGATCGGGGTCACGGCGATCGCCTGCGGGCTGGCCCCGGTCATGGCGCTGGTGGGCGTGCGCGCCGTCTCGGCGCTGGCGGGGCTGCTGCTCGCGCCCGTGATGCTGATCGGCAGCCTGTTCGTGTTCGGCCTGGTGTTCTTCTCCTGGCTGGAGGAGCGCTCGCTCGCGCGCACGCTGGGACGCCGCAGGGCGCGCGAGCCCAGGGCGATGCGCTGGATCCGCAAGAAGCTCGGCGTTGACCTCGGCCGGCCGCCGCGCGTGCCCTGGCTGCTCGCGGCCTTGTTCGTGGCCTTGCCGTTCGCGATGCTGCTGAACCTCGTGCCGGCGATCGCCGCCATCCTGCTCGCGCTGCTCGCCGTTGCCCCGCTCGCTTACGCGCGTCTCGATCGCTAGTCCCCCGGGGGACCGGCTTCGGGGTGCCGCCGCGGCGTTTGTGGTGTCTAATGGTGGCACGGAGGATTGATGTCGGATCTTGCGCTCTGGCTGCAGAGCCTTGGCCTCGAGAAATACGAGGAGGCGTTGCGCGCGCATGACGTCGATCTGGAGATCGCGAGCGAGCTGACCGAGCAGGACCTGGAGAAGCTGGGGTTTTCGCTCGGCCATCGCCGCAAATTCCTCGCGGCGGCGGCAAGGCTGCGCGGGCACGAGGTGCCGCGCGCGGAGGCCTTGGCGGACGCGGTGGAGGTCGAGCGCCGTCAGGTAACCGTGGTGTTCACCGACCTGGTCGACTCCACCGCGCTCGCGCGCAAGCTCGACCCCGAGGACTTGAACCGTCTGCTCGAGCGCTATCGGGCTGCCTGCACATCGGTGATTGCCCGCTACGACGGCCATGTCGCGCAATATCTCGGCGACGGCATACTCGCCTACTTCGGCTACCCAAAGGCGCAGGAGCACGCAGCTGAGCGTGCCGTGCGCGCCGGCCTCGAGGTCGCAGCCGAGGTCGGCCGCCTGGAGCGGCCGGGCGGCGCCGCGCTGAAGGCGCGCGTCGGCATCGCGACCGGGCTGGTCGTCGCCGGCGCGCACGGCTCCGACGGCGAGCAGACCGTGGTCGGCGACACGCCCAACCTCGCCGCGCGCCTGCAGTCGGTCGCCGAAGCCGGGAGCGTGCTCGTCAGCGCCTCGACGCACCAGCTGACCGCCGATTTCTTCGAGTACCTGTTCGCCGGCGCCCAGGAGGTCAAGGGGTTCCGCGAGCCGATCGCCGTCTGGCGGGCGCTCGGTGCGAGCGCGGTCGAGAGCCGCTTCATCGCGGCGCGTGCAGCGATCGCGGCGCCGATCATCGGTCGCGACCGCGAGCTCGCTTACCTCGACGACGCCTGGCGCCGCGCGGTGGACGGCAACGGCCACCTTGTCCTCGTGTCCGGCGAGGCCGGCATGGGCAAGTCGAGGCTGCTCGAAGCGCTCGCCGAGCGCGTGCGCGACCAGCCGCACCGGCTGCTCCGCGCGCAGTGTTCGCCGTACCACGCCAATATCGCGCTTCACCCGTTCATCCAGCTGCTGCGTCACCGGCTCGACCTGCGGCGCGACGCGCGCGACGCGGAGAATCTCGAGCGCATCGATCGCATGCTTGCCCATATCGACCAGGCGGGCGCGCAGGCGCGCGCCCTGCTCGCGGAGCTGCTCGGCTTGCGACCGCCGCCGGGCGTCGCGTTTCCGGAAATGACGCCGACGCAGCGCAAGAACGCGACCCTCGCGCTCGTGGAGGCGTTCCTGGTCGCCCCTCTGGACGGCTCGACCGTGCTGCTGCTGGTCGAGGATCTCCACTGGAGCGACCCGACCACCCAGGCGCTGATCGAGCGCCTGCTTGCGCGGATCGAGCGCGAGCGGCTGCTCGTCGTCGCAACGCACCGCCCGGAAGCGAAGCCGGGCTGGGCCGAGCACCGGCACGCGAGCACGCTGCGCTGCAAGCAGCTCGGCCCCGAGCAGTGCGGGGCGCTCGCGCGCCACGTCGCCGGCCCCCGGCGGGTGGATGCATCGGTCATCGGCGAGATCACCCGCCGCAGCGACGGCGTCCCGCTGTTCGTCGAGGAGCTGACCAAGGCGGTGCTCGACCTGCACGCGCCGGCCACGGACGCGGTGCCGCTCACGCTCAAGGATTCGTTGACGGCGCGCCTCGACCGCCTCGGCGGAGCGAAGGAGGTGGCGCAGGCGGCGGCGGTGATCGGACGCCAGTTTCCTCTCGCGCTGCTCGCCGCGGTCGCCGAAGCGCACGAAGACACGCTGCGCGGCGGCCTCGCGCGCCTGCAGGAATCCGGCCTCGTCTTCGCCGCCGGGGATGGCGAAGAGACCGCATACGTCTTCAATCACGCGTTGGTGCAGGAGGCGGCGTACGAGAGCTTGTCCCGCGCGCGGCGCCAGGTGCTGCACGGCCGGACCGCGCGCGCGATTGGAGCCGCCGGCGCGGGCGAGCCCGCGGTGCTTGCGCACCACTACGGGCGCGCCGGCGAGGCGCAGGAGGCCTTCGAGTGCTGGATGCGCGCTGCCGACCAGTCGAGCGCACGCCACGCCTTTGGCGAGTCGATCGCCGCGCTCGAGTACGCGCTGGCGGAGGCAGCGCGGGTCCCGGACGCGGCGCTCGGCGCACGCATGAAGCTGGACGCGCAGCTCAAGCTCGGCACGGCACTCGTGTTCCAGAAGGGTCCGCAGGCGCCGGAGGCCGAGGCGGCGCTCACTGAGGCCTACCGGCTGGCGAAGGAGGTGAACGCGGGCCCGCAGATGTTCCAGTCGACCTGGGGTCTGTATCTCAACGCCGCGCGCAATCGCCGGCTCGACAAGGCGAAGATACGCGGCGAGGAGCTGCTCGCGATCAGCGACGCCCTCGGCGACGAGGATCTCAAGCTCGAGGCGCTGCACCACCGTTGGGGCCTCGCCTATTTCATGGGGTACGCCCGACAGTTGGTCGATTACGCCGAGCAAGGAATACGCCGCTACGACGCGGCGCGTCACCACCGCTTCTCCTATACCTTTGCCGGGCACGATCCCGGGGTGTGCGCCTATTGCTGCCGCGCCATGGGCTTCGGCATCTCGGGCGACGCCGCGCGCATCAAGCTGGACCTGGCCGCAGCGCTCGCACTCTCGGAACGCCTGCGGCACCCACTCACGCACGTATTCGCCGAGAGCATAATTTGCCACGCGCTGTACTTCACGCGCGACGCCGAGGCCTGCGCCGCCGCGGCCGAGGCACTAGTGCGCGACGCGACGCGCTTCGACCTACCGGCCAACCGTGCGGTGGGCGAGTTCTGGGTGGGCGCCGCGCAGGGCATGCGCGGCGATTCGGCCGGCGGCCTCGAGCGCATGGAGCCCACATTCGAACCGACGCACGGTTTCGGCTTCTTTGCCGCGCTGCCGGGTGTGGTCATGACCGAGACCCTGATACGTGCCGGACGCGAAGGCGACGCGCTCGCGCTGATCGCGCGCCTCTTGGGCGAAATGAACGATCCGCAGGTGGGCGTCTTCGCCTCCGAGCTCTGGCGCATCCGGGGCGAGCTCGTCGCGCGCGGCGGCGACGCGGCCGGCGCCGAGCACAACCTGCGCACGGCGCTGCGGATCGCGACCGCACAACAGGCGGCGCTGCTGCAGGCGAAGGCGGCCATCGCGCTCGCGCGCTACCTTGGCGAGTGCGGCCGCCGCGGCGAGGCGCAGGCGGCGCTCGAGGGCTCCGGGATCGACGCGCTGCCCGATCGCACGGCACCCGAGGTCGAGGACGCGGCGCGGCTGGCGTCCGCCCTGGCCTAGCTCCCGGCGCTCAGGCCGCCGCCGCGCCGGTGAGGAATCGTCCTCACGGCAATCCGACGACCGAGACCTCCTTGGGATAGACGACGGTGTAGTGGGCGGAAATCTTGACGGTCTCGCCCGGCGCGATGTCGCGTTCCCAGGCGACCACGCCCGGGCGGTTCTCCCAGCCCTCGCGTTGCGGCTTGGGCTGGAATTCGGCCCTGACCTCGATGCGGTCGTCGGTGGATATGGGCGATGACTCGAGGACGAGGAGCGGCAGCGCCCTCTTGTGGAAGCTGGTAAGCGTCACCAGGTCGCTCACCTCGCGCTCGTTCTTGCCGCCGATCAGGCCGGCCGAACCGTTGCGGTTCTTCACGCGGTCCACTTTCACGCGCACCAGGCCGTCGCGCCCGAAGGGCAGCACCAAATCGCCGTCCGCCTGCGGATTCCAGGTGGTCGAGCCGACGTAGTCGCCGTCGCGCGCGAGATCGATCCTTCCCGGCAGCCACACGCCTTCGGGGCGCTTCGCCTGCGCCGTAATGATCGCGGCAACGTCCTGCCGCGGCACGACGCGCAGTAGCATCTTCGCGGGCAGCACGAGCTTCGCGAGCGACACCGTGACCTTCCTTCCGTCCGAGGGCAGGGTTACGAGCCCCGGCACCTCGAACTCGGTCGCGAAGGTCGTCTGCACCTCGGCGGGCTTTGCCTCGGGTGCATTGGCGCGGAACTCGCGCTTCATCTCGCTCTGGAGAACGTCGGCCGCGACTTTGGCGGCACCTGCGTATGGCCGCGATTCGACCAGCGACACGTACCACGGCCGGGGATCCGGTCCCTGCAGAGAGAGTCGCGGCAGGCCGGTGGAGAGCTTGAGCTTCACCGCGCCCCAGTCCTCGCCAGTGCGCTGCGCGACGACGGCCTGCCGGACGAGCTCGAGCTTCGACGCGTTCGAATCGAGGCTCGCGCGGTACGCGGGTTGCCAGCCGGCGTCGTTCACCTGGTAGGACACGCGCGCGTTGCCCTCGCCCGACACGTCGACGAGGATCGTGCGGGTATCCGTAGCACCGCTACGCAGGTGCGCGAGATCGCGCTCCAGGGCCGCGATTTGCTTCCCGTTCTCCCGCTTCTCGACCTTCGCGCGCTCGACGCGCGCGAGCGACTCGCTCGAATTCTTGCGGATCAGCTCGATCACCCCGGCGAGCGAGCGCGCATCGGGAACCGGCGCCGGCTTTTCCCCGGGGCCGCCCAGGCGCGAGAGGAACTCGTTCACCATCTCGGCGGACTTCACCTGCGCGTCGAGCGCGGATTGCTTGTCCTTGAGCGCCTGGATCCGGTGCTCGAGCTGCGCCTCGCGCGGGCCGGGCGCTTCGGTGCGCGCGGCGTCCTGCGTGGTAACCTCGCCGACTCTCACCCCTTCGTCCGCGCTCACGCGCACCGACTGCGGATCGAAATTCGCCGGCAGCCCGGAAATCTCCAGGCGCGTCATGCCGGACGTCACCTTGACCGTTCGTTCCACCGTCGCGCTCCCGGGATAGAGCGTCACTGCGGTGATGCGGGCTACGTTCTCCGCGTACGCGGCGCCCGCGGTGCAGACGAGCGCCGCCCCGAACGCGGCGCTTAGCCGCCGCAGGCATTCCTGCTTCTTCATGTCTTCCTCCGAATGGTCCTCGCCCCCGGTGATCGCGGGGCACGTGAGAGTTAAACGGAGGAGGGGAGAAAACGGGTTAAGCGGTGCGCGCGCCCGGGGGGCTTGCAATATTCACCCTTTTGGGTTAACGTCTCGGCCATGGACCTCGACGACACCCTGGTCGCGCTCGCCGACGAGACCCGCCGCAGCATCCTGCAGCGGCTGGCGGCGGGTGAGGCGCGCGTGACGGAGATCGCGGCGCCGTACGACATCTCGCTCAACTCCGTGTCCAAGCACATCCGCATCCTGGAGCGCGCCGGGCTGGTGCGCCGGCGCGTCTCCGGGCGCGACCACTTCCTCTCGCTCGAGCCGAAGCCGATGGACCAGGTCTCGGCCTGGATCCAGCGCGAGCGCGCCGCCTGGGCTGCGCGCCTCGACCGCCTGGAGGCCGCCTTGCGAGCGGAGGACGCCATCGAGGCCGCGAAGGCCGCTTCCCGTAAACCTGCTGCCAAACGAAGGAGAAAGCCATGACTGCCCGTGCCACCGTGATCCCGCCTTCCACCATCCGCTTCGAGCGGCTGCTGCCCGGACCCGTCGAGCGCGTGTGGGCCTACATCACCGAGTCGAAGAAGCGCGCGCTGTGGCTCGCCGCGGGCGAGTTCGACCTGCGCGTAGGCGGCAAGATCGAGCTCCTGTTCGACAACGAGTCGCTCACCGGCGAGAAAGCGCCCGCCGGCGCGCGGGCCGCGGGCAAGCACCGGGCCACCGGCGTGATCACGCGCCTCGAGCCGATGAAGCTGCTCGCGCACACCTGGTCCTGGGAGAACGGGATGGCCGAGGTGACCTACGAGCTCGCGCCGCGCGGCAAGGACGTGCTGCTCACCATCCACCACCGGCTGCCCGACGACGCGGGCCTCAGGATCGCGGTCGGCGGCGGCTGGGCCACGCACGTGGGCATCCTCGAAGACC
Source organism: Burkholderiales bacterium (assembly GCA_035624235.1). Taxonomy (GTDB): domain Bacteria; phylum Pseudomonadota; class Gammaproteobacteria; order Burkholderiales; family SG8-39; genus DAHVFK01. The sequence continues at coordinate 2,113 of DASPRX010000084.1, read as the reverse complement.
GGCTGACCGGCGCGAAGCCGCGGCCTTTCTTCTCGACCCACGCGCGCGAGATGATGGAATTCGAGAAGGGGCTGGCCGAAGCGCGCGTCTAGCGGGGCGGGGGCGGCCCGCGCGGGCCGCCCTTGCTATCCTGCGGCGCGTGACCCCGGACTTCGACGCGCTGTACCGCAGGGAGTCGCGCCGCGTGCTGGCGACGCTGATTCGCCTGCTCGGCGACTTCGACCTCGCGGAAGAAGCGATGTCGGAAGCCTTCCGCGCCGCAATGGAGCAGTGGCCGGGCGAAGGCGTTCCGGCGAATCCGCGCGCGTGGCTGGTCTCGGCCGGGCGCTTCAAGGCGATCGACGCGCTCCGGCGCCGCGAGCGCTTCACGACCGTCGATCCCGAGTCGCTCGAGGACGTGCCCGCCGAGCCCGAGGCCGAGCGCGAAGGGATCGACGACGACCGGCTGCGGCTGGTCTTCACCTGCTGCCACCCCGCGCTGGCGCCGGATGCGCAGGTGGCGCTCACGCTGCGCGAGGTGTGCGGGCTGACCACCGGCGAGATCGCGCGCGCGTTCCTCGCGCAGGAAGCGGCGCTCGCGCAGCGCATCGTGCGCGCGAAGACCAAGATCCGCGACGCGAAGATTCCCTACGAGGTTCCGGGCAAGGCCGAGCTGCCGGAACGGCTCGAGGCGGTGCTGCGCGTCGTGTACCTCGTCTTCAACGAGGGGTATTCGGCGTCCTCGGGCGATGCGGTGACGCGCGCCGATCTGTCCCAGGAAGCGATACGCCTCGGGCGGCTGCTGGTGGAGCTCTTGCCCGATGCCGAGGCAATGGGGCTCCTCGCGCTCATGCTGCTGCAGGAGTCGCGCCGCGCCGCGCGCTCGCGGCCGGACGGGGAGCTCGTGCTGCTCGAGGACCAGGACCGCAGCCTGTGGAACAGGGCGCTCATCGCCGAAGGGGTCGAGCTCACCACGCGGGCGCTGCGCACGCGCATGTTCGGGCCCTACTGCCTGCAGGCGGCGATTGCCGCGGTGCACGCCGAGGCGCCGCGCGCGGCCGACACCGACTGGAGCGAGATCATCGGCCTGTACGACGCGCTCTCGCGCCTCAATGCGTCGCCGGTTATCCAGCTCAATCGCGCGGTGGCGGTCGCGATGCGCGACGGTCCCGCGGCCGGGCTCGCGCTCGTCGACGCGCTGATGGACGAGCTCCGGGGCTACCACCTCGCGCACGCGGTGCGCGCCGACCTGCTTCGCCGCATGGGCAGGAAGCCCGAGGCCGCCGAGGCCTATGCGCAGGCGCTTTCGCTCAGCCAGCAGGGGCCCGAGCGGCGGTTTCTCGAGCGGCGGATCGCCGAGCTCGAAAAATAGTCTGAGCGGGATGTCGAATCGGCGCTGCGCCGTTCGACTAGGTTGCAGGAAAGGAGGTCAGCCCCATGGTGAAAGCCAGCAGAATCAAGCCGTTCCTCTGGTTCGACGACCAGGCCGAGGACGCGGCGAAGCTCTATACCTCGATCTTCCCCGACTCCGAGATCGTGCAGGTTACCCGCTACCCCGATGGGAAGATCATGACGGTCGCTTTCCGGCTCGGGGATCAGGACTTCGTCGCGCTGAACGGCGGGCCGCAGTTTCCGTTCACCGAGGCCGTCTCGTTCGTCGTCGAGTGCGCGGACCAGGCGGAGATCGACTACTACTGGGACAGGCTCACCGCGGGCGGCAAGCCCGTGCAGTGCGGCTGGCTGAAGGACCGCTTCGGGCTGTCCTGGCAGGTGGTGCCGAAGGACATCGGCAGGTACTTCAAGGATGCGCAGGTGGCCGAGCGCGTGATGAAGGCCATCATGCCCATGGTGAAAATCGACATTCGCAAAATCGAGGAGATTGCACAATGAAATTCATGATTCTGGTCAAGGCGACGAAGGACAGCGAGGCGGGCAAGATGCCGCCGGAGTCCCTGCTCGCCGAGATGGGCGGCTTTCACGCCGAGATGGCGAAGGCGGGCATCCTGGTCGACGGCAACGGCCTGAAGCCCACCTCGACCGCCTGGCGCATCAAGTACGCCAAGGACGGCAAGCGCAGCTTCGTCGACGGCCCGTTCACGGAGTCGAAGGAGCTCGTCGCCGGCTATACCATCAT
>DASPRX010000107.1:0-13688 GCA_035624235.1 Burkholderiales bacterium | reverse complement strand
GTCTCGTGTCCGTGAAAGATTGCTATCCATGTTCCGCTCGGCCCGTCCGAGCCTAAGACGAAATGGGAGGATGCAATGGTCAAGATCGCAGCCGTGGCGCTCGTCGCGGTACTACTTGGGTACTGGTTATTCGCGACGGCTCAGACACCTATCGACGTGCGTCCGCCCGTCGCTCCCGTAGGCACGTCGTCCTCAGATGGTGTCTCCTTTGCGTGGTTCTATGACGCGAGCAACCGGAACGTCTACGTCTGCCGGTCGGGCAGGGGCGTAGAGGGGATCGAATGCAGGTCGGGTCGCGCATTGCCCTAGACGGTTTACCCGCCAATCGCGGCAGGGGCTAGCGCGGCGGCACGATCTTGCTGCTGGGTTCGTTCCGATGCGGTTCCAGAGGCTGGGTAGCTTGGAGCGCCCCTGTATCCTGAAGCTCTTTGTTGAGCGCTATCAGCGTCGTGCCTATTGCGTCGAGACGGCTCACCATCCGATCAAGGCGTCCCTTCGCCCCAAACTGCAGTGATTCTTGAGCTTGCACGGCTTGCAGCTTCCGCGCTTCCTGGAGTTCCCTGTTCGTGAGATCAAGCTTTGTCGCGACCCCGTCGATAAGCGTCGCTATACGATCGAGTCGCCCCTTGGCGGCCATGGGAAGCGGGTCTTGAACCCACGTGGCCTCCATCGCGCGCATCTCCTGCAATGCCTTGTTAGTTGAATCCAGCTTTACCGCTATAGCATCGAGTGTAGTCCCCATCGCCTCAATCCCGTTCCTCATGCGCTTTAGCCGTGCGTTCGCCGCCATGGCGGCGAACGGCACCAAGATCCACGCAAGCGTTAGCGCGACGACAATGGCGATGACGAGGAAATAGACTAAACCCCGCATGCTGGCCGGGACGTGCTGAAGTAGCTGCTCTACTACCGATAGCGGGCCGCTTTGCATGATGCTCGCTCCGTATCGGGGATATTGACCCGCCTAGTGTCCAGTAAGCCCCAATAGGCGCCTGTCAGTCAACGAGAATCGGGATGAGCAGAAAGATGGTGGCGAATCAGGGACTCGAACCCCGGACACACGGATTATGATTCCGCTGCTCTAACCAGCTGAGCTAATTCGCCTCCGGAAAGGGCGCGAATTTTCGCCCCTGACCGCGTTCCGGTCAAGCCTCACAGGTCTGGGCAGTCGCCCGCACGCGACGGGGCACGGCGCGGCTACAATTCCGCCATGATCTTCGACGCCGTCGTGGTCGGTGCCGGCCTGGTCGGCACGTGCTTTGCGCGTGCCGCGCGCGGCCTTTCGCTCGCACTCGTCGGGCATGCGCCCGGCGGCCCGGCCGCTGAGCCGGCAAGACTTTTCGATTCGCGCGTGTATGCGCTTACGCCGGCGAACGTCGCGCTGCTGCGCGCGCTCAAGGTGTGGCAGGCGATGCCGGCGGAGCGCCTCACGCCCGTGCACGCGATGCGCGTGTACGGCGACGATGGCGCCTCCGTGCTCGAGTTCGACGCCTGCGAAGCGGGCGCGCCGGAGCTCGCCTGGATCGTCGAGGACGCGCCGCTGCAGGGGGCGCTCTGGCGCGGGCTCGAGTCGCGCGATGAGCTCGAGATTCTCGCCGGCAGCGAGTGCGAGCGTCTCGAGCCGGCCGACGGGCACGTCGACGTGGCGCTGCGCGGCGGGCGCAGCGTGCGCGCGCGGCTCGTGGTCGGTGCGGATGGTGCGCACTCGTTCGTGCGCGCGCAGGCAGGCATCTCTGCCCTCGAGCGGCCCTACGGGCAGACCGCCGTGGTGGCGAACTTCGCCTGCGAGCGCCCGCACCGCAACATCGCCTACCAGTGGTTCCAGGGCGGCCCGGTGCTCGCGCTGTTGCCGCTTCCCGGCAGCCACGTATCGATGGTGTGGTCGCTGCCCGAAGCGCAGGCCGCGCGGGTGCTTGGGCTCGCTGCTGCCGAGCTCGCGCGCGAGGTGGAAATGGCTTCCCGGCGCGCGCTTGGCGAGCTGACGCTCGTCGGCGCGCCGCGCGGCTTCGCGCTGCGACGGGTGTCGGCGCACCGCATGGTCGGGGCGCGCGTTGCGCTGGTGGGCGATGCGGCGCACGTGGTCCATCCGCTCGCAGGACAGGGCGCGAACCTCGGATTCCAGGACGCCGCCGAGCTCGCGCGGGTGCTTTCCGCGCGCGAGCCGATGCGCGACCCGGGCGATCCGCACCTTCTGCGCCGCTACGAGCGCTCACGCGCCGAGCCGGTGCTCGCGATGGATCTGACCGTCCATGGCCTGTACCGATTGTTTCAGGCGCGCGGCGGCACCGCGGCGCGCCTGCGCAACGCCGGATTGAACTTGACCAACCGTCTGGCGGTCGTAAAGAACATTCTCATGCGCCAGGCCATGGGCTGAGGCGCGCTCCGGAGAGCCATGGTTTCTATTCGATCGTTTGTCGCGCTGCTCGCTTGGTTGGCCGCACTGCCGGCGGTTGCCGACGAGGCGCAGATCCGCAAGGTCATCGAGGGCAAGTTGGGCGACGCGCGCGTCGAAAGCGTGCAGCCTGCCCCGGTGAAAGGGCTTTTCGAGGTGCGCTTGCGCACCAACGAAGGGCCGCAGATCGTCTACACCGATGCGCAGGCGAACAACATCATCGTCGGCACCATCTACGACACCAAGAGCAATCGCAATCTGACCGAAGAGCGAATGAATAAGCTGCTCGCCATCAAGTTCGACTCGCTGCCGCTGCAGGATGCGGTCAAGATCACGCGCGGCAACGGCCGCAGGGTGCTGGCGATATTCGCCGATCCTCACTGCCCGGCATGCGAGAAATTCGAGCAGGAGCTGGCGCGCGTGGACGACGTCACCATCTACGTGTTCATGTACCCGGTCATCCACCCGGAGCTGGCCGAGCAATCGCGCGCGATCTGGTGCTCTCCCGACCGTGCCAAGGCCTGGATCGACCTGGCGCTGCACGGCAGGGAGCCCGTCGCGCAGGCGAGCTGCAAGACGCCGATCGAACGCAACCTCGCGCTCGGCGCTCAGCTCGGCGTCAATGCCACGCCGACTCTGTTCTTCGCCAACGGCGAGCGCGTGCGCGGCGGCCTGACTACCGCGGCGCTCGAGAAGACGCTGGACGACACCGCGCGCGAGTCCAAGGCGAAATAAGCGGCGTCCCCCTCAGGGCCGCGGCAGCGGCTCGCCGCGCGGCCACAGCAGCCACATCTTTCCCGGCTGGCGCATGCTCCCTGCGAGCGCGCCGGCCTCGGCGCCGCTACCCCAGAAAAAATCCGCGCGCACCGCGCCGCGGATCGCGCCACCGGTGTCCTGCGCGGCGACCAGGCGCTCGAGCGGATCGGACGACGAAGGAGTCGTGGTCGCGAGCCAGACCGGTGCGCCGAGCGGGACGTAGCGTCGGTCGACAGCGATGCTGTAACCGGCACTGAGGGGCACACCGAGGGCGCCGACGGGACTGCCCTCGGGCGGCATTTCGCGAAAGAACACGTAGCTCGCGTTCTGCTCGAGGGTGCGCTGCAGGTCGTCCGGATGTGCCTGTGCCCACTGCTTGATACCTTGCATCGACGCCTGCTCCAGCGCCAGCTCGCCATTGGCCACCAGGTAGTGCCCGATCGAGCTGTACGGGCGGCCGTTCTGATCGGCATAGCCGACGCGCAGCCGTGTTCCGTCGTCGAACTGGAGCTGGCCGGAGCCCTGGATCTGCAGGAAGAACAGCTCCATGGAGTCCGCTGCCCACGCGATCACCGGCGCCGGCAGGACGGCTCCGCGCGCGTCGATCTCGGCCCGCGTGTAATAGGGCACCAGATTGCGGCCCTGCAGGCGTCCGCGCAGACGCATTCCGGCCAGCTGGGGGTACGCGCTCGCCAGGTCGACGTCGACCAGATCATCCGGCACGCCGAGGATCGGATAGGCATAGGCGGTCGTCTCCGTGCGGCTCGCGGCAATGACCGGCTCGTAGTAGCCGGTCACCAGCCCGGTGTCGGATCCTTCGGGGGAGATGATGGCGTAGGCCGCGAAGCTCGCGGAGAAGAATTTGCGCGCGGCATCTTCGTCGTCGGCCGGCAGCGCGGTCGCAACGCTGCACACCCGCGCCATGGCCGCAGTCGCCTGCAGCCTGGGGCAGCCAGCGACGAAAGCCACGAGCGACGGCGCGAGCGCGGCGCTGCGCCAGCCGGGCAGCTCCTTCAGCGACGTCTCGACATAGCGCGCAGGGCCGGGCGGAGGCGGGGGGCAGCGACACACGAGCTGCCCGCAGCCCGCAACCGCTAGAATGACGAGCAGCGCGACGAGGGCGCGCGGACAGATGTGGGTCATCTTTCTGGAAATGGGCGTTGCGCTGATGCTGGGGCTGCTGATGGTATGGTGGACCTGGCCGAAGAAGCGTCCGCGCGACGACGACAACAAGGACCCTCCGGGCTGATCCGTCGCCGCGTTAGTGCAGCACGCGCGGCACGGACAGCGTGAATTCGGGAATCGGTGCCTCGAAGCGGGTGCCATCTTCCGCCACCATCTGGTAACTGCCGCGCATGGTGCCCACCGGCGTCGCGATCGCCGCGCCGCTCGTGTACTCGTGCCGCTCTCCCGGCGCCAGCACCGGCTGCGCGCCTACGACGCCAAGCCCGCGCACCTCCTGCACCAGGCCCTGCGCGTCGGTGATGATCCAGTGCCGGCTGATCAGCTGCGCGGTCACGGTGCCGACGTTGCGGATGGTGATGGTGTAGGCAAACGCGTAGCGCCCGGCCGCTTCGTCCGACTCTTCGGGCAGGTACCGCGTCTTCGCCGACACAGCGATGTCGTAGCGCTTCTCCAGGGCCATGCGCGCATTGTAAACTCGGCGGGCCATGGCGTTCCGCATTGCCCCGAGCATCCTTTCGGCCGACTTCGCGCGACTCGGCGACGACGTGCGCGCGGTGATCCAGGCGGGCGCGGATCTCGTCCACTTCGACGTCATGGACAACCATTACGTGCCGAATCTGACGGTCGGGCCGCTGGTGTGCGCGGCGCTGCGTTCGCACGTGTCTTTGCCGATCGATGTGCACCTGATGGTGAAGCCAGTCGATCGGATCATCCCCGACTTCGCGAAGGCGGGCGCCAACCTGATCAGCTTCCACCCGGAGGCGAGCGAGCACGTCGACCGCACCATCGGCCTGATCCGGGAGCACGGCTGCAAGGCGGGGCTGGTGCTCAATCCGGCGACGCCGGTCGACTGGCTCGACTACACCCTGGAAAAGCTCGACCTCGTGCTCATCATGTCGGTCAATCCGGGTTTCGGCGGCCAGAGCTTCATCCCTGCTGTGCTGCCGAAGATCGCCGAGGTGCGGCGGCGCATCGACCGCCTCGGGCGCGAGATCTGGCTCGAAGTCGACGGCGGCGTCAAGGGCGACAACATCGCCGAGATCGCCGCCGCGGGCGCCGACACCTTCGTCGCCGGCTCGGCGATATTCGGCTCGAAGGACTACGCGGCGACGATACGCGACATGCGTGCGCGCCTCGCAGCGGTGCGGCGCGCGGCGTGATCAGCGCCGCGCTGCTCGACCTCGACGGCACGCTGCTCGACACCGCGCCCGATCTGGCACAGGCCGCCAACGCCACGCTCGCCGAGCTCGGCCTGCGCGGGCTGCCCGAGGCTTCGGTGCGCGATTTCATCGGCCAGGGCATCGCGGTCCTCGTGCACCGTTGCCTCGAAGCGTCTACCGGACGCGCGCCGGACGAGAAGCTGCTCGAATCGGCGCTCGCCCGCTTCGCGGCGCATTACGAGCGCGTCAACGGCAGCGCTTCGACGCCTTACGCGGGAGTCCGCGAAGGCCTGGCGGCGATGCGCGCGGGAGGGTTGCGGCTTGCCTGCGTCACGAACAAGGCCGCGCGCTACGCACTCCCGCTGCTCGCGGCGTGCGCGCTCGACGCGTACTTCGATGCCGTCGTCACCAGCGATCAGGCGGGCAGCCGCAAGCCCGCTCCCGGGCCGTTTCTCGTCGCCTGCGGGCGGCTCGACGTGGCGCCGCACGAGGCGGCGGCGATCGGCGATTCGGCTAACGACGCGCAGGGCGCGCGCGCCGCAGGGTGCGCCCCGGTGCTGCTGGTGCCTTACGGCTACCGCGAGGGGCGGGATATACGCAGCATCGAATGTGATGGTATAGTCGCCTCGCTTTCCGAGGCTGCGAACGTACTGCTCAATCGGTCGTGAATCACCCACTGACGGGACTGTGGTCGAACCTCTGGCGTAGCTGGCGCCCCCGGCGCCGCTAGATCCTCTCGCGTCCCCGCGCGGCTCGGGCGGCGCGGAATACCCAGGCCGCAAGCTTAAGTTCCGTTCGTTTCAGGTGGAGATTTCCATGACCGAGCTCGATTTCAACAAGCTCGCTTCGCAGGGTTACACGCGTATTCCCGTGGTCGCCGAGGCGCGCGCCGACCTCTACACGCCGCTCGCCGTGTACGCCAAGCTGGCGCACGGCCCGTTCAGCTATCTGCTCGAGTCGGTGGTGGGCGGCGAGCGTTTCGGGCGCTATTCGTTCATCGGCCTCGCGTGCACCGAGCGCATCGAGGCGCGTGGCGCGACCGTGCGCCGCCTGCTGCGCGACGCGCGCGGCGCCGACGTGTGCCTCGAGCGGCACGAAAACGCCGATCCGTTCCTGTACGCGCGCGAGTACCTGGCGCGCCAGCGCGTGGCGCCGGTGCCGGCCGCGCTGCGCTTCGGCGGCGGACTGGTCGGCTACTTCGGCTACGAGACCGTGAAGCACGTCGAGCCGACTGCGCTGGCCGGCGGCAAGCCGGATGCGCTCGGCACGCCCGACATGCTGCTGCTGGTGTCGGACGAGCTGGCCGTGGTCGACAACGTGCTCGGCAAACTGTATCTCGTCGTGTACGCCGACCCGCAGCAAGCCGACGCGTACCGCAGCGCACGCGAGCGCCTGGAGCGCCTGCGCGCCCGGCTCGCGGGGCCACTGCCCGAGAGCATGGTGCTCGCGCTCACCGCCGAGCCGTCCGCGGGCGAGGCGGCGCCGCTCGAGCGCTCGTTCAGCGAGCAGGGATTCCTCGACGCAGTGCGGCGCTGCAAGGAGTACATCTACGCCGGCGACTGCATGCAGGTGCAGATCTCGCAGCGCACGACGCGCCGCTTCGACGCACCTCCGCTCACGCTGTACCGCGCGCTGCGCGGCCTGAACCCTTCGCCGTACATGTATTTCTTCGACTTCGGCGACCACCACGTGGTCGGCGCATCGCCCGAGATCATGGTGCGCCTGGCGGGGGACAACGTGACCCTGCGGCCGATCGCGGGCACGCGGCCGCGCGGCGCGACGCCGGAGGACGACGCGAGGATCGCCGAGGAGCTGCTCGCCGATCCCAAGGAGCGCGCCGAGCACGTGATGCTCATCGACCTCGGCCGCAACGACGCCGGCCGCGTGGCGGCGATCGGCAGCGTGCGCGTGACCGAGAAGATGGTGGTCGAGCGCTACTCGCACGTGATGCACATCGTGTCGAACGTGGAAGCCAAGATCGCCCCCGGGCTCGACGCGATCGACGTGTTCAGGGCGAGCTTTCCCGCCGGCACCGTCACCGGGGCGCCCAAGGTGCGCGCGATGCAGATCATCGACGAGCTGGAGCCCGTCAAGCGCGGCGTGTACAGCGGCGCGGTGGGCTATCTCGGCTTCAACGGCGACATGGACGTGGCGATCGCGATCCGCACCGCCGTGGTGAAGGACGGGCTGCTGCACGTGCAGGCCGCGGCGGGAATCGTGGCCGACTCCGACCCGCAGGCCGAGTGGCAGGAGACACAGCATAAGGCGCGCGCCATCCTGCGCGCGGCCGAGGTGGCGACCGCCGAGCACGCCTCGGGGGCGTGCGCGGCGCGCAACGCGCGCGCGGCCGCCTGAGGAGCGCGCCATGGTGCTGATGATCGACAACTACGATTCGTTCACCTACAACCTGGTGCAGTACCTCGGCGAGCTGGGCGAGCAGGTGCGCGTGGTGCGCAATGACGAGCTCGGTGTCGACGCCGTCGAGGCGCTGGCGCCTGCGCGCATCGTCATTTCGCCCGGGCCCTGCACGCCGAACGAGGCGGGCGTGTCGCTCGCCGTCATAGAGCGCCTGGCCGGACGCGTGCCGCTGCTCGGCGTGTGCCTCGGGCACCAGGCGATCGGCCAGGCCTTCGGCGGAAGGGTGGTGCGCGCGAAACAGGTGATGCACGGCAAGGTGTCGCGCATCCATCACGACGGGCGCGGCGTATTCGCGGACGTGCCGAACGATTTCATCGCCACGCGCTATCACTCGCTGGTGGTCGAGCGCGCATCGCTGCCGGCATGCCTGGAAGTGAGCGCGGAATCCGAGGACGGCGAAATCATGGGGCTGCGCCACCGCAACCTGCCGGTCGAGGGCGTGCAGTTCCACCCGGAAGCGCTGCTCACCGAGCACGGCCACAAGATGCTGGAAAATTTCCTCAAGGGGAGGATGCAATGAAGCAGATCACGATCGCGGAAGCGATCCAGCGCACCGTCGAGCACCGCGAGGTGTTCCACGACGAGATGCTTCACGTCATGCGGCAGATCATGCGCGGCGAGCTGACGCCTGCGCAGATCGCCGGGTTCGTCATCGGCCTGCGCGTGAAGAAGGAGACCATCGGCGAGATCGCGGCGGCGGCGCAAGTCATGCGCGAATTCGCCACGCGCGTCGAGGTCGCCGACGACCGGCACCTGGTCGACATCGTCGGCACCGGCGGCGACGCGGCGCGCACATTCAACGTGTCAACGGCGTCGGCGTTCGTCGCGGCCGCGGCCGGCGTGAAGATCGCCAAGCACGGCAACCGCGCGGTGTCCTCCTCCTCCGGCAGCGCCGACGTGCTCGAGGCGCTCGGGGCGAACATCATGCTCGATTCGAAGCAGGTCGCCGCCTGCATCGACAAGACCGGGCTGGGCTTCATGTTCGCTCCGTCGCACCACACGGCGATGAAATACGCCGCGCCTGTGAGGAAGGAACTTGGCGTGCGCACCATCTTCAACATCTTGGGGCCGCTCACCAATCCGGCGGGCGCGCCGAACCAAGTGCTCGGCGTGTTCCATCCGGACCTGGTCGGCATCCAGGTGCGCGTGCTGCAGCGCCTGGGGAGCCGACACGTGATGACCGTGTACGGCCTAGACGGCCTGGATGAAATCTCGATTTCCGGAGAGACCCTGGTCGGCGAGCTGGTCAAGGGCGAGGTGCGCGAGTACACGGTGCACCCCTCGCAATTCGGGCTCGAGCTCTACGACCGGCGTGCGATCCAGGTGAACACCGTAGACGAATCGAAGCAGATGGTGCTCGCCGTGCTCGACAACCAGCCCGGCCCGGCGCTGAACATCGTGCTGCTGAACGCCGGCGCCGCAATCTATGTTTCGGGCGCGGCGAAGACGCTGGACACTGGCATCGAGTACGCGCGCAAGACCATCGCGAGCGGCGCGGCGAAGGCCAAGCTGGAAGAGTTCGTCGCCTACACGCAGCGCTTGAAGGCGAAGGGCTGAGCGTGGCGGACATCCTGCAGCGCATCCTCGAGACGAAGCGGGGCGAGGTCGAGGCCGCGCGCCGCGCGCTGCCGCAGCCCGAGCTCGAGGCGCGCGCCCGCGCGGCACCCGCGCCGCGCGATTTCGTCGGCGCGCTGCGCGCGAAGATCGCGGCGGGGCGGCCCGCGGTGATCGCCGAGATCAAGCGCGCGAGCCCTTCCAAGGGCTTGCTGCGCGCCGACTTCGATCCTGCCGCAATCTCGCGCAGCTACGAGGCGGGCGGCGCCGCCTGCCTGTCGGTGCTGACCGACCGCCAATACTTTCAGGGGGCGCCCGAGCACTTGGTCGCCGCCCGCGGCGCCTGCGACCTGCCGGTGCTGCGCAAGGATTTCGTCATCGACGCATACCAGCTCTACGAGTCACGCGCCATGGGGGCCGATTGTGTGCTCCTGATCGCGGCCGCTTTGCCCGTGGACACTATGCGCGAGCTCGAGGCGATCGCGCTCGGACTCGGCATGGCGGTGTTGGTCGAGGTGCACGACGCGGCGGAGCTGGACGCGGCGCTGAGCCTCGCTACGCCATTGATTGGTATAAACAATCGCGATCTGCGCAGCTTCGAGACTCGCCTCGAAACGACGCTCAGCCTGCGCTTGCGTATTCCTTCAAACAGGCTTCCCGTGAGCGAAAGCGGCATCTCCAGCGGCGCAGACGTAGCGAAACTACGGTCTGCCGGCGTCGACTGCGTGCTCGTGGGGGAGACCTTTATGCGGGCCGATGATCCTGGCAAAGCGCTCACGCGACTTTTGGATGCCTGCGTAACTATCTGATAATACGTAATAAGATATTTGTTGTAATTGTGCAACAAAGAGAGCGTCATAGCGAGGATTTCTATCGAAATGATTGCCGACCGACGAGCGGCCTAGGCAGAATTTCTCCAACTTCTTCGCGAAGAAGTTGGCCGGGCGGCGACAAGACCAAGAAAGCCGCCGGTGGAAGTTAACCGGGCAGCGAGAGCCGCCCAGTCCCTTCAACAACAGTCGGGAGATTTATTGATGAACAAGAAACTCATGGCTGCGGCAGTCGCCGGTGCGCTGGCGATGCCTGGTCTGGCGCTCGCGCAATCGAGCGTCACGATCGGCGGCTTCTTCAAGGTCGGCATTGAAGATATCAAGATCGACAGCATGAACGCCTCGCGCACGACCGCTGCTGGTACTACGAACAGCAGCGAGATCCGCATGGCGGACAACTCCTCGCGCATCATCTTCGGCGTCTCGGAAGACCTGGGCGGCGGGCTGTCGGCGATCGCACAGCTCGACAACCGCTTCTCGCCGGACAACGGCAACATCAACGCCACGGGCAACACCTGGGTCGGTCTGAAGAGCAACAGCTGGGGTGCGTTGACGATGGGCCGGCACGACCTGCACTACGGCCAGAACGCGTCCGACATGGGCGCGGGCGCGAGTGCCCTGAAGGCGACGTCGATCTCGCTGATGGACTACGTGAACGTGGCAGCCTCGGTTGGCGGTGTGGTAGCCGCCACAAGTGCACCGATCGCGAACACGACGCGTACGCCGAACTCGCTCAAGTGGCAATCGCCGAACTGGAGCGGTTTCGACATCATCGCGGCATATAGCACGAGCCCGGTGGCCGTTGACTCCGACCTGGCCTCCAACGTACGCAAGGGCTATGGCTGGAACATCAACCCACACTTCACGGCGGAAAACTGGGGTCTCGGGTACAGCTACTGGTCGGCGAAGCCCGATGGCTCGCTGGCCGATCAGCTCGGCCAGAACGCCTTCGGCTACTTCAAGTGGAGCGGCTTCAAGATCGGCGTGTCCTACAACCAATCCAAGCTGAAGAGCGCGGCTGGTGTGGACCAAGCCAAGCGCGACGCCTGGTCGATCCCCTTGAGCTGGAACACCGGCCCGCACACGATCTATGCGCACTACACCAAGGCCAACAAGGACAAGGTGCAGGACGGGCTTGGAATCGGCGATACGGGGGCCGCGATGGCTGCGGTGGCGTACACCTACTCGCTTTCGAAGCGCACGCAGGTCGGCGTGACCTATGCGCAGATCCGCAACGAAGCGAACGCCGCGTACCACTTCTTTACGGATACGGGCACGGGGGGCGACCTCTCGTCGAACGGTGCGCAGATTGCGGCGGGCGAGGATCCGAAGCTGCTCGCGCTGATCCTGTATCACGCGTTCTAAGACGAGCTTTGCTCGGGCCGGAGAACACCCCGGCCGCAGGACCTGAAACGGGCGTCGCAAGACGCCCGTTTTTTTTCGCCTTTGTAGAGCAGTATTGCGCCTCCGAGCGGCCGTGATCCGGACGGGTCATGGACATTGCGAAACGCGTGCGAGTAGCATTTACGGCGAGACGCTCTGCCAGGGGGGATTCGGCTATGACTCGGGAAATCAAGGTCGCTGCACTCGTTGGCCTATTGGCGACAGCACCGGGGCTGGCACTCGCCGAATCGAGCGTGACGATCAGCGGATTCTTCAAGGTCGGGCTCGAGGACATCAGGATCGGGAGCCCAAATCCGGCGCGGGTCGGGAATACGAGCGAGACGCGTGTAACGGACAACAACTCGCGCATCGTGTTCGGCATCGTCGAAGATGTCGGTAATGGGTTGCAGGCGATTGCCCAGCTCGATACGCGATTCACGCCGGACAATGGCACCGGACCCACGGCTGCGGGCAATACCTGGGTAGGGCTTCGCAGCCCCGCCTGGGGCAGCCTGACCTTCGGCCGCTGGGACCTCCACTACGGGCTTCAGCCGGACGACATCGCCACCAAGGCGGGCTCGGATAAGGCGCGATCGGTATCGTTGTTCGATTTCGTGCAAAACGGCGCGACGACCCAGGCGATCGCCAACGCCACGCGAACGCCGAACGTCGTCCGCTGGGATACACCAAACTGGAGCGGCTTCAAAATGACGACGGCGTATTCGACCAACGCCGCGGGCGCCGAAGCGGACCTCGCCAGCTCGGTGCGCAAGGGCTCGGCCTGGAACCTGAATCCGAGCTACGGCAGGGCCGACTGGCAGGTCGGCTACAGCTACTGGAACTCGAAGCCCGATGCGTCGCTGGCGGATCAGCGCGGCGACACGGTGTACGGTTACTACAAATGGAGCGGTCTCAAGATCGGTGTCGGCTGGAACAATTCGAAGCTCAAGTCGGCTGCGGGAATCGACGCTGCGAAGCGCGACGCGTCGACCGTCCCGCTCAGCTACAGTTTCGGATCCCACAACCTGTACGCACATTACACTTGGGCTAACGACGACAAGATACAAGGCGCGAATACCGGAGCGAACATGTTCGCGCTGTCATATGTGTACGACATTTCAAAGCGTACTTCGCTCGGGCTGACGTACGCGCGCATCAGGAACGATTCCGCCGCTTCGTATCAGTTCTACACCGACAACGGCGGAACGCAATCCTCGCTCAATGCTGCGCCGCTGCTCGGTGAGGATCCACAGCTCTTTTCGACCGTCTTGAAGCACGCCTTCTAACAGATGCCTTTGCAGCGCACGGGCGAATCGGCGACATCGGCGATCGACTCTCTGATAGCCGGGTTCGATCGGGCGCTACGCGCGGTGACCGGAATACACCGGGCGGAGCGTCCGTCGCCTGCGGGTTCGATCCCAGAAACAGAGCTCGACCCGCGGCAACGTGCGCATGCGGCTGCACTGATGCGCGTCAATCACGTCGGCGAAGTGTGTGCGCAGGCGCTCTATCAGGGTCAGGCGCTCACCGCGCACGATGCCGATGCGCGTGCCTCGCTCGAGCTCGCGGCTCGTGAGGAGGAAGACCACCTGTCCTGGAGCGCCCAGCGAATCGACGAGCTGGGCGGCCGCTTGAGCCTGCTCAATCCGCTCTGGTACGCAGGCTCGCTGGCGATCGGCGTAGCGGCCGGTGCGCTTGGCGACCGTTGGAATCTCGCGTTCCTCGCCGAAACGGAGCGTCAGGTCGAAAACCATCTTGCCGGGCACCTCGAGCAGCTGGCGTCGGAGGACCGGCGCACGCGGGCCGTCGTCGAGGCGATGCGGGCCGACGAGGCGAAGCATCGCGACACTGCGCTGGCGCTCGGCGCGGCCGAGCTGCCCGACGCGGTAAAGAGCGCGATGCGCGCCCTCGCCAAGGTCATGACGACGGTGGCCTACCGCGTCTAGCGCGCGCGGCTCAGGCCTCGAGGATCTCGAAATCCCTCGTCATCTCGGCGGTCTTGCCGAGCATGAT
>DASPRX010000183.1:0-2573 GCA_035624235.1 Burkholderiales bacterium | reverse complement strand
GCGCAGCGCTTCGCGCTGCCCGAGAAGCTGCACCGCGAAGGCGTGCAGCGCTACGGCTTCCACGGCCTGTCCTACGAGTACATCGCCTCGGTGCTGCCCAAGTACGACGCGCGCGCCGCCGCCGGCAAGGCGGTGGTGCTGCACCTCGGCAACGGCTCGAGCATGTGCGCGATCGACGCGGGGCGCGGCGTGGCGAGCACCATGGGTTTCACCGCGGTCGACGGACTGCCGATGGGCACGCGCTGCGGCGCGCTCGACCCGGGCGTCATCCTCTACCTGATGGACCAGCACCGCATGGACGCGCGTGCGATCGAGAAGCTGATCTACCAGGAGTCCGGGCTGCTCGGCGTGTCGGGCATCTCGAGCGACATGCGCACGCTGCTCGCGAGCGCCGAGCCGCGTGCGCGCCTGGCGGTCGACCTGTACCTGTACCGCATCCGGCGCGAGCTGGGCTCGCTTGCCGCCGCGCTGGGGGGACTCGACGCGATCGTGTTCACCGCCGGCATCGGGGAGAATTCGGCCGAGATACGCGCGCGCGTGCTGCGCGATGCCGCCTGGCTCGGCGTCGGGCTCGATGCGGCCGTGAACGAAAAGGGCGGGCCGCGCATCGGCGCGCCGTCGAGCCGAGTCTCCGCCTGGACCATACCGACCAACGAAGAGCTGATGATCGCGCGCCATACGCGGCAGCTGCTCGCCGCGACGAAGGAAGCCGTCTCATGAACACGCAGGTTCCGCGCCCGGTGCTGAAGGGCAAGAAGGCGCTGGTGGTCGGCATCGCCAACGAGCATTCGATCGCCTGGGGCTGCGCCAAGGCGTTTCGCGAGCTCGGCGCCGAGATCGCGGTCACGTACCTCAACGAAAAGGCGAAGGGCTTCGTCGAGCCGCTCGCCAGGCAGCTCGAGGCGCCATTCCTGATGCCGCTCGAGGTCAGCAAGCCGGGCGAGATGGAGGCGGTGTTCGAGCGCATCCGCAAGGACTGGGGGCGGCTCGATGTCCTCGTGCACTCGATCGCCTTCGCGCCCAAAGAGGATCTCGCCGACGGGCTGCTCAACTGCTCGGCGGCCGGCTTCGGCATCGCGATGGACGTCTCGGTGCACTCCTTCATCCGCATGGCGAAACTGGCGGCGCCGCTCATGACCGAAGGCGGCACACTGTTCGCGATGAGCTACCACGGCGCGCAGAAAGTGGTGTCGAACTACAACGTCATGGGACCGGTCAAGGCGGCACTCGAGGCCTCGTGCCGCTACCTCGCCTACGAGCTCGGGCCGAGCAAGATCCGCGTGCACGCGATCTCGCCGGGCCCGCTCAAGACGCGCGCCGCCTCGGGGCTGAAGGATTTCGACCTGCTGCTGAACGAGGCGGTACAGCGCGCGCCGGTCGGCGAGCTGGTCGACATCATGGACGTCGGCTTCGCGGTCGCGTTCCTCGCCACGCCGTACGCGCGCCGCATCACCGGCGAGACGATGTACGTCGACGGCGGCGTCAACATCATGGCTTAGGCGGGACTGGAGGGGGTGACTATGAATTCAATGTGGCGGACGGGCGCCGCATCGATCGCGCTGCTGGCGCTCGCCGGCGGCTGCGAGAAGGAGGCGCCCAAGGCGACACCGCCCGCGCCGCAGGTGACGGTGATGGAGATCAAGCCGCAGACCATCCCGTACATCCCGACCTTCGTCGCGCAGACCGAGAGCTCGCGCCAGGTCGATATCGTGGCGCGCGTCTCGGGGTTCCTCGACAAGATCGCCTACCGCGAGGGCGACCTGGTGAAGGAAGGGCAGATCCTGTTCCAGCTCGACCCGAAGCCCTTCCAGGCGCAGCTCGACGCCGCCAAGGGCGAGCTCGCCGCGCAGCAGGCGCGCCTGTACACCGCGCGCGCGACGCTCGACCGCGTCAAGCCGCTCGCGGCGCAGAACGCGGTGTCGCAGTACGACCTGGACAAGGCCACCGGAGAGTTCGAGGCCGCCACGGCCGCGGTATTCGCCGCGCAGGCTAAGGTGAAGGAGGCCGAGCTGAACCTCGGCTACACCACGATCCGCACCCCGGTGACCGGCGTGGCGAGCCGCTCGGCGTCGCGCGAAGGCGCCTACCTGAACGCCATGGCGCCCGAGTCGAAGCTCACCTACGTCGCGGCGCTCAACCCGATCTGGGTGAACTTCAGCGTGTCGCAGAACCAGATGGCGCAGATCCGCGAGCTGCGCGAGAAGGGGCTGGTCGTCACCCCGAAGAACGACGACTACGCGGTCGAGCTGGTGATGCCGGACGGTCGGCCGTACCCCTTCAAGGGCAAGATCAGCTTCGCCGCGCCCTCGTTCAGCCAGGACACGGGCTCGTTCCTGGTGCGCGCCGTGCTGCCCAACCCGAAGGACGAGCTGCGCCCCGGGATGTTCGTGACCGCGAAGGTCGAGGGCTCGGTGCGGCCCGACGCGATCGTGGTGCCGCAGCTCGCCGTGCAGCAGGGCTCGAACGGCCACCTGGTGTACGTCGTCAAGCCCGACGGCACCGCCGAGATACGGCCGGTGGTGGTCGGCGACTACTACGGCGAAAAGGACATCGTCATCCAGAGCGGGCTGCGC
>DASPRX010000115.1:0-2912 GCA_035624235.1 Burkholderiales bacterium | reverse complement strand
GTTCGGCGCCTCGATCGTGCCGCTCGCGCAGGCGGTGATGGCGCAGACCTACCCGCCCGCGGAGCGCGGCCGGGCGATGGCGATCTGGGGCATGGGCGTGATGGTCGCGCCGATCCTGGGGCCCACGCTCGGCGGCTGGCTCACCGAGTCCTTCAGCTGGCGCTGGACTTTCTACATCAACCTGCCGGTGGGCATCGCGTCTCTGCTGCTGTCCGCGCGCTACATCCCGGACACCGAGCGGCGCGAGCGCAGCATGGACTGGCTCGGCTTCGGGGCGCTCGCCGTGTCGCTCACCGCGCTGCAGCTGCTGCTCGACCGCGGCGAGCAGCTCGACTGGTTCGCCTCGGCCTTCGTGCGCGCCTGCGCGTACGTCGCCGGCGGCGGCTTCGCGTTATTCCTGTGGCGCGCATTCACGCAGAGCGCGGACCCGGTGCTGCGCTTGCAGGTGCTGCGCGACCGAAACCTGGCGATCGCCTGCTCGCTGATGGCGGTGGTCGGCATGGGCATGTACGGCGCGCAGCTGCTGCTGCCCGAGTTCTTCGAGAGCCTGCTGAACTTTCCGGCCTTCGACGCCGGACTGTGGATGGCGCCGCGCGGCGTGGCGATGTTCTTCGCCATGATGCTGGTCGGCCGGCTTTCCGGGCGCGTGCCGCTGCGCAGCATGATCGGCAGCGGCGTCCTGTGCGCCGTCGCGGGGTCTTACCTCGCCACGCGCCTGAACGCCGGCGTCACAGGCGCGTGGTTCCTGCCGGCGCTCGTGCTGCAGGGTGCGGGCATGGGGCTCATCTTCGTGCCGATGTCGACGCTCGCGTTCTCCACCATCGCGCACGATCACGCGGCGGAGGCGGCCGGCATCTACAGCCTGGTGCGCTCGGTCGGCTCGGCGATCGGCATCTCGGTCGTGTCGACCTACCTCACGCGCGCGACCCAGGCGCAGTGGGAGCTGCTGCGCGGCCAGGTGACGCCGTTCAACGGCGCGGCGGCACAGTACCTGCAGGGCCTGCACCTGGCGCCTTCGTCGCCGCTCGGCGTCCAGCTGCTCGCGCAGGCGGTCGGCGACCAGGCGCGCCTTGCCGCCTTCGTCGATGCGCTGTGGCTGATCACCGCGAGCTTCGCCGCGATGCTGCCGCTGCTCCTACTGCTGCGCGCGCCGCGGCGCGCCGCCTAGAAGCGGTATAGCCGCGCGGCGTTGTCCGCGAACACCTTGTGGCGCAGCGCCGCGTCGGGCAGCCACTGCCACAGCGCGAGCAGCGCCTCGGGCCGCGTGTGCGGCAGGTTGGAACCCCAGACGAGCTGCTCTGGGAAGCGCTCCGAGAGCACCCGCAGCACCGGCTGCATGCCGTCCAGCTCGCCGGTCAGCTTGACGTGGAAATCCGGGCGCGCCTCGAGCAGGCGCAGCAGTGCGCGAAAGCCCTCGGCCTCGACTGCTTCGTCGCCGCGCGCGCGCCCGAGGTGCTCGAACACCAGCGGCACCGGCGAGGCCGCGAGTCGCGGCTCGAGCGCGGCCCACTCCTCGGCGTCGCGCACGCCGATCTCGACGTGCCAGCCGAGCGGCGCGCAGCGCCGCGCCACGGTCTCGAAGTCGGACGCGCCGACCACGCCGGGGCGCACGGTCAGGATGCGCGCCGCGACGAAGCCGGCGGCGACGTAGCGTTCGAGCTCCGCATCCTGGATTTCCGGGTGGATCATCGCCACGCCGCGCGCCGGCGTGCCCAGCTCGCCGAGCGCGGCGCGCGTCACCGAATTGTCGAAACCGTAGCAGCTCGAGGTGACGAGGACCGCGCGCCCGACCCCCAACGCCGCCGCGTAGCGGCGGTATGCTTCGATCGGGTACGGCTCGGGATCGTAGTCCCGCGTCATGGCGAGGGGGTGCTCGGGCTCGAAGGCATGCGCATGCGCGTCGACCAGGCCGGGAGGCGGCCAACCGGGGCCGAGCCGGGTGCGGATCTCGGAGACGCTTAGCGGGGCGCTGCGCATGCGCCGATTATAGTGACGCTGCCAGGACAATTGGATAACAACGACAGGATGCCGATCGCGCTTCTCTCCGACGTGCACAGCAACCTCGAGGCGCTCGAGGCCTGCCTCAGGCACGCGCGCGAATGCGGCGCAGCGCGCTACGCATTCCTCGGCGACCTGGTCGGCTACGGCGCCGACCCGCAGGCCGCGGTCGGCATCGTGCGGCGCTTTGCCGCGGACGGCGCGATCGCGGTGAAGGGCAACCACGACGAGGCGATGGAAAAGCGCGCCGGCTACATGAACGACGCGACCAGGGACTCCATCGAGTGGACGCGCGAGGCGCTCGACGGCACGCACAAGGGCTACCTCGCCGAGCTGCCGCTGCTCGTGCGCGATGAGGACATGTGCTTCGTGCACGCTTCGGCGGCGTCTCCCGCGCGCTGGGACTACGTCGACGGGCCGGCCGCGGCCAGGCGCAGCGCCGAGGCGGCGCAGGCGGCGTATGTCTTTTGCGGCCACGTGCACGAGCAGCTGCTGTACTTCGAGAGCGCGCAGGGAAAATGGACGGCGTTCCGCCCGACGCCCGGGCGCGCGGTCCCGGTGAGCCGCCGCCGTCGCTGGCTCGCGATCGTCGGCTCGGTGGGACAGCCGCGCGACGGCAGGGCGACCGCGGCCTACGCGCTGTTCGACTCGCAGCGCGAGCAGATCACCTTCCACCGCGTCCCCTACGACCATCTGGCCGCAGCGCGCAAGATCAGGCAGGCGGGGCTGCCCGAGTTCCACGCCTTCCGCGTGGAACGGGGCGTCTGAGCGGCGGGCACGGTGGAACGACTCGAGCCCGGCAGCGAGATCGACGGCTTCCGCCTGGGCGAATGCCTGCACTCCGGCGCGCAGGGGCTGATCTTCCGCGTGGCCGCGCCCGCGCAAGCCTTTCTGGCGGTCATGAAAGTGCCGCG
>DASPRX010000002.1:0-10460 GCA_035624235.1 Burkholderiales bacterium | reverse complement strand
GGTCATCTATCTGCTGCTCGCCGGGTTCTTCACGTTCACGGTGGGCGCCTTCTTCGAGCGCGGCGAGGCGAGCCTCATCTCCTTCTTCGTCTGGCATCCATGGCTGTACCTGGTGCTGGTGCCCGCGGTCGGCATGCGCCTGTGGTCGGAGGAGCGGCGCGCGGGCACGCTCGAGCTGCTGCTCACCATGCCGGTGACCGCCTGGCAGGCGATTCTCGGCAAGTTCCTCGCTTCCTGGGCCTTCCTCGCGATCGCGCTCGCGCTCACCTTCCCGGTGGTGATCACCGTGAACCTGCTCGGCAGCCCGGACAACGGGATCATCGTCGCAGGCTACCTCGGCAGCCTGCTGCTCGCCGGGGCCTACCTCGCGATCAGCTGCATGACCTCTGCGATGACACGCAACCAGGTGGTCGCATTCATCCTCGCGGTGGTGATCTGCCTGTTCCTCATCCTGTGCGGATACAACCCGGTGACCGACCTGCTCACGCGTTGGGCGAGCCCGGCCTTCGTCGACACCGTGGCGGCGTTCTCGGTGATCACCCATTTCGACGGCTTCCAGAAGGGGGTCATCGACACACGCGACCTGTTGTATTTCCTTTCCGTGACCGGCTTCGCGCTGTTCGCCACCGGCGTGATCCTCAGGAACTACCGCGCGGGCTAGAGCGATGAGAAAGTACGAGAACCTCGTCTATTCCGCCGTCGGCCTGGCCGCGCTGTTCCTCGCCCTGGTGGCGTTCAACTACCTCGCCTCGGCCGCCGCGCTGCGCGCCGACCTCACGGCGGGCAAGCTCTACACGCTCTCCGACGGCACGCGCAAGATCCTGCGCGGACTCGAGTCGCCGGTGACGCTCAAGCTCTACATCTCGCGCGGCGACGCGGTGCCGGTGCCGCTGCGCAGCTTCGCACAGCGCGTCGAGGACATGGTCGAGCGCTTCAAGGCGGTCGCCGGAACGAAGCTCCAGGTGCAGGTTTACCATCCCACGCCCGATTCGGAGCAGGAAGACGCCGCGCAGCTCGACGGCATCGAGGCGCAGCAGCTGGCGAGCGGGGACAACTTCTATCTCGGCGTATCGGCGAGCCGGCTGGATCGCAAGGAAGTGATCCCGGCAATCACGCCCCAGCGCGAGCCGCTGCTCGAATACGACCTGGCACGCGCGATCGCGGGCGTCGCCTCGTCCGCGCGCATCAAGCTGGGGCTGATGAGCGCGCTCCCGGTGCTGGGCGAGCAGTTCAACCCGATGACGCGCTCGAGCTCCGATCCCTGGGTGCTCGCCAGCGAGCTCAAGCGCGAGTTCGACGTCGAGCCCGTCGACATGGCGGCAGCCGAGATTCCCAAGAACATCGGCGTGCTGCTGCTCATCCACCCGCGCGACATCACGCCGCAAGGCGAGTACGCCCTCGACCAGTTCGTGCTGCGCGGCGGCAAGCTGATCGCGTTCGTCGACCCCTACGCCTATTTCGACCAGCTGCCGAGCATGCCCGGCATGCCGGCGCAGGGCGGCACCAGCTCGACGCTGCCGACGCTGTTCAAGGCCTGGGGCGTCGAGATGGACCCCGGCAAGGTGATCGCCGATACGGTGTACGCCTCCGGCCGCGGTCCGCGCTACACGCCCACCGTGCTGAGCCTCAATCGCACCGCCTTCAGCCGCAGCGACGTGGTCACCAGCCAGCTCGAGACGCTGCTGTACGCCTTCGGCGGCGCGTTCAAGGTGAAGCCGGCGCAAGGCCTCGAGGCGACCGACCTGGTGACGAGCTCCGCCGACTCGATGCTGGTCGACGACGCGAAGGCGACGGTCGCGGGCGACGCGGCGACCAGGGACTTCGTGCCGGGCGGCGTCGCGTTGCCGCTCGCGCTCCGGCTCACGGGCAGGTTCAAGACCGCGTTCCCGGGCGGCCGCCCCGCGGCGCCGGGCGAAAAGCCGGACGCGTCGAAGAAAGCGTCCGGGACGCAGCTGCGCGAGTCGGCCAGGGACAACTCGGTGATCCTGGTCGCCGACACCGACATGCTGCAGGATCCCGCCGCGGTCGACGTGCAGGACGTGCTCGGGCACAAGGTCGTCGTGCCCTCCAACGGCAACCTCGCCTTCGCCCTGGACATGGTCGAGCAGTTCGCCGGAGGCGACGATCTCATCTCGCTGCGCAGCCGCGCGTCCTCGTTCCGCCCGCTCACCGTGGTGCGCGAGCTCGAAGCGAACGCGCAGAAGCAGTACTTCGGCAAGATCCGCGCGCTCGAGGACGAGCTGCAGAAGACCACGGACAAGCTCCAGGAGCTGCAGAAGGCGCAGGGACCGAGCGCGAGGTCGGCGCAGATCCTGAGCGCCGAGCAGCAGGCGGAGCTGGAGAAGTTCCGCAACGAAGTGGCCCAAACCAAGCTGGAGCTCAAGGAGGTGCGCAAGAACCTGCGCCGCGACTCCGAGGCGCTGGTGTTCTGGACCAAGCTCGTCAACATCGCGCTCATGCCGCTCGCGGTGGCGCTGTTCGGAATCGGCGTGGCGCTGGTGCGGCGCCGCCGCACGGCATGAACCGGCGCCACGCGGCCATCCTGCTCGCGCTGCTCTTCGCGCTGGGCGGCGGCGCGCTTTTCTACCGGCACGCGCAGCGCACGCGCGAGGCGCCGCAGGCCGGCGCGCTCGGCCAGCCGCTCATCCGGGGGCTCACGCTCGCCGACGTGGCGAGCCTGCGCATCATCGCGCCCGACGCGACACTGACCTTGGTGCGCGCCGGCGATAAGTGGACGATCGCCGAGCGCGGCGGCTTCCCGGCCGATTTCGGCAAGCTGCGCGGCTTCCTGCTCAAGGCGATCGAGCTCAGGATCGGCCAGAGCGAGCCGATCGGCGAGAGCGACCGCGCGCGGCTCGGTCTGCTCGCGCCCGGCAAGGGAGCCGGCGCGGGGACGCTGCTCGAGTTCCTCTCGGCCGACGGCAAGCCGCTCGCGCAGCTGCTGGTCGGCAAGAAGTACTTCAAGCGCGCGCCCGACGATCCGGCCGCGGCACTGGCCGACGGGCGCTTCGTGCTGCTGCCGGACAAGCCGGACGCGGCCTACGTCGTCTCCGACCCGCTGCTGCAGGCGACCGCGCAGAGCTCCGCCTGGATCGACGCGACGGGAGTGAGGGTCGGGAAGGTGAAGAGCCTCGAGGTGCGCAGCGCCGACGGCGGCCGCTGGCGGATCGAGCGCGCGGGCGAGAACGCCCCCTGGAAACTCGACGGCGCGCGGCGCGGCGAGAAGCTGGAAGTCACCAAAGCGAACGCCGCTTCCTATTCGCTTTCCCTGCTGTCGCTCGCGGACGTGGCGCCCGATTCGCTCGGCGCCGCGCAGGCCGGATTCGACCAGCCGAGCGCGACGATCGAGGCCGGTACGTTCGCCGGGCCCGATTACCGCTTGACGCTCGGCAGGCTGCAGGGCGACGACTATTACGTGCGCTTGTCCGTCGCGGGCGCGCAGATTCCCGAGCGCGACCAGCAGCTCGCGCGCCACACGCTGCTCATCGACAAGGCCAAGTTCGAGGACGTGCTGAAGAAGCGCGCCGAGCTCCTTGAGAAGAAGAAGTAGCGGCGCCGGGCGCTGCTATGATAGCCGCTCACGTTTCGGGGAGCGGGGCAGATGGCGATGCTGGAGAGCAGGACCAAGGTGGTGATCCTCACCGACACCTACCGCATCAAGGGCTACATCGAGCTGGTGCCGGGTGCGCGCATCACCGATTACATGATCGACGCCAAGGACTTCATCGCGATCACCGACGCCGAGGTGTGGGAGCGCGAAGGCCGCCAGGTGTTCACCGCGCACTTCATCAACGTGAGCCGCGACCACATCGTGGTCGTTTCGCCGACCACCTGATCCGGTCCGCGCTCGGGCTGGGGACGCGCCATGGAAGAGCCGCAGATATCGGCGATCGCGCACGTCATCCAGCTCGCGGTGGCGCCGGTATTCATGCTGACGGCGGTCGGCACCATCATCGCGGCGCTGAACATCAGGCTGGGGCGCGCGGTCGACAGGCGGCGCGTGCTCGAGGAGCGCCTCGGCGCGCTCCCCGGCGAAGAGGCGAAGAAGGCGCGCGCCGAGCTGGAGCAGATCGCCCGGCGCATCAGCACCGTCTATTTCGCGATCCTGTTTTCCGTGTTGTCGGGGCTTTTCATCTGCCTGCTGATCGCCGGCGCGTTTATCGGCGCCTTCGTCGCTGCCAACCTGTCGCACATGATCGGCGCGCTGTTCGTGCTGGCGGTGCTGGCGCTGATCGTCTCGCTGCTGCTGTTTCTGCGGGAGATCTTCATCGCCGTCACCACGCCACGCCACGTGCCAAGCTAGGGCGGAGGCTTCCCCCCGACGCCAGAATGCTGCTATAAACGGGCGTAAGGCGCGTCAAGACGCCGCGGCCCTTTCCGTGACTCGCTGCCGGGAGGTGTACCGTGGAGAACAGTTCGACCGACCGCATCCGTACCCTCGCCCTGGTGGGGCAGGCCGGCTGCGGCAAGACCTCGCTGGCGGAGGCACTGCTCGCGCAGGCCCGCGCGATCCCAACGCCGGGAAGCGTCGAGCGCGGCACGACGGTGTGCGACTACACCGCGCTCGAGAAGTCGGCGCGGCATTCGCTCAAGCTCGCGGTCGCCAGCTTCGAGACCAAGGACGCACGCATCCACCTGCTCGATACGCCCGGCTATCCCGATTTCCTCGGCCATTCGCTGCCCGCGCTCGCCGCGGTGGAGACCGCGGCGGTGGTGATCAACGCGCAGAACGGCCTGGAGATGATGACCGGACGCTTCATGCACTGGGCCGCGAGGCGCGGGCTCGATCGGCTGATCGTGGTCAACAAGATCGACGCCGCGACCGACCTCGAGGGTCTGCTCGAGCGCATCCGGCAGGCCTTCGGCAAGGAGTGCCTGCCGATCAACCTGCCGGCGGGCGGCGCGGCGCGCGTTTCGGACTGCTTCTTCGCGCCGTCGGGCGAAGCGGATTTCTCCTCGGTCGAGGAGGCGCACAAGCAGCTGGTCGACCAGGTGGTCGAGATCGACGAGGAGCTGATGGCTCTGTACCTCGAAAAGGGCAGCGTCGAGCCCGAGCAGCTGCACGCTCCCCTCGAGCGCGCGCTGCGCGAGGGGCATCTCGTCCCGGTGGTGTTCGCCTCGGCGAAGACCGGAGCGGGCATCGCCGAGCTGCTCCAGGTAATCGTCAAGCTCATGCCCAGCCCGGCGGAGGGCAACCCGCCCGTGTACGTCAAGACGCCCGCCGAAGGCGGCGCTGCGGCCGAGATCCGCGCCGAGGCCGATCCGTCCAAGCACGTGCTCGCCCATGTCTTCAAGATCGAGATCGACCCCTACGTCGGGCGCCTGGCGGCGTTCCGCGTGCACCAGGGGCGCGTCACCCCGGGGACCCAGCTTTTCATCGGCGACGGCAGGAAGCCGATCAAGGCGGGCCACCTCTACATGCTGCGCGGCAAGCAGCAGATCGAGGTAGCCGAGGCGCTCCCCGGCGACATCTGCGCGATCGCGAAGATCGACGAGATCCGCTTCGACCACATCCTGCATGACGCCCCTGAGGACGCGAACATCCACGCGCGGCCGCTCGAGCTGCCGCAATCGATCTTCGGCCTGGCGGTGCAGCCGCGCAAGCGCGGCGAGGAGCAGAAGGTCTCCGACGTGCTGCACAGGCTGATCGCAGAGGACCCCTGCTTCCGCGTCGAGTACAACGCGCAGGCGAACGAGACGGTGATGCGCGGACTGGGCGAAATGCACCTCAGGACGACGCTGGAGAAGATCGCAGGCCAGTACAAGCTCGAGCTCGATACGCGTCCTCCCTCGGTGGCGTTTCGTGAGACGGTGACCGCGCGCGCCGACGGCCACAGCCGCCACAAGAAGCAGACCGGCGGCGCAGGGCAGTTCGGCGAGGTGTTCCTGCGCGTCGAGCCGCTCGCGCGCGGCGCGGGCTTCGAGTTCGTCGACGCGGTGAAGGGGGGCGTGATTCCCACGGTCTACATCCCGGCGGTGGAAAAGGGCGTCCGTGCCGTGCTCGATTCGGGCTACCTCGCGGGCTATCCGCTGCAGGACCTGCGCGTGGTGGTGTACGACGGTAAGAGCCATCCGGTCGACTCGAAGGAAGTCGCGTTCATCGCCGCCGGGCGCAAGGCCTTCCTCGACGCGCTCGCCAAGGCACGGCCGATCATTCTCGAGCCGATCGTCGACATCGACGTCGCCCTGCCCGAGTCGAACATGGGCGACATTGCCGGCGACCTCTCGGCGCGTCGCGGCCACATCAAGGGCTCAGAGGCGCCACGCCCGGGAGCGCTGCGCCTCGCCGCGCAGGCGCCGCTCTCGGAGCTGGAGAGCTTCCCCACGCGCCTGAAAGCGCTCACCGCCGGCCAAGGCTCGTACACGCTCGAATTCAGCCACTACGAACCCGCGCCGGCGCCGTTGCAGCAGAAGCTCGTCGCGCAGCACAAGCCCGCCACGGCAGAAGAGCCTTGAGCGGGCCTCAGGCACCGCTTTTCTACGTGCGCGCCGGGCGCGGCGCCCCGCCGCTCGTGTTCGTGCACGGCTTCGCCTGCAGCCACGCCGATTGGCGACCGCAGCTCGACGCGCTCGCCGCGACGCACACGGTGCTCGCCTGCGACCTGCGCGGGCACGGGGCCACGCCGGGCGAGCCGGCCGACTGCTCGATCGAGAACTACGGCGAGGACGTCGGCGCGCTGCTCGATGCGCTCGGGCTCACCGGCGCGATCCTGGTCGGCCACAGCATGGGCTGCCGCGTCGTGCTGCAGGCCGCCGAGCGATGCGCGGGGCGCGTCGCGGGGCTGGTGCTCATCGACGGCAGCCGTCTCGGCATGGGCGACCCCGAGACCGCGGGGCGGGTGATGCGCGAGCAGATCCGCGCAACCGGCTACGGCGCGTTCGCGCGCCGGCTGTTCGAGGAGATGTTCATCCCTTCCAGCGGCGCGCGCCTCAAGACCGCGATCGTCGAGCGTGCGCTCGAGCTGCCCGCCCCGGTGGGCAGCGCGCTCTTTCCGCGCATGGTCGCGTGGGACGCGGCCAACATGGAACGCGCGCTCGCTGCCGTCACGGTGCCGCTGCTCGTCATCCAGAGCACCTTCGTAAACCCGCAGCGCGTCCGGGTGGCGCTCATGCCGGGCGAGTCGACGCCCTGGCTGGAGCTGGTCAGACGCGTGGCGCCCGCGGCGCGCGTCGAGATCGTGTCGGGCGTCGGGCACTTCCCGCAGCTCGAGGCCCCGGATACCGTGAACCGGCTGATCGCCGGCTTCGCCCGCTCCGTCGCCGCGCTCACGTGACCCTGCGCATCGAGTTCCAGTCCGGCGCCGCCGCCGCAGCGTAACCCGCGCAGCCGAGCGAGCCGAGCGCAATCCTGCCGTCGCGAATTGCGAGGCGCACCGCGCCGTGGCTGCGCTCGTACAGGTCCGGATGCGCCTTCAGGAAGGCCGCCTGCTCCGCCTCGGGCAGCCCGGCCATGCCGTTCACGTAGTGGTGCCCGTTGCGCTCGACGTGCGCGATGCCGAGCAGGTTGGCGAGCGCCAGGTCCTGCTGCAACGCGATGCCGGGCTGCACGGTCAGATCCTCGGCGCTCATGAAATAGCGCGCGCCGCCCTCGTCGCGGTTCCATGTGTCGCAGCGTGCGCGGTTGACGATCGACTTGTACAGGCCCTTGCAGGCCTTCGACGACACTCCCGTGTAGCCGAGCGCGCGTGCACGCGGGAACGCCTCGAGCGAATCGTCCGACTCGTCGATGAGGAGCGGGATCTCGGCGGCGAGCGGGGCGACGTCGCGCGCGAGCGCGTTCCGGCGGCTGATCGGCTGCTCGATGAACAGCACGCTCGCCGCCAGCCGCGCGAGCCGGGGATCGGCCTTCATCTGGCACCAGAGCTCGGCGATGCCTGCCACGTCGTCGTACTGCTCGTTGCCGTCGAGCGTCGCGTAGTACGGCCCGTCGCTGCGATCGAGCGCGGAGGCGATCGCCGCCAGGCGCTCGATGTCGGCGGCCGCGTCGCCCGCGAGCTTCAGCTTGAAGTAGCGCTGGCCGTAGCGCGCGAGCACCTCCTCGAGCGTTTGCGGCAGGCCGTCGGCGAGGCGCTCGATCACGTCGCCGGAGGTGATCGGGTCGAGCAGGCCGACGGTATGGCGCGCGGCGATCGACCGCGCCGGGGCGAGCCCGCCGAGAAAGGCGCCGGCTTCGCAGCCCTCGAGCTCCAAGCCCGCGGCGTTCGCGCGCAGCGCCTCGTAGAACGAAGTGCCGAGCGCGCGGCACAGCGCGTCGAGCAGCGCCCGGTCGACGAGCGCGGGCCCGAAGCCCGCCACCAAGCCGGCGACGTAGTTCGCTGTGGAGTGCCCGAAGGCGGTGTCGGCCGGCCCGACCAGGTAAGCCCTTCGCGCGTGCGCGAGCGAAGCGCGCAACTGCGCGAAATTGTCCTCGTTCGTGAGCGCCGGGTCCTTGTCGAACCACTTGGGCGCGAGCAGCTCCGCGGCCGCGCCCTCGGCCTCGCGCCCGTCGGCGAGCCGGATGCGCGCGCGCACGAACGCCTGCGGCGCGCCGGTGAGCGTGACCACGCCGAAGCGAAACGGCATGCGCAGTCGCACGTCGCGCTCGTACAGTCCGATTTCCAGCACCGCGAAGCGCGGCGCGCTCATCCGGGCGAGAGCGCCTCGAGAATGCCGCGCACGTAGCCGACGGCGCGCGCCGCGGCGCCCGGCCCGTCGGGCACGTAGTCGAAGGGCTCTACCGCGACGTCGCCCGCGTAGCCGTTGCGCATCAGCGCGGCGAACAGCGGCGCGAAGCGCTGCTCGCCCTGGCCCGGCCCGCGCCGGTTGCGGTCGTTCACCTGCACGTGCGCGATGATGCCCTCAGGCAGCCAGCGGTCGACGAGCGCGGCGAGCGGCTCGCGTTCGCTGCGGCCGGCGGCGCTGCAATCGAGCATCGAGCGCAGCGCCGGGCTGCCGATGCGGCGCACGATCGCGGCGGCCTCGGCGAGCGTGTTGATGAGGGGCGTCGAGTCCGCGGCGAGCGGCTCGACGCAGTAGACCACGCCCGCCTTGGCGGCGCGCGCGGCGGCGGCGGCGAAGCACTCGGTGGCGCGCTCGAGCGCCGCCTCGCGCGTGTCGCCCGCCTCGACACGCCGCTGCTGCGGCGAGCCGTGTACCAGGTACTTGCCGCCCAGCTCGGCGCACAAGTCGATGAAGGCCAGGATCGCGTCCAGGGTGCGCCGCCGCGCCGCCGAATCGCGCGCCGTGATCGACAGCCCGGCAGGCTTCACCAGCAGCCAGTGCAGGCCGGTGATGGCGATGCCGGCATCGGCGGCGGCGGCGCGCGCCGCGGCGATCTGCGCCGCGCCGATGCGCTGCGGCTCCTCGGAGAGCGTGTAGGGCGCGACCTCCAGCCCGTCGTAGCCGAGCTTGGCGGCGTACGCGCACTGCGCCGGGAACGGCATCGGCGCGATGACCTCGTTGCACAGGGCGATGCGCATCGCGCTAGGCTGCGAACTCGTCCGCCTCGCGCGCCTCGACCGCCTGCGCGAGAGCTTCGAGCCGGCGGTCGCGGATCCCCAGGTCGCGCAGATGCCGCACGGTGTCGAGCAGGTAGTCGCGGCAGCGCCCGAGCGGCCCCGCGCCACTCGCCAGATAGCCGACGACGGCGCCGGGCTCGAGCCCGCGCACGTAGCGCTCGTGGCTGCGATTCGCCGCGAATGCGATCGCGCGCTCGATGCCTGCGGCCGTGCGCGCGCTCACCCACACCGGGCGGTAGGCCATGGTGAGCATCTCGCGGCGCCAGACGACGTCGAGCTCGGAGCGCACCTTGTCGCGGTGCAGGCGGTAGGCGACGCCGTGGCAGCTTCCGCCGGTCTCCAGGGCGAGCATCAGGCCGGGACGCGCGGGGCTGCCGCGCCCGGCCCGCGCCCAGAGGCAGAACTGGCGGTGGTAGCCGTGCACGCGCGCGGCGCGCCGCTCGGCGAAATGGAACGCCGGGTTCCACATGAGCGAGCCGTAGCCGAACACCCAGACGCGATCGCGGCGCGGCGCCTGCGCGACGATCTCGTCGATCTGGCGCTCGCGCTCCTCCGGCGTCATGAAGCGCGTGTGCGCGCCGAGAAGCTCGCGCGCCGAGGCCATCAGCTCGCCGCTTAGGATCGAGTCGCGCGTGATCTTGAGCTTCGCCATGGAATCCCGGGCGCCGCCGCGCGCGCTACGCCCTGGCCGCCTCCAGGCGCTCGTAGGCCCCGCCCCAGGACTTCTTCCAGTCGTTGCCGAGGAAGTCGATCTCGCGCCCGTCCTTCTCGAAGAAGCGGTTCGGGATCTGGAACATCGCCAGCATCAGGCCGCCCTCGGGAGTCCAGGCCTCGTGCCGGCTGCCGGCGGGGCGCCACACGAAGTTGCCCGGCGTGCACTCGCCCTCGCCGCACACCAGCCGCCCCTCGAGCATCCAGGTCTGCTCGATCAGCACGTGCTCGTGGTCGGGCAGCTTCGCGCCC
>DASPRX010000008.1:0-4387 GCA_035624235.1 Burkholderiales bacterium | reverse complement strand
AGGCGCGCGCGGCGCTCGTCGAGGCCTGGTCGCGGCCCGGAGCGCTCACCGGGGGGCTGAACTACTACCGCGCTTCGGCGCTCTATCCGCCGTCGCCGGAGGACCCAGGCGCGGCGCGCCTGCAGCTCGAGGCGAAGGATTTCGTCGTGCGCGTGCCGACGCTCGTGGTGTGGGGCGAGCGCGACGCGGCGCTGCTGCCCGGCTGCCTCGACGGGCTGGACGAGGTCGTGCCGGACCTGAGGCTGGTGCGCGTGCCGGACGCGACCCACTGGATCGCACGCGAAAAGACGGCGCGGGTGATCGAGGAAATCGAAACCTGGATGATAGAGACGCCATGAGCGAAGCATTGACCATCAGGGGGCTGGAGAGCCGCGTGGGCGAGGAGATCGCGGTCTCGCCCTGGCTCGAGGTCACGCAGGAGCGCATCGACACCTTCGCCAAGGCGATCGACGACTTCCAGTGGATCCACGTCGACCGCGAGCGCGCGCAGCGCTCGCCCTACGGCACCACGATCGCGCACGGCTTCCTCACGCTGTCGCTGGTGGCGCACCTGAGCGAGATCACGTTCTCGTTCTCGGACCGCAAGATGGGAGTGAACTACGGCCTGAACCGCGTGCGCTTCACCGCGCCGGTGCCATCCGGCTCGAGGATCCGGGCGCGTTTCACGCTGGCCAAGTACGAGGCAATCGAAGGCGGCGTCCAGGTCACCTGGACCGTCGTCATGGAGCGCGACGGCGGCGACAAGCCGGTGATGGTCGCCGAGACGATCGCGCGGCACTACTACTGAGGAGGACGCAGGTGGCACAGCGATGGAAGAACCGGCCCGCGGGCTCGAATTGGGGCGAGTTCGGGTCCGACGACCAGCGCGGGCGCATGAACTGGGTGACGCGCGAAAAGGTGCTCGAGGGCATCGCCGAGGTGAAAGAAGGCCTGTCGTTCTGCCTGTCGCTGCCGCTCGACTACCCCGGCGGCAACGTGCTGAACCCGCGGCGCAACCCGCCGCGCCTGTTCGCCACGCTGCGCGACGGCAAGGGCGCCGGCAGGCAGAATTTCTGCTACCCGCTCGGCGCGGACAACCCGAAGCACAGCGACGTGGTGTGCGACGACCTGGTGCTCTTGACGCTGCAGTACTCGACGCAGTGGGACTCGTTCGCGCACATCGGCAGCCGCTTCGACGCCGACGGCGACGGCAAGCCGGAGATCGTGTTCTACAACGGCTTCCGCGCGGGCGAGGACGTCGTGCCGGCGACGGAGAACCCGGGCGCACCGGAGCCCTGGGCGAGGTTCGAAGGCACGCAAGCGAAGGCGCTCGGCATCCAAAACCTCGCCGAGCACGGTGCGCAGGGCCGCGGCGTGATGATCGACCTGCACGCGCACTTCGGGCGCGAGCGGCGCGCGGTGAGCTACGACGAGCTGATGGGCGTCATGGAGGCCGACAGGGTCGTGGTGGAAAAGGGCGACTTCGTCTGCCTGCACACCGGCTTCGCCGACTTGATCCTGGAGCTGAGGAAGACTCCCGACCCGAAGCTGCTGCACGGCACCTGCACGGGCTTGGACGGGCGCGACGACAGGCTGCTCGAGTGGATCAGCAACTCGGGTCTTTCCTGCCTGGTCGCCGACAACTACGCGGTCGAGCTAATTCCCGCGAGCATCTTCAAGCCTGCGCCGCACGCCCTCATGCCGCTGCACGAGCACTGCATCTTCAAGAACGGCATCCACCTCGGGGAGCTGTTTCACCTCGGGCCGCTCGCGCGCTGGCTGCGCGAGCGCAAGCGCAACCGCTTCCTCTTCACTGCGCCGCCCTTGAGGCTGCCCGGCGCGGTCGGCTCGCCCGCCGCCGCGGTCGCCACGGTGTGAGCGCACGGCGACGCCCGTGAGCGGCGAGAGCTGGGATTTCGTGATCGTCGGCGCGGGCTCGGCCGGCTGCGTGCTCGCCAGCCGGCTGACCGAGGACCCGGCCCTCCGCGTGCTGCTCCTCGAGGCCGGGCCGCGCGACACGAACCCCTGGATCCACGTTCCGCTCGGCTACGGCAAGCTGTTTTCGCGCACCGACGTGAACTGGGCCTACGAATCCGAGCCCGAGCCGGCGCTGAACGGCCGGCGCGTGTTCACGCCGCGCGGCAAGGTGCTGGGCGGCTCCTCGTCGATAAACGGCCTCGTCTACATCCGCGGCCAGCGCGAGGATTTCGATGGCTGGGGTATCACTGGCTGGCGCTTCGACGACCTGCTGCCGTACTTCAGGCGCGCCGAGGACCAGAGCCGCGGCGCGAACCCCTGGCATGGCGTCGGCGGTCCGCTCAAGGTCTCGGACCTGCCCGACCGCCACCCGCTGTGCGAGGCCTTCATCGCCTCCGCCGAAGTGCTCGGCGTGCCGCGCAACGACGACTTCAACGGCGCGTCGCAGGAGGGCGCCGGCTACTATCAGGCGACCACGCGCCACGGGCGGCGCTCGAGCGCGGCGACCGCGTACCTGCGCCCCGCGGAGAAGCGCGCCAACCTGCGCGTCGAGGTGAACGCGCTCGCCACGCGCGTGCTGTTCGAGGGCCGGCGGGCGGCCGGTGTCGAGTACCTGCGCGGCGGGGTGAAGACCGTCGCGCGCGCGCGGCGCGAGGTGATCCTCACCGGCGGCACGATCAACTCGCCGCAGCTGCTGCAGCTCTCGGGCGTCGGCCCGCGCGCGCTGCTCGAGCGGCACGGCATCGCCGTGCTGCACGACGCGCCCGGAGTGGGCGAGGCGCTGCAGGACCACTTCTACGTGCGCACCATGTGGCGCTGCAGCCGGCCGATCACGCTGAACGACGACATGGCGAGCCTGTGGCGCCAGCTCGGCATGGGCCTGCGTTACCTGCTGCAGCGCCGCGGTCCGCTCGCGGTGAGCGCAGGCTATGCCGCGGCCTTCGTGCGCACGCGCCCGGAGCTCACGCGGCCCGACGCCCAGATCTACTTCATCAACTTCTCTACCGCCAGGCGCGGCGGCGTGCTGCATCCGTTCTCGGGCTTCACCGTCTCGGTGTCGCAGCTGCAGGCGCAGTCGCGCGGCTGGGTGCGCATCCGCTCGGCCGATCCGGGCGCGGCGCCCGCGATCCACTACAATTATCTGGCCACCGAGGACGACCGGCGCATGATGGTGGAAGGGCTGAAATTCGCGCGTCGCCTGGTCAACACCGCGCCGATGCGCGACTACGTGGCGGGTGAATTCCTGCCCGGAGAGCGGGTGCGCACGGACGAGGACTGGCTCGCGTTCTGCCGCGAGGCGGGCGATACCGTGTTCCATCCGACCTCGACCTGCCGCATGGGCGAGGACGCGGGCGCGGTGGTCGACGCGCGCCTGCGGGTGCACGCCCTCGCCGGGCTGCGCGTGATCGACGCCTCGGTCATGCCCGCGGTGGTGTCGGGCAACACGAATGCCGCGGTCATCGCGCTCGCGGAGAAGGGCGCCGACCTGGTGCGCGCCGACGCGGCCTGAAACCGAAGGGAGGGCGTATGGCGAGCTTCGACTACGTCGTGGTGGGTGGCGGCTCCGCCGGCTGCGTGCTCGCGGCACGCCTGTCGGAGGATCCCGCGACGCGCGTGTGCCTGCTCGAGGCGGGCCCGAGCGACGCGAGCGCTCTGGTCACCACGCCGGCGGGGGTGGCGCTCATCCTGCCCACGCGCATCCGCAACTGGGCCTTTCAAACCGTGCCGCAGGCGGGGCTCTATCAGCGCCGGGGCTACCAGCCGCGCGGCCGCATGCTCGGCGGCTCGAGCTCGATGAACGCGATGATCTACATGCGCGGTCATCCCGCGGACTACGACGACTGGGCGGCCGCCGGCGCGGCCGGCTGGGCCTGGCGGGACGTTCTGCCGTACTTCCTGCGCAGCGAGAACAACGAGCGCGGCGCAAGCGAGCTGCACGGCTCAGGCGGCCCCTTGAACGTCGCCGACCTTCGCTCGCCCAGCCCGTTCGCGCGCCTGTTCGTCGAGGCAGCCAGGGAAGCGGGCCTGCCGGGCAACGACGACTTCAACGGACCGGTGCAGGAGGGCATCGGGCTGTACCAGGTCACGCAGAAGGGCGGCGAGCGCTGGAACGCGGCGCGCGCCTACCTGCATCCGGCGATGGCGCGCCCGAACCTGACGGTGTACACGGAGGCGCATGCGCTGCGCGTCGTGTTCCAGAACAAGCGTGCGACCGGGGTCGAAGTGTGGCGCGGCGGGCGCAGCGAAACCCTGGACGCGGCGCGCGAGGTGGTGCTCGCCGCCGGCGCGCTCCAGTCGCCGCAGCTCCTCATGTGCTCGGGCGTGGGGCCGGCCGAGGAGCTGCGCGCGCACGGAATCGCCGTGGTGCACGACGCGCCCGGGGTGGGCGAAAATCTGCAGGACCATCCCGACTACATCGTCAACCGCAAGG
>DASPRX010000141.1:0-32073 GCA_035624235.1 Burkholderiales bacterium | reverse complement strand
GAGCTCCTTGCCGACGCGCAGCAGCCGCTCCTGGTACGGGAGCTCGAAGCGCAGGCCGAGCTCGACGATGGTCGGATAGAGGTACCAGTCGCGGCGCGAGAAGCGCCGCGTGCGCAGGCCGTGCTCGCGCCACCAGTCCAGGCCCTGGGACTCCGTGCCGCCCGTGAGCTCGGCGCTCGCCGCGCGGCATACCGCGTCCCAGATTTCCTCGGCGCGGTGCGCCTTGGACGTGTCGAGCGAGAAATCCCACTTGTCGGCCTTCAGCGCGACGCCCGCCACGCCGCGGTTGATCGCGGCATTGTATTTTTCGAGCAGCCCGACGCGGTGCGCAAGCTCGGTGGCGATGTCGCTGAAGTCGCGCGACTCACCCTGCGGGGCGACCGCGGGCTGGCGCAGCGCAAAGCCTTCCTGGTCCCAGAACTGCTCGATGAACTTCGACCCGCCGACGCGGATGAGCTGCAGGCTCTCGAGGTCGACCGCGTCCGGCAGCAGGATGTCGGCGAAGTGGTTCGTCTCGTCGCGCGTGTAGGCGAACGCCACGACGAACGGAAACTGCGCCATGCGCTCGGCGACGCGCTCGGTGTCCCAGAACGAGATCGCCGGGTTGGTGCGGTACACGAACCACAGCTCGGGCAGCGTCACGCGCGGCAGGCCCTTGGGCGTCTCGTCTATGAACATCCAGGAGAAGTGCGTCGGCCCGAGCGCCTGGCTCCAAGGGCCGTCGGCCGCGAGCGGCACCATGGTGCGGTAGGCGTTGCGGATGTTGGGCTTCGCGCTCCAGTGCTCGCGGTCGGTCGGGTTGAGCGGGTAAGCCATGAAGCCGTCGGGGCCCGGGCGCACGCTCTTCAGCCGCTCGCCGAGCGGCTTGTTCAGGCGCACCGTGGTGCCGAGCGTCCCGCCCGGCACCTCGAGCGCGCCGACCAGCGACGCGAGCAGCGTGCGCGCCCAGCAGCATTCGTAGCCGCCCCAGCCGTTGGTGACGGTCTTGCCGAGCGTCACCGCAACCGGCCGGAAGGGGAGCACGGCGCCGTCGATCTCGACGGTCGCGCCGACCTGCGCGTGCGACAGGTACTCGTCGGCGATGCGCCGGGTGGTGGCGGCTGGCACGTCGCTGATGCGTTGCGCCCACTCGGGCGTGTAGGGCTTGAGGTGCGCGACCAGCATGGCGAACGCGGTGTCTCCCTCGAGCTCGCCGTCCCCGAGCAGCTCCTGGTCGGGCCCGATCTCGACGGCGCGCACCGTGTAAGGCCCGCCTTCGAGCGCCGGCGCGGCGTCCGGCGCGTCGAACGGTAGCGCGGCGCCGCGTTTCGCATCCCACACGAGCGGCTTCCTCGATGCCGGATCGCGCAGGTAGTAGCCGTGCGGCCCGACGAGGTACGGCGCCGAGCTGCGCACGGAAAGGAACGCGAGGTCGAGGCGCGCGCGCGGATGCTCGTGCAGCAGGCAGTGCGCGAGCGCGAACAGGAACGCGGCGTCGGTCTTGGGCTTGATCGGCACCCATTCGGCCGAGCACGCGCCGGTGACCGACAGGTGCGGTTCGACCTGCACACGCTTCATGCCACGCTCGCGCGCGTTGGCGTGCCGCCAGACCCCGGCGACGCCGCCCGAGGCCTCGATGTTCGCGCCGCAGGAGATGTTGTAGTTGCACGACGGCGTGTCGGCCGAGACGGTGAAGGCGCGGTGCCAGAATTCGCCGTACAAGTGCTCGGAGTGGTAGCACTTGACGCCCTGTCCGGAGCCGAAGCCCATGTCCATCGGACCCCAGGCGGCGAGAAATGCCGGGAAGGTTCCCATGTAGGACTGGGGCGTGCCGCCGCCGCCGAAGCTCGCCGCGACGCGCGGATAGCCCGACTCGTCGAGCAGACCGCGCGCGCGGATGTCCTTCAGCCGCGCAGCGATCGCGTCGAGCGCCTCGTCCCAGGAGATCGGCACGAAGCGCGGATCCTCGCCGCGCCCCTTCTTGGGGTTGCTGCGCTTCATCGGCGTGCGCACGCGGTTCGGGTTGTAGAGCTTTTGCACCAGCCCGTAGGCCTTGACGCACACCTTGCCGCCGCCCGGGTGCACGGGCTCGGCGGCGAAATTCGGCTCGACCTCGGTGGCGACGCCGTTCTCCACCTTGACAGTGAGCAGGTCGGGGCCCGCGACGCACTGATAGCAGTACGTGCGGACCTTCATTTGCGGCCGGCTTTCTGCGCCTTGGCGGCGAGGCGCTGCTCGGTCTGCCTGACGTCCACGACGAAGCGGGTGTGCCGGCCGCGGCAAATCGTATCGACGCCGTCCGAGCCGGTGACCTCGAAGGTCACCCCGCGGCCCTTGACCTCGGCGACGCTCGCCTCGATGCGCACCGTCATGCCGAGCAGCGTGGGTGCGATGTGGTCGATCTCGACGCGCGTGCCGACTGAATTCTCGCCGGGGTCGAGATGGTCCAGCAGGAAATCGCGGCACGCCATCTCGATGTCGCGCACCAGCATCGGCGTCGCGTACACGCGCGCCGCCTCGCCCATGAAATCGATGGTGCGCTCGCGGTCCACATTGAAGGTGCGGGTCGTGGACAGCCCCGCGACGAGGGACTGCTTCATTTTGATTTCTCCTCCGGACCAGAGGGTAATCCCAGCACGCTCCGCGCGCGAGCGGTTTGATGTGCGTCAAGCTGCGCGCTGCTATGCTTGCGCGCAGCATGACAAAAGGAACAGCTGCGGCGGGCGAGGCGGAGGAGGAGCGCCGCCGCCTCGGGCGAATGCTCAGGCTCGAGCGCGCGTTGTGGCGCTCGGGGCTGACCGAGGTCGCCGGCGTGGACGAGGCGGGCGTGGGGCCGCTCGCCGGCCCGGTAGTCGCCGCGGCGGTCGTGTTCGAGCCCGGCACCGAGATTGCCGGCGTAGACGACTCCAAGCGCCTGAGTCCGCGGCGGCGCGAGGCGCTCGCCGAGATCATCCGTGCGCGCGCGGCCGGGGTCGGCGTCGGCATCGGCAGCATAGAAGACATCGCGCGGCTGAACATCTACCACGCCGCGCTCCAGGCGATGCGGCGGGCGGTCGAGGCGCTGCCGCGGCCGCCGCAGCGCCTGCTGGTCGATGCGCGCACCATTCCCGGGCTCGCGATGCCCCAGGACCCGTACGTCAAGGGCGACGGCTTGAGCTTCTCCATCGCCGCCGCGTCGATCGTGGCCAAGACCTACCGCGACAGGCTGATGACCGAGCTGGACCGCGCCTACCCGGGCTACGGCTTCGCCGCGCACAAGGGCTACGACACGCCGGCGCATCGCGCCGCCCTCGCGCGGCTCGGCCCCTGTCCCGAGCATCGCATGTCGTACCGCACGGTGCGCGACCTCTGCGGCGAGTGAGCGCAGCCGCCTAGGAAAGCCCCAGGTAGGCTGCCTGCACGCGCTCGTTGGCGAGCAGCTCGGCGCCCGTGCCCGACAGCACGATGCGCCCGGTCTCGAGCACGTAGCCCCGGTCGGCGATGCGCAGCGCGGCGCGCGCGTTCTGGTCGACCAGGAAGATCGCCCGGTCGCCGCCGCGCAGCGCCTGCACGTGCTGGAAGATCTCTTCGACCAGCCGCGGCGCGAGCCCCATGCTCGGCTCGTCGAGCAGGAGCAGCCTAGGCCGCGCCATGAGCGCGCGCGCGATGGCGAGCATCTGCTGCTGCCCGCCGGAGAGCGTGCCGGCCGGCGCGCGACGTCGCTCGCGCAGCACCGGGAACATGACATAGGCGCGCTCGAGCATGTCGGCGGATTCGGCCGCGCTGCGCGTGTAAGCGCCCAGGCGCAGGTTGTCCTCGACCGAGAGCGGTGCGAACACCTGGCGCCCCTCCGGCACCTGCGCGATGCCGAGCCGCACGCGGCGCTCCGGCGCGGCGTGCGTGATGTCGGCGCCGTCGAAGCGCACCGCGCCGCCGCTCACATGCTGCACGCCCGAAAGCGCGCGCAGCAGCGTCGTCTTGCCCGCGCCGTTGCCGCCCACCAGCGCGACGAGCTCCCCCGCGCGCAGCGCGAGATCGACGCCCTTCAGGGCCGGAATGCGGCCGTAGTGGCTCTCGAGCGCTCGCACCTCAAGCATCGCGCGCCTCCGCGCCGAGGTAGGCCTCGATGACTCGCGGGTCGCGGCGCACCGACTCGGTGTCGCCCTCCGCGAGCTTGCGGCCGTAGTCGAGCACCAGCACGCGGTCCGACACGCCCATCACCAGGCGCATGTTGTGCTCGACCAGCACCACCGTGAGGCCGCGCGCGGCGAGCCGCTGGATCAAGCGGTCGATCTCCTGCGTCTCGGTCGGATTGAGACCCGCCGCCGGCTCGTCCAGGAGAAGCAGCCTCGGCCGCGCGGCGAGCGCGCGTGCGATCTCCAGGCGCTTGAGCGCCCCGTAGGGCATGCCCTCCGAGGCGTCGCCGGCGTAGCGCTCGAGGCCCACGAGCGAGAGCAGCTCGAGCGCTTCGTCGCAGCAGGCGCGCTCGGCGCGCGCCAGGCTCGACAAGCGCAGCATCGCGGCGACGAGCCCGCAGCGCTCGTGCAGGTAGCGGCCGGCCATGATGTTCTCCAGCGCGCTCATGTTGAAGAAGATCTGCAGGTTCTGGAACGTGCGGCCGACGCCGGCCGCGGCGAAGCGGTGCGGCGCGAGCCCGGTCAGCTCGCGTCCCTCGAGCCAGATGCGCCCGGCGCTCGGCCGGTAGATGCCGGTGATCAGGTTCAGCAGCGTCGTCTTGCCGGCACCGTTCGGCCCGATGATCGAGTACACCGCCCCGGGCTCGATCGCGAACTCGAGCGCCTGCACCGCGTGCACGCCGCCGAACTCCTTGGACAGCCCCTCGGTGCGCAGCAGGCTCACGGCCGCTTCCGGGGCCTGCCGAGCGCCGCGAGCGTGGGCACGACGCCGCGCGGCATGAAGATCATGGTGAACATCATCACCGCACCGAACACCACCATCTCGTAATCCTTAAGCGCGCTGAGCAGCTGAGGCAGCGTGGTGAGCACCGCGGCGCCGACCACCGCGCCGAAGATCGACGCCATGCCGCCGAATACCACCATGGTCACCAGCTCGATCGAGCGCAGGAAGCTGCCCTGCGACGGCGCGATGAAGCCGGAGTAGTGCGCGGTCAGCGCGCCGGCCGCGGCGGCGAGGGCGGCCGATAGCACGAACACGGCCAGCTTGTGCCGGGCGCTGTCGATGCCGATCATCTCGGCGGCGACCTCCGAGCCGTGCAGCGCTCTCAGCGCGCGGCCGCGCGGCGATTCGACGAGATTCAGGGCGAGCCACGCGCAGGCGACGAGCAGCGCGCCGACCAGCCAGTACCATGCGCGCTCGCCGCTGAGCGCACGGCCGAACAGGGCGAGCGGCGGCACGCTCATGCCGTCCGGGCCGCCGGTGAAGCGGTCCTCGGTGGCGAGCACGACCGTGACGATCACTCCCAGCCCGAGCGTCGCCATCGCGAGGTAGTGCCCCTTCAGCCGCAGGATCGGCCGGCCGACCAGGAAGGCGAGCAGCGTCACGCCGCAGACCGAAGCGGGCAGCGCCGCGAGCGTCGGCCAGCCGTAGCGCACGGCGAGGATGGCCGAGCCGTAGCCGCCCAGCGCAAAGAAGCCCGCGTGCCCGAGGCTGATCTGGCCCGCGTAGCCGATCAGCAAATTCAGCCCGATGCACACGATTGCGTTCAAGCCGACGAGGATCGCAACGTCGTACAGATACCGGTTGTCCAGCACCAGGGGCAGCAGCGCCACCGCGAGCGCGAGCGCGAGCAGACCCCCGGTGCGCGGCGCGCGCAAGCTCGCGAGCATGCGCGCTCAGACGCGCTCGGCGGCGCGTCGCCCGAGCAGGCCGCCGGGCATGAGCACGAGCACCGCGAGGATGATGACGAACGCGATAACGTCCTTGTAGGCCGAGGACACGTAGCCAGCGGCGAGCGCCTCCGTCAGGCCGAGCAGCAGCCCGCCGAGCACCGCGCCCGGGCCGCTGCCCAGTCCGCCGAGAATCGCCGCCGCGAAGCCCTTCAGGCCGAGCATCACCCCGACGTCCCAGGCGGTGAAGGTGATCGGGGCGATGAGTATCCCCGCGAGCGCTCCGAGCGCGCCCGACAGGCCGAAGGACACGAGCAGCACGCGCCGCACGCTGATGCCGGCTAGCTGGGCGGCGAGCCGGTTGTGCGAGGTCGCGAGCATCGCCTTGCCGTACAGCGTGCGGTTGAAGAACCACCACAGCGCCGCGAGGACCGCGAGCGAGACGCCGAGCACCCACAGGCTCTGCGGCAGCAGCGTCGCACCGCCGAGCGCGATCGGCTTGTCTCCGCTGAAGGCGGGCAGCGCGTGGATGTTCTTGTCCCACACCAGGCTCGCCAGGCCGCGCAGCAGGATCGAGGCGCCGATGGTGATTATGATCAGCGTCACTATCGATGCGCCGTGCGCGCGCTCCACGGCGAGCTTGTCGAGCGCGAGCGCGACCAACGTGGTCACGGCCACGGCGGCGAGGGCCGCGAGCGGGAGCGGCAGTCCGAGGTGCAGCAACGACACGGTCGCCATGCCGCCGATCATCACGAACTCGCCCTGCGCGAAGTTGATGACCTGGCTCGAGTTGTAGATGATCGAAAAGCCGAGCGCCACGA
Source organism: Burkholderiales bacterium (assembly GCA_035624235.1). GTDB lineage: Bacteria > Pseudomonadota > Gammaproteobacteria > Burkholderiales > SG8-39 > DAHVFK01. Next base: position 25,487 of record DASPRX010000141.1, on the reverse strand, counting down.
GCGCGTAGATCGCGCCCGCGGTGAGCCCCGCGAACAGGAACTGCAGCAGTTGTGCGCTCATGCCGCGAGCATAGCGCGGCCGGCGGCGCGGCGCCGCCGGCCCGGCCCGGCTACTTTACCAGCGTCCAGTTGCCGTTCTGGATCTCCAGCATGCGGAACGCCGCGAGGCTAAGGCCCATGTGGTCGGTCGGCGAGAAGTTGAACTCGCCGTCGATGCCCATGAAGCCGTGAATCTGCTCGAGCGCGTCGCGCACCTTGGCGTCGTCGGTGGTGCCGGCTTGCTTCATCGCCTGGACGATGAGCATCAGGCCGTCGTAGGCGTGGCCGCCGAAGGTCGACACGTCCTGGTGGTAGCGCGCCTCGTAGGCGTGCAGATAGTCGAGCACGACGTGCTTCTGCGGATCGTTCGCGGGCAGCGTGTCGGCGACCAGCAGCGCCGCGGCGGGCAGGCGCACGCCGTTCGCGGCGTCGCCGGCGAGCTTGATGAACTCCTTGGAGGCGACGCCGTGCGACTGGTACAGCGGCACGCTCATGCCGATCTGGCGGAAGTTCTTGGTGACGATCGCGGGACCCGCGCCGAAGCCGCAATTGAGCACCGCCTGAACCTGCGCGTTCTGCCGCAGCTTGGTGAGCTGCGCGGTCATGTCGGTGTCCTGCGCGCCGTAGGTCTCGTCGCCGACGATGTCGATGCCGTACTTGGGCGCGACTTGCATGCACTGCGCGCGCATCGACTTGTCGAAGGCGCCCGAGCCGGTGATGAGGCCGATCTTGGAGATCTTGCGCGCGTTCATGTCCTGGAAGATCTTCTCGCAGGCCATGCGGTCGGTGGCCGGGGTCTTGAACACCCACTTCTTCACCGGCTCGACGACCACCACGGCGCCCGCGAGCGAGATGAACGGTATCTGCGCCTGCTCGACGAGCGGGATCACGGCCATCGTCTCGCCGGTGGTCGAGCCGCCGACGATCGCGTCGACCTTGTCCTCCTCGATCAGGCGCTTGACGAAGGTGCGCGCCTTCTCGGCGTCGCCCGCCGAGTCGTAGGAGATGAGCTTCAACCTGCGGCCGAGCACGCCGCCGCCGGCGTTGATCTTCTCGACGTACAGCTCGAGCGTCTTCTGCTCCGGGTCGCCTAGGAACGCGGCCGGCCCGGTGGCCGACACGAACGCGCCGATCTTGATCGGCTCCTTCTGAGCCTGCGCGTGCGCCGCAAAGGCGAGCGCGCCGATCGCTACTAGCCGTCCGACGACGGCGAGACCGCTGCGAAAATTCATGATGACGATCCTCCTCTTGGATGGGTGCGGCGCCTGGAGTAACGTATTCCGGTACCCAAAAGCCGGTTTTGTACGCTAGTCCGACTGGTCAGGCGCCGACTTGATTTACCGCAAAAAAAGCACCGATGCCCCCGAGGGCGAAGGCGCGCTGCGCGTGCGCGGCGCGCAGCCGGCCGACCTCGAGCAGGTGATCGAGATCGACGCCGGCATCACCGGGCTGCGCAAGGCGGCGTACTGGTCGGAGATCATGCAGCGCTACGGCAGCGGCCGGCGGCAGCGCTTCTTCCTGGTGGCCGATTCGGGCGGGCGCATCGAGGGCTTTGTCATCGGCGAGGTGCGCGACTGGGAGTTCGGCTCGCCGCCCTGCGGCTGGGTGTTCGCGATCAGCGTGCGGCCGGACGCGCGCCAGGCGGGCACCGGCTCGCGTCTGCTGGAGGCGATCTCGGCGAACTTCCGCAAGCTCGGGGTCAGCAAGCTGCGCACCATGCTGTCGCGCGACAACAACCTGATCCTGTCGTTCTTCCGCAGCCAGGGAATGATGGCCGCGCCTTTCATCCCGCTCGAAAAGGACCTCGATTGAGGCTGCAGAAGAACACCCTGCTCGCGCTCTATAGCGTGCTGGAATTCGCCGCCAATCCGGAGCGCCAGGTCGCGGCATCCGAGATCGCGCGCAAGTACCGCGTCTCGCCTCACCATCTGGCGAAGGTGCTGCGCACGCTCGGCCGCGCCAGGCTGGTGGGCGCTGTGCGCGGCGTGGGCGGCGGGTACCGCTTCGCGGGCAACGCCAAGCGGTTGACGCTCATGGACGTGATCGAGCTGTTCGAGGAGATCAGCGCACCGCGCCGCGCGCCGGCAAAGGGCGCGCGCCGGCGCACCGAGGCCGGCGCGAGCGCCGCGCCGCACGAGGTCGAGGAAGCGCTCGGCGTCGTGCTCGCCGAGATCGACGAGATCGCCAAGGCGACCTTCCGCTCGATCACGCTCGCCACCATGCTGAAGCTCGTCGAACGGCGGCGCAGCCGCGCCGGATGACGCGCTACGACGTGCTGGTGGTGGGCGCGGGGCATAACGGCCTGGTATGCGCCTGCTACCTCGCCAGGGCGGGACTCAAGGTCCTGGTGCTCGAGCGCAGGCCCGTGGTCGGCGGGGCGGCGGTCACCGAGGAGTTTCACCCGGGCTTTCGCAACTCGGTTGCTGCGTACACGGTGAGCCTGCTGCAGCCGAAGGTGATCCGCGAGCTGCGCCTCGCCGCGCATGGCCTGAAGATTGTCGAGCGGCCGCTCGCCAACTTCCTGCCGCTGTCGGAGCGCGAGTATCTCAAGGTCGGCGGCGGACTGGCGGCGATGCAGCGCGAGCTCGCGCGCTTCTCGGCGCGCGACGCCGAGCGGCTGCCCGCCTACCACGCGATGCTCGAGCGCGTGACCGACCTGCTGCGCGCACTGGTCCTGGAGTGCCCGCCTAACGCCGGCGGGGGCATCGCCGGGCTGTGGCGCGGGCTGCGCGCGGCGCGGCGCCTGCGGCGCCTGGACATGGAGGCGCGGCGCGACCTGCTCGCGCTTTTCGCGCGCAGCGCCGCCGAGATGCTCGAAGGCTGGTTCGAGTCCGAGGGCATCAAGGCGGCGTACGGCTTCGATGCGGAGGTCGGCCACTACGCGAGCCCGTTCCACCCCGGGAGCGCCTACGTGCTGCTGCATCATGCCTTCGGCGAGGTGAACGGCAAGCGCGGCGCCTGGGGCCACGCGCTCGGGGGCATGGGCGCGATCAGCGAGGCGCTCGCCGCCGAAGCGCGGCGCCTGGGCGTCGAGATCCGCTGCGACGCGCCGGTGGCGAGGATTGGGCGCGGCATGCTCGCGCTCGAGGATGGCAGCGAGCTCGCGGCGAGCGCGATCGTCGCGAACGTCGATCCCAGGCGCCTGTACCTCGGCCTGGTCGAGCCCGGGCTGCTGCCGCCCGAGTTCCGCGCGCGCATCGAGCGCTACAAATGCGGCTCGGCGAGCTTCCGCATGAACGTCGCGCTTTCCGCGCTGCCGCGCTTTACCTGCCTGCCCGAGCCGGGGGACCACCTCGCCTCGGGCATCATCCTCGCGCCTTCGCTCGAATACATGGACCGCGCCTACCTCGATGCGCGCGCCGAGGGCATGGCGCGCGCGCCGATCGTCGAGATGGTCATCGCGAGCACGCTGGACGACTCGCTCGCCCCGCGCGGGGCGCACGTGGCGAGTCTCTTTTGCCAGCACTTCGACCCCGCTGCCGACTGGGGCGCGCGCAAGGACGTGGCGATTCGCCGCATCTTCGACGTGATCGAGAGCCATGCGCCGGGATTCAGGGCGAGCGTTATTGCACACAGTGCGCTCTCGCCCGCCGACCTCGAGCGCGAATTCGGGCTCACCGCCGGCGACATCTTCCACGGCGCGCTCACGCTCGACCAGCTGTGGGCGGCGCGGCCGCTCCTTGGCCACGCCGATTACCGTGCGCCGCTAAAGGGACTCTACCTGTGCGGCGCGGGCGCGCACCCCGGCGGCGGCGTCACCGGCGCGCCAGGGCACAACTGCGCGCGCGAGGTACTGCGCGATCTGCGCGCTTGACCTGTCAGCCTGCGAGCCCTTCCAGAATCGGGCACTCCGGCCGGTCGTCGCCGTGACAGTGCGCGGCGAGCGATTGCAGCGTACGCTTCACGGCCTGCAGCTCAGCGATGCGCGCGTCGAGCTCGGCGATGTGCGCGAGCGCGAGCGCCTTCACCTTGCTGCTCGGGCGGCGCTGGTTGCGCCACAGGCCGAGCAGCTGCTCGATCTGCTTGATGGAAAAGCCGAGGCTGCGCGCCTGGCGGATGAAGCGCAGGGTGTGCACGTCGTTGCCGGTATAGGTGCGGTAGCCGGAGTAGCTGCGCGCCGCCTTGGGGATGAGGCCGATCTCTTCGTAGTGGCGAATCATCTTCGCCGAGACGCCGGAATGCCTCGCGGCCTCGCCGATATTCATATTCGTCATCATGTCCATGCCTAGCCTCCGGTGGGACGCCAGCGGCGCAGGATGAGCGCATTGGTGACGACGCTTACGCTGCTGAAAGCCATCGCCGCCCCGGCGATGATCGGGTTAAGGAATCCGAACGCCGCGAGCGGGATGCCCACGACGTTGTAGAAGAAGGCCCAGAACAGGTTCTGCCGGATCTTGCGGTACGTGCGGCGCGAGACGCTGATCGCGTCGGCGACGAGCTTGGGATCGCCGCGCATCAGGGTGATGCCCGCGGTATGCATCGCCACGTCGGTGCCGGTGGCCATGGCGATGCCCACGTCCGCGGCGGCGAGCGCCGGCGCGTCGTTGATGCCGTCGCCGACCATCGCCACCACCTTGTCCTTGCCGCGCAGCGCCGACACCGCCTGCGCCTTGTCGGCGGGCAGCACTTCGGCGCGCACCTCGTCGATGCCGAGCGCGCGCGCAGCGGCCTCGGCGCTGCCGCGGTTGTCGCCGCTCACCATCACGGTCCGGATGCCCTGCGCATGCAGCGCCGAGATTGCCTCGCGCGCGCCGGCCTTCACCGCGTCGCCGAAGGCGAGCAGCCCGAGGAGGCGGCGCGCCCCGTTCGCTTCGGCGGCGAGCCAGGACACCGAGCGGCCGTCGCGTGCGAGCGCCCGTGCGCGCTCGCCGAGCGGCGAGAGGTCGACGCCGAGTTCCTGCATGAGGCGTGTGCTTCCGAGATAGAGCGTGCGCCCCTCGACAGCCGCCTGCACGCCGCGCCCAGGGAGCGCCTTCGCTTCGCTCGCGGCGGGCACGACGACGCCATCCGTGGCGGCCCTTTCGATGACCGCGCGGGCGAGCGGATGCTGGCTGCCGTGTTGCAGCCCCGCGGCGAGGCGCAGCAATTCGTGGGGCTCGCCGGCAAGGGGCTCGATGGCAAGAAGCTGCGGTCGGCCCTCGGTGAGCGTCCCGGTCTTGTCGAAGGCCACCGTGGTGATCGAGTGCGCGATCTCGAGCGCTTCGGCGTCCTTGATGAGGATGCCTCGGCGCGCCGCGACGCCGGTACCCGCCATGATCGCGGTCGGCGTGGCGAGCCCCAGCGCGCACGGGCAGGCGATGACCATCACCGCGACCGCGTAGAGGGTGGCCGACGTCCAGTTCCCGGTCGCCAGGCCCCAGCCTAGCAGCGTGACCAGCGCGATGCCGAGCACGACCGGGACGAACACTGCGCTCACCTTGTCGACGATGCGCTGGATCGGCGCCTTGGCGGCCTGCGCGTTCTCGACCATCCGGATGATGCGCGAGAGCGTCGTCTCGGCGCCGATCGCGCGAGTCTCGACGAGCAGCAGGCCCTCGGCGTTTATCGAACCGCCGGTGACGCGCTCGCCCGCGGCCTTCGCGACCGGGAGGCTCTCACCTGTGATGAGCGACTCGTCGACGTGGCTGCGCCCTTCGCGGATCTCGCCGTCTACCGGCACGCGCTCGCCCGGGCGCACCACGACCAAATCGCCCACGACGACCGACGCGAGCGGCACCTCGGCGTCCTTCCCGCCGCGGCGTACGAGCGCGCGGTCCGGGCGCAGCGCGTTCAGCGCGCGGATCGCCTCGGTCGTTTGGCGCTTGGCGCGCGCCTCTAGCCATTTGCCGAGCAGGATGAAGGTGATCAGCGCCGCCGAGGTCTCGAAGTACAGCTCATGCGCGCCCGCTGTGCCAGAAAGCAGGTGATAGAGCGACAGGCCGTACGCGGCGCTCGTGCCGAGCGCGACCAGCAAGTCCATGTTTCCGGTGAACGCCTTGAGCGCGCCCCAGCCCGCGCGATAGAAGCGCGCGCCGAGCCAGAACTGCACCGGGGTCGCCAGCGCGAGCTGCAACCACCCGGGCAGCGCCCAGTGCACGCCGGCCGCGAGCCCCGCCATCGGCACGAGCAACGGCAGCGCGAGCAGGGCGGAGAGCGCGACCGGCCACCAGTCGGGCAAACCGCGCGCCGCGACGTTCTCGGCCTCGACCGGCCCTGCTTCGTAGCCGGCGGCCTCCATCGCCTTGCGCAAGGTATCGAATCCGGTGCCTGCGACCGCCACGACGTGCGCGCGCTCGGTCGCGAGATTGACCGACGCCGAGAGCACTCCCGGTACCTTGCCGAGCGCCTTTTCCACGCGCGCGACGCAGCTCGCGCAGGTCATGCCGCGAATCGCGAGGTCGAGCTCCTCGCGCGCCACTTCGTAGCCGGCGCGCTCGACCGCCTTCGCGAGCGCTTCCATCGTCACCGATGGCACGACCTTGATCGTCGCCGCCTCGGTGGCCAGGTTGACCGACGCGCTTTGCACGCCGGGGACGGCGCCGAGTGCCTTTTCCACCCGCGCGACGCAGGAAGCGCAGGTCATGCCAGCGATCGGCAGGCGCAGCCCTTCGGCCGAAGATTCAGGCGCCGCGTTCGCCGCGCGCGCCGCGAGAGAAGCAGACATGGCTGGTATCCATAAAGTCAGACCCGAACCGCAGCCTGAAGGTTCCCATGGTTAGAATGTCAAGCGCGGTTGTGCCCCTTGACCTTACCACCGTGGGAAGGGGCAGGGTGTCGGATATGTTCGCCTTACTTCTGCGCCCGCGGCGCGAACCGGCATTGACCTGGGTCAAACCCCGGAGTCGGTACCGCGATAGCATGACATTCGCCATGATTGGATCGCCGACTGGCACGAGTCGCACGGGCCGAATCCGCAAAGTCCGATCGAACAACCTCGGTAGGCTGCCGCGAACCGCGAGCATGATGCTCGCTGCGCTGTTCCTGCTTCTTACCCCGCTATGCGACGTGGTCGCTGCTTCGGCGGGTAGCCACGCTGCGGCCGCTACCGCGCACGGCCATGCCGGAAAGGCAAGTTGTTGCGCGAGCATCGACGCTCAGGCCCTCGCTGCGCCGGCGGCTGTGCCGCTGCCGGCGGCATTTCCGAGCTATCTGTTCGCGCCCTCACGAGAGGCACAAATCGTGCCTCCTGCGTTCGCGACCTTGTCGCGGATCATGGTGCGGCGCGACCCCGCGCCGCCGCTTCCCTACCACGCCCGCTCCCTGCGCCGGCTCGATTGAGCCGCGCGTGCCGTCGCGCGCTGCGCGGTCGCTCGTATCGACCCAAGGGCTTGTTGGTCGTCGTCTTCAAAGGAGCTTCGTATGTGGGGCTATATGGGAAACATGGGTTGGGGCTACGGCTGGGGCTCCGTCGGCATCGCTCATATGGTGCTGTGGTGGATCCTCATCATCCTCGGCATCGTCGTGCTCGGAAAGTGGCTGTTCGGGGGCCTGCCCGGCGAACGACGCGGCTCGCGCAGGCGCGCCCTCGAAATCCTCGAGGAGCGCTACGCGCGCGGCGATATCGACCGAAACGAGTTCGAGAGCAAGAAGTCCGACCTGCGCCGTTAGAGCGCAACCGCCTCTCGGCAGAACGGGTCGAACAGTCAATGCGTATTTAGTCATTCAAAAGCTGTCTGACAATCCGTAAAGGAGATTCATCATGAAAGTCTCGAGAGCGTTCGTCCGCAATACTATGGTGGCGGTCGTGGCCAGCCTCGGTCTCGCCGCCGCGATGCCGCAGGCCTCGGCGGGCGACCCCTACGACAATCCCGGCTATGGGCCAGGTTACGGCATGGGTCCCGGAATGATGGGTGGCTATGGCGGCTACGGCCCGGGGATGATGGGTGGCTATGGTGGCTACGGGCCGGGTTACGGCATGGGTCCAGGCTACGGCCGCGGTTACGGCTATGGCATGGGCCCGGGCTATGGACGCGGTGGGGGCGCGGGTCCGGAATGGGGCAGGGGCGGCTGCGGCGGATACGGCTATGGATGGGAAAACCTCAAGCTGACCGACGAGCAGCGCACGAAGATCGACAAGATTCTGGAAGACGCTGCGCGCCAGCGCTGGGAGCTGATGGGCAAGATGCGCGAGCAGGGATGGAAGATGCACGAGCTCTATGCCTCCGGCAAGGCCGACGACGCCGCGCTTAAGCAGGCCTACGACACGATGTCGGCGATGCGCAAGTCGATGTTCGAGAACAATCTCGAGACGCGCAAGAAGATCGACGCCGTGCTGACCAAGGAGCAGCGCGAGCAGCTGCGGCGCGGCCCGAACTGGTAGTCACACCCGCGGCGCCGGCGCAGCCGGCGCCGTCAGTGCCCCGATATGCACTGCATGTGCTTCGCGCCCTGGCAATTGGCCAGGATAAACGGAGTCCACAGGGTCTTAATGTAGGCGACGAGGTCGATCGCGTCGTCGCGGCTGAGAATGCCGCGCCAGGCCGGCATGCGCGAGTCGGCGACCGGCTTGTCGAGGATCATGCTGACGAGCTGAGCGTCCTCGTGGTGCCAGGCGTGCCCGCTGCTGTTGAGCGCGGGTGCGCCGCGCTCGCGGTTCATCCAGTCGAATTCGCCCTGCCCGTTCGAGCCGTGGCACGAGGCGCAGTACTGGCTGTAGAGCGCCCTGCCGTGATCCGGATGCGCCGAAGCGGTGAGGCTCGCGCTCGAGGGTGCCGGCGAGCTGAGCAGCGCGACGACTAGGGCGACCGCGAGCGCTCCCCCCGCGGCGAACACGATCGTCTTGGCGCTCGGTCCGCTCGAGGTCTGCGGCGCGGTCCCTATAGCATGCGCAGCGCGGCGCCGGCGCGCATTTCTCCCCATGGACCGCATGAAGCCACACTTGCGCGCGTACCAGCTTGACGTGCGTCAAGGCGCATGCGCGCGCCTGCTTCATCCTCCGCTTGACCTTCCAGCCGTTGGAAGGTCTAGGATTGTGTTTATAGAACGCGAGAGAAGGAGCGTTGCCATGATTGAGATGAACGTGAAGGACATGACCTGCAACCATTGCGTCGGCGTCGTGACGCGCACGGTGAAGCAGGTCGACCCGAACGCCGAGGTGCAGGTGGACCTGCCGAGCAAGCGCGTGCGCGTAAATACCTCGAGGAGCTTTAGCGAGCTCGAGAAGGCCTTGGGCGAGGTGGGCTACCCACCAACTGCGCCATGACGGTGCATTGAATCGGGCAGCGGCAGCGGCTGCGCGTCGTCGGTTGGCCGCTGCAAACGCGCGCGGCGCTCGGCAAGATCGGTTGAGCCGGTTGGCCCGGGGTCAGCGCAAAAGAAGAGGGGCGCGCTTGCGCACGCCCCTAAATGGATGCGGCCAGGGAACGCATGATGACCGCAACCGCCGTCGTCGACTGCGGTCCTCCTGCAAACGCGGCGGGACGCCTGAGCGCCACCGGTCCGCTTTCGCACCCGTTTACCGTAGGCGGACGACAGGGGCATAATATTTCATAAAACCGTCCTGCGCGAACCCATCTATCCAGGCGCACCATGACCATCTACTGGCAGCGTGCGCCGCGTCCCGCGCAGGACCTGCCGCCTTCGCAGGCTGAGCGCGCGGCGCGCCTGCAGCTCGCCGCCGCGTACCGCATCTTCGACCATCTCGGCTGGACCGAGATGATCTTCAATCACATCACGGTCAGGGTTCCGGCGCCGGACGGAAGCGAAGAGCGCCTGTTCCTCATCAACCCCTTCGGCCTGCACTACCGCGAGATCACCGCCACGAGCCTGGTGCTGATCGATATCGACGGGAACCCGGTGCGCGAGTCGAGCTGGCCGGTGAACCGCGCGGGTTTCGTGATCCACTCGGCGCTGCACGGCGCGCTCGCCCACGCCCACTGCGTGATGCACACGCACACCACGACCGGCATGGCCGTCGCGAGCCTGAAGGAAGGCCTTTCGCCGACCAACTTCTACGCGGCGCAGCTCTACGGCCAGGTCGGGTACCACGACTTCGAGGGCATCACGGTCGACCCGGCCGAGAAGGCGCGGCTGGTCGCCGACGTCGGCGACAAGCGGGCCGTGATTCTGCGCAATCACGGCTTGCTCGCCTGGGGGCCGTCGGTGCCCGAGGCTTTCATGATGCTGTGGACGCTGCAGCGCGCGTGCGACGTGCAGGTCGCGGCGGCGAGCGCCGGCGCGCTCAACCCCATCCGGCCCGAAGTGTTCGAGCAGGCGGTGCGCGAGTCCGGGCCAGGCGAGAAGCGCGTGTGCGAGGACGTGTTCGCTGCGCTGCAGCGCATCATCGACGCCAAGGATCCGTCCTACCGCAATTGACGTTTACGTAAACGTCAAGTAGGCTGGCCGCTCCCCCGGAGGCCCCGTGACCGACCTCTCCGACTCGAACAATCTGGTCTACAAGGCCAGGCACAAGATCCGCTTCGTGACGGCGGCGAGCCTGTTCGACGGGCACGACGCGTCGATCAACATCATGCGGCGCATCCTGCAGGCCTCCGGCGCCGAGGTGATCCACCTCGGGCACAACCGCGCGGTCGAGGAAGTGGTGAGCGCGGCGCTGGACGAAGACGTGCAGGGCGTCGCGGTGTCCTCCTACCAGGGCGGGCACATCGAGTACTTCAGGTACCTGCTGGATCTCCTGCGTGCGCGCGGCGGCGAGCACATCCGGGTATTCGGCGGCGGCGGCGGCGTGATCGTGCCCGAGGAAGTCAGGCTGCTCGAGGATTACGGGGTGGCGCGCATCTATTCGCCCGAGGACGGCCAGAAGATGGGCCTGCAGGGCATGATCAACGACATGCTGGCGCGCTGCGATTTCGATCCCTCGCAGTACGCGCCGCGCGACCTGCGCGCGCTCGAGGCGGGCGGGCGCCGCGCGCTCGCACAGGTCGTCACGGGCTTCGAGCTTGGGACTCTGCCCGAAGCGCTGAGGAAACAGATCCTCGACAAGGCCCGGGCGCATCACGCCCCGGTGCTCGGCGTCACCGGCACCGGTGGCGCAGGCAAGAGCTCGCTCACCGACGAGCTAGTGCGCCGCTTCCGCCTCGACCAGGGCGAGCACCTGAGGATCGCGCTGCTGGCGGTCGATCCGTCGCGGCGCAAGACCGGCGGCGCGCTGCTCGGCGACCGCATCCGCATGAACGCGATCCAGGGCGACAAGGTGTTCATGCGCTCGCTCGCCACGCGCGCCTCGGGCGCCGAGATCGCGGGCTGCCTGCCCGAGGCGATCGCCGCATGCCGCGCCGCGGGCTACGACCTCGTCGTCGTCGAGACCTCGGGAATCGGCCAGGGCGACGCCGCGATCGTCCCGCACGCGGACGCGACGCTGTACGTGATGACGCCCGAATACGGCGCGGCGAGCCAGCTCGAGAAGATCGACATGCTCGACTTCGCAGATTTCGTGGCGATCAACAAGTTCGACCGGAAAGGCGCCGAGGACGCGCTGCGCGACGTGCGCAAGCAGGTGCAGAGGAACCGCGAGGCGTTCAAGCGCGCGCCCGAGGAGATGCCGGTTTACGGCACGGTCGCCGCGCGCTTCAACGACGACGGCGTCACTGCGCTGTACCAGGCGGTTGCCGTGCGCCTCGCCGAAAAGGGCCTTGCGCTCGCGCCGGGCAAGCTGCCCAAGCCCGCGTCCAAGCTGTCCTCGAGCATCGCGGTCGTCATTCCGGCCAAGCGCCAGCGCTACCTTGCGGAGATCGCCGAGTGCGTGCGCGGCTACCACGCGCAAGCGCGCGCGCAGGCGCAGCTCGCGCGCGAGCGCCAGCAGCTGATCGGCGCCAAGGCGATGCTGCTCAAGGCAGGCAAGGACGCGCGCGAGCTCGATTCGCTGATCGAGGAGAAGAACGCGCGCCTGGATGCGCGCGCGAAGAAGCTCCTCGACCAGTGGCCCGAAACGCAGAAGGCCTACACGGGCGACGAGTACGTGGTGAAGATCCGCGGCAAGGAGCTGCGCACGCGCCTGACGCACACCACGCTCTCGGGCACGCGCGTGCCCAAGGTGGTCCTGCCCAAGTACGAGGACTACGGCGAGATCCTGCGCTGGCAGCTCGCCGACAACGTTCCGGGCTCCTTCCCGTTCACGGCGGGCGTGTTCGCCTTTAAGCGCGAGAACGAGGACCCGACCCGCATGTTCGCCGGCGAGGGCGACGCGTTCCGCACCAACAAGCGCTTCCACCTGCTCTCGAAGGACATGCCGGCCAAGCGCCTGTCGACCGCGTTCGATTCGGTGACGCTGTACGGCTTCGATCCCGACGAGCGCCCGGACATATACGGCAAGGTGGGCAACTCCGGCGTGTCGATCGCCACGCTCGACGACATGAAGGTGCTCTATTCGGGCTTCGACCTGTGCGATCCGGGCACCTCGGTGTCGATGACAATCAACGGCCCGGCGCCGACCATCCTGGCGATGTTCTTCAATACGGCGATAGACCAGCAGCTGGAGAAGTTCATCAGGGACAACGGCCGCCAGCCGACCGAGGACGAGGCGGAGAAGATCCGCGCGTGGACGCTCGCCACCGTGCGCGGCACGGTGCAGGCCGACATCCTGAAGGAAGACCAGGGCCAGAACACCTGCATCTTCTCGACCGAGTTCTCGCTCAAGGTGATGGGCGACATCCAGGAGTGGTTCATCCACCATGGCGTGAAGAACTTCTACTCGGTCTCGATCTCCGGCTACCACATCGCCGAGGCCGGCGCGAACCCGATCTCGCAGCTCGCCTTCACGCTCGCCAACGGCTTCACCTTCGTCGAGACGTACCTCGCGCGCGGCATGCACATCGACGACTTCGCGCCGAACCTCTCGTTCTTCTTCAGCTATGGAATGGACCCCGAGTACGCGGTGCTCGGACGCGTCGCGCGGCGCATCTGGGCGGTCGCGATGCGCGAGCGCTACGGGGCGAACGAGCGCAGCCAGAAGCTGAAGTTCCACTCGCAGACGAGCGGCCGCTCGCTGCACGCGCAGGAAGTGGCGTTCAACGACATCCGCACCACGCTGCAGGCGCTGATTTCCTCGTACGACAACACCAACTCGCTGCACACCAACGCCTACGACGAGGCGATCACCACGCCGACCGAGGAGTCGGTGCGCCGCGCGATGGCGATCCAGCTGATCATCAACAAGGAATGGGGCCTCGCCAAGAACGAGAACCCGAACCAGGGCTCGTTCGTTGTCGAGGCGCTCACCGACCTCGTCGAGGAGGCGGTGCTGAAGGAGTTCGAGGCGCTCTCGGCGCGCGGCGGCGTGCTGGGCGCTATGGAGACCGGGTACCAGCGCGGCAAGATCCAGGAAGAGTCGCTCGTCTACGAGCACCGCAAGCACGACGGCTCCTACCCGATCGTCGGGGTGAACACCTTCAGGAACCCGCACGGCGAGGAGCAGCCGCACAAGCTCGAGCTGATCCGCTCGACCGAGGCCGAGAAGCGCAGCCAGCTCAAGCGCTTGCATGAATTCCAGCAGCGGCATGCGAAGGACGCGCCGGCCGTGCTCGAGCGCTTGCGACGTGCCGTGGTGGCGAACGAGAACGTCTTCGCGGTGCTGATGGACGCGGTGCGCGTGTGCTCGCTCGGGCAGATCACGCACGCGCTGTTCGAGGTCGGCGGTCAGTACCGGCGCAGCATGTAAGCCAGCGGCTGCGCTTCGCCCGAGTGCGCGACGGGCGGAATGAACTGTAGCCGGCGACTGTTTGTCTCTAGCGTTGTCATTTCAACCTGGAGACTGACATGAACCTTGCCGCGAACCGCGCGCTCGCTTCCTTCGCCTTTGTCGCCTCGGTCGGCGCGCTCGCCGGTCCTGCCCGCGCTGCCGCGCCGGAGATGAAGGACGGCGTGCTGACCGGCGACAACGGCATGACCTTGTACACCTACGACAAGGACAAGGCCAACTCGGGCAAGAGCGCGTGCGCGGGCGCCTGCGCCAAGAACTGGCCCCCGTTCCTGGCGAACGCTTCAGAAACGGCGTCTGGCGACTACAGCTTCGTCGAGCGTGCGGACGGAAAGATGCAATGGGCCTACAAGGGCAAGCCGCTCTACTTCTGGCACAGTGACAAGAAGCCGGGCGACAAGACCGGCGACGGCTTCAAGCACGTCTGGCGCGTCGCCAAAGGCTAGCGGCTAGCCGTTGGCGAAGATTCCGTCCAGCCGCTCGATGTTGTTGATCACCTTCCATTGGGAGGCGCCGGCCGCCTCGACCCGCTTTTGCCACGCATCGAGGCGCCCTAGGTAGCGCCGCGGGTCGATGTTGTCGGCGTTGAGCTTGGTAACGTTTACCGCGATCACGCGGATATTGTTCAGCTTGATCGGGAAGTTGCGCACCGTCACCTTGTCGAGCTCCTCCTGCATGTCGGAGAAGATGATGATCGTCTTCGTGCCGGCCCCGGTCTCGTTCAGGAACTCGGCGCCTTGTATCAGCCCGCCGGTGATGTCGGTGTAGGCCGAACCGCTCACATTGCTTAGGGACGCCGCGATCTTGTCGCGGAATGCGCGCTTCTGGGCGTTCGCCTCGCTTGGGCGCACGTCGAAGGTCGCCTTCGCGATGATGTCCTTTTCGGTGAAGCTGCGGCTGCGCACCTTGGCGACCGCGAGGGTGTCGCCGGGCTGCAGCGTGCCGAGCAGATAGTTGACGATCAGCTTCGCCTTGCCGACCTCGCGCACGTAGGTGCCGGAGTCGTCCACCAGCATGTAGACGGCGTTGGCGTGGCTGCGCGGATCGACGCAGCCGGAGGCGCCGAACGTGAGGCTGGCGAGCGCCAGGGTCGCAAGCAGGACGCGTTTGATCATGGCCGGTGTCCTCCCGCTCACAAGGTGGTGGCGATCTTTTCCCGGGCTTCGACCCCGCGCTGCGCCGGTGCGGACTCGCGGCCGCGCGCGGAGCGCAACACGCGCTCGGCGGACAGCGGCAGCACGATCAGGACGTCGTAGGCGTGCACCAGCGCGCGCGAACCCTGGCGCGCGATATTGCCCAGCAGCCGCAGCAGGAACGCCGCGGAGCGCACGAGGTTCACCAGCAGCGCGCCGCCGACCGCGCGCGTTGAATGAATGAAGGATTCGAGCGGCACCGCAACGAAGGCGAGCGCGAGCGGCAGGATGAACCCGAGTATCATCTGCCCCGCGGTCGGGATACGACCGAGCAGGCCCTCGTTCACCGCGGCCGGAACCGTGGCGAGCGACTGCAGCAGCGCCTGCTTGTCCGCGATCAGCGTGTCGCGCATGAGCGCCAGGGCCGCCTCGACACAGCCGAGCGTCACCAGCAGCGCGAGCGAGATCCACACCATGCGCCGGCGCATGCGGTCTTCGAGGTTCGCGATGCGCGGAAAGAGGTGCGTGATGCGCAGCGACTCCATCAGGAACAGGCCCATCGACGCCTCGACGAGGATGATGACCAGCGCGGCCACTTCGGAGGTGCGCAGCGACGCGGTCAGGTAGTCGCTCGCGCCGACCATCTCGGACATGGGCAGCGCGATCAGCTTGAAGTTGACGAACGCGCCGCCCAGCGCCACCGCCATGACCAGAAGGGCGCTGACGAACTGCGTGAACGCCGAATGGGTCAGGACGGACTCCGCCTTGTCGCTCGCGGCGGCGATCTCCCTGTAGGCGTCCATATGGGCGTCGACCGCCGACGCGCTCGCCTGCAGCCCGGCCATGCTCTTTTCGACCTGCTTCATCGTCTTGTCTAGCGAGCGCCAATGGGGCATGAAGCCCTCCAGGATGCTGTGCCGAGCCTGGTAGGCGCGTCGGTATTCGGCGAGCGCCTTGTCGTGGATGCCCGCGATGGAGGTGCGGATGTCCTCCAGGATCTTGTGCACGACCTCTCCGCCGCCGGTCTTGATCTTCGCGACGGCGGCGACCGCATCGATCCAGTCTGGAGGAGGCGGCGGCACCTCGCCGCACTTCTTGTAGTCCTCCTCGACGCGCGTGATCTCCTCGAGCAGCCGGCGCTGCAAGGTCGGATATCCCTGCAGGTCGCGCGTGACGAGCGCGCCGATACGCTCGAACTCGCGCTCGATGCGCTGCCCGGCCTCGCGCCGCCCCTGCGCGAGCAGCACGGCCTTGTTGCGCATCTTCATGTCCGCGGCAACGCCGAACAGCCAGCGCGCGCCGAGGCGCAGCGGACCGCTGAGCGCGAGCCCGGCCGAGCGGATCAGGCCGTGCATCGGCGCGCGCGCCGCGTAGAGGGCAAGCATCGCGATTGCGATCAGCACCAGACCGGACAGCAGCGGATCGTCCGGCCAGATCATCCAGTTGCGCAGCTCCATCATGGCAAAATCCCCGATTCAACCGGCGAGGCGACCACGATAGATCAGGCGCACGCGCTTCGTCAGAGAATGTGAGGCGTTTGAGGACCTAGTTCTCGAAGCGGGTGGCCGCGCCGTGCAAGCGTTGCCGCGCGACGACAGGCGGCAGCGGAACTATTTCGCACGCCATTTCCCTGGCCGCGAATCACTCCGGAATTTGGCCGACCAGATATAGCGCTTGCAGTAGAGCCGTCGGCTCCGCGCTCGGGCCGAAGGTGCGTTCGAAGATTTCCTTGATGGCGGGCGAACGGAATACTTCGGACAGCCCGCGGTTGACTTCCAGTCGCAGCGCGGAATCGTTGCGCGGCAGAGCAATCGCGTAGGGCTCGAAAGACAGATTGTCCGGCAGCATGACGTACTTGCCCGCGTCCTTCACCTTGCCGGCGATGCCTTCGAGCAGGACCTTGTCGCTCGCGAAGGCGTCAGCTTGCTCGGCCTCGAGCGCAGCGACCGCGGCCTCGCGGCTCGGGTAGGCGACGACTTTCGCGTCGACGAACCTGCGTTTGAGCGCGGCCTCGAGCGCGGCCTGGTTGGTCGTGCCGGAGATCACCGCGACGCGCTTTCCGGCAAGGTCGGGAAACGCGACGATTCCGGCCGCGCGCCGTGTAAGCACTCCGGTGCTGTCGACGAACACGTAGTTCGAGAAGTCGACCCGCTCCATGCGCTTGAGGGTGGCCGTCGTCGCGCCGCACTCCATGTCCGCCGCGCGTTTCTCGATGAGCTCGAAGCGGTTCTGGCTCGTCGCCTCGATCCAGTGGATCTTCAGACCCGGTACGCTCAGGTTCGACGCCATGCTCTCGGCGACGCGCTTGCAGAGCTCGACCGTATAGCCCGCCGGGCGGCCATCGGCGTCCTTGAACGAAAACGGCAGCGCGTCGGCGCGAAACGCCATGTTCACGACTTTCGTCGCCCGGATGCGTTCGACGGCCGTGGATTGCGCGCCGGCGAAGGTCGGCGACAGCAGCGCGAGCAGCGCGAGCAACTTCCAGCGCATAGGGTCGCTCCAGCTATGGGACGGCCACCCTAGCAAGCGCCCGGCGCGCGCGCAAGCGTAGGGCAATACGCCTTGAAATTGTGCAAGAATAGGCCGGTCACTCTGGAGGAGGGCGACATGGCGGAACAGGCTTCCGGCTTGGACACGTTTCCCAAGCTGCTGCTGCATCACGCCAGCGTGCGGGGCGAGCGCCCGGCGATCCGCGAGAAGGACCTGGGCATCTGGCAGACCTGGAGCTGGAAGCAGTTCGCCGACGAAGTGCGGTTGCTCGCCTGCGGCCTCGCGGAGCGCGGCCTGAAGCGCGGCGATCACATGGCCCTGGTGGGCGACAACCGGCCGCGCCTGTACGCCGCGATGTGCGCCGCGCAATGCCTGGGCGCGATTCCGGTGCCGCTTTACCAGGACGCGGTTGCGGCCGAGATGTCCTTCCCGATCCAGAACGCGGAGATCCGGCACGCGCTCGCCGAGGACCAGGAGCAGGTCGACAAGCTGCTCGAGATCCTGCCGCGCTGCCCGACGCTCGAGCACATCTACTTCGACGATGCGCGCGGCCTGCGCAAGTACCCGCAGGCGCAGCTGCTCGCCTACGACAAGCTGCGCGAGATCGGTGCCGCGAGCCACCGGCGCGATCCCGCATTTCTCGACACCGAGATCGCCAAGGGCTCGGCAGACGACACCGCTGCGATGTTCTTCACCTCCGGCACGACGGCGACGCCCAAGGGCGTGGTGCTGACGCATCGCGCGCTGATCGACCGCGCGCGCGCGGCGGCCGAGATGGAGGGACTCGGGGACCGCGACGTCGCGCTCGCTTACCTGCCGCCGGCATGGATCGGCCAGAACATCTTCTCCTACGCACAGCCGCTCGTCACGGGCTATTGCATCTGCTGCCCCGAATCGGCCGAGACGGTGATCACGGACATGCGCGAGGTCGGGCCGACGTATTACTTCGCGCCGCCGCGCGTGCTCGAGGCGCTGCTCACCCAGGTTTCGATCCGAATGGAGGACGCGGGGCGCCTGAAGCGCGCGATGTACGGGCACTTCATGGAGGCGGCGCGGCGCGTCGGCGGCGCCATTCTCGACGGCAGGCGCGTAGGTATCGCCGAACGCCTGCGCTACCTGCTTGGCGACCTGCTCGTGTACGGACCGCTGCGCAACGCGCTCGGTATGAGCCGCGTGCGCGTTGCCTACACCGCGGGCGAAGCGATCGGGCCCGATCTGTTCAGGTTCTATCGTTCGATCGGCATCAATCTGAAGCAGCTCTACGGCTCGACCGAGACTTCCGTGTTCGTGTGCGTCCAGCCGAACGGCCAGGTGAAGGCCGACACCGCCGGGCCTCCCGTGCGCGGGGTCGAGCTCAAATTCACGGCGCAGCGCGAGCTGCTCATCCGCTCGCCCGGGCTGTTCAAGGAGTACTACAAGAATCCGCAGGCGACCGCGGAGGCGAAGGACCGGGATGGATGGTTCCACACCGGAGACGCCGGCTATTTCGATCCCGACGGCCACCTGAAGATCATCGACCGCGTCAAGGACGTCGGCAAGCTGAATGACGGCACGCTGTTCGCGCCCAAGTACCTCGAGAACAAGCTCAAGTTCTTTCCGTATATCAAGGAGGCGGTGGCCTTCGGCAACGGGCGCGACCGCGTGTGCGCGTTCATCAATATCGATATGGAGGCGGTCGGCAACTGGGCCGAGAAGCGCAAGCTCGCCTACACCGGCTACGTCGATCTCGCCTCGCGCGACGAGGTCTGCGAGCTGGTCGCACAGTGCGTCGAGCAGGTGAACGCGGACCTCGCCGCGGATCCCGAGCTCGCTGGCAGCCAGATCCACCGTTTCCTCATCCTGCACAAGGAGCTCGACGCGGACGACGAGGAGCTCACGCGCACGCGCAAGGTGCGCCGCGGCTTCATCGGCGAGAAGTACGCGCCGCTCGTGGCGGCGTTGTACGGCGGGCAGCGCTCGGTGCACGTGGACGCACAGGTGCGCTACGAGGATGGCCGCACGGGCAAGGTGAGCGCCGACCTGAAGCTGCGCGACGCGAAGACGTTCGCGCCCCGCGCGGCGCGGCGCGCGGCATGAGCGCGCAGCCGCGGATCGCAGAGGGAGCCGGCGCGATCGGGGCGCCGGAGCGTGCCCTGGGCGGAACCATCCTCGCCGTGGAGGGGGTATCGCTCGCGTTCGGCGGCGTCACAGCGCTAAGCGACGTCTCGTTCGACGTACGCGAGCACGAAATCCGCGCGATCATCGGGCCGAACGGCGCGGGCAAGAGCTCGATGCTGAACGTGATGAACGGCTTCTATCAGCCGCAGCGGGGAGTGATCCGTTTCGGGGGCCGTGAGTTCCACGGCATGAAGCCTTACGAAGCGGCGCGCATGGGCATCGGCCGCACGTTCCAGAACATAGCGCTGTTTCGCGGCATGACGGTGCTCGACAACGTCATGACGGGCCGCAGCTTGAAGATGCGCCGCAACTTCTTCCTGCAGGCGCTGCGCCTGGGGCCCGCGATGCGCGAGGAGATCGAGCACCGGCGCGCGGTCGAGGAGGTCATCGATTTCCTCGAGATCCAGCACATCCGGCGCACGCCGGTCGGACGGCTCCCCTACGGCCTGCAGAAGCGCGTCGAGCTCGCTCGCGCGCTCGCCATGGAGCCGACGCTGCTGCTGCTCGACGAGCCGATGGCGGGCATGAACCTCGAGGAGAAGGAGGACATGTGCCGCTTCGTGCTCGAGGTGAACGACCACTTCGGCACGACGATCGTGCTGATCGAGCACGACATGGGCGTGGTGATGGACATTTCCGACCGCGTCGTGGTGCTCGACTACGGGCGCAAGATCGCCGACGGCACGCCCGATGAGGTGCGCGGCGACCAGGCCGTCATCGACGCGTACCTCGGGGTCGCGCATTGAGAGGCCGATGATGCATCTGCTCTACAGCATCTTCGTCGACCCGTTCGTGCAGATGGGCGCGGCGCCCGATCTCCTGGCGCAGACGCTGTGGGAGGGCCTGGTGAGCGGGATCCTCTATTCGCTCATCGCGCTCGGCTTCGTGCTGATTTTCAAGGCCTCCGGCGTGTTCAATTTCGCGCAGGGCATCATGGTGGTGTTCTCGGCGCTCACGCTGGTCGGCCTGAACGAGCATGGCGTGCCGGCCTACCTCGCCCTGGCGATCACGCTCGTCGTAATGCTCGCGCTCGCCTTCGCGGTGGAGCGCGTCATCCTGCGGCCGCTCGTCAACCAGCCCGAGATCATCCTGTTCATGGCGACCTTCGGTCTCACCTATTTCCTGATCGGAGTGGGGGAGCTGATCTTCGGCGGCGACCCGAAGGTCATGATCTCGGACCAGCTGCGGCTGCCGAGCGGGTCGTACCGCATCCCGATGGCGGGCGGATTCGTGCAGATGCAGAAGATCGACATTGCCGCGACGGTCATCGCCTCGCTCATGGTTGCGGCGCTCGCCATCCTGTTCAACCGCACGCGCATAGGACGCGCGCTGCGCGCGGTCGCCGACAGCCACCGGGCCGCGCTCTCGGTAGGCATCTCGCTCGAGCAGATCTGGGTCATCGTCTGGTTCGCGGCCGGCGTCGTCGCGCTCGCGACCGGCATCATGTGGGGCGCGCGCTCGAACGTCTCCTTCGCCCTGGAGATCATCGCGTTGAAGGCGCTGCCGGTGCTCATTCTCGGCGGGTTTACCTCGATCCCCGGCGCCATCATCGGCGGCATTATCATCGGCGTCGGCGAGAAGATGGGAGAGTTCTACTGGGGGCCGCTGTTCGGGTCGGGAATCGAAAGCTGGCTGGCCTACGTCATCGCCCTCGTGTTCCTGCTGTTCCGGCCGCAGGGACTGTTCGGCGAGCGCATCATCGAGCGGCTCTGAGGGGAAGCGATGTTCTATCGCGAGGTCGGTCAATACAAGACGAGCTACAGTGCGGACGAGGCGCTGTTTCCGATCCTGCAGGACAAGGTGGGGATCGCCGTCATCCTGCTCGTCGCATTCGTCGGCGTGCCGCTCACGGCGTCGAACTTCACCGTCGACTCGATCCTCATCCCGATCCTCGTCTTCTCGCTCGCGGCGACCGGGCTCAATCTGCTGATCGGCTACACGGGCCTGCTGTCCCTCGGCACCGGCGGCTTCATGGGGGTGGGCGCCTATGCCTGCTACAAGCTCGCCACGTTTTTTCCGGGCGTGAACATCATCGTCCTCATTCTCTGTTCGGGGTTCTTCGCCGCCGCGGTCGGAACCGTCTTTGGCCTGCCCTCGCTGCGCATCAAGGGCTTCTACCTCGCCGTCGCGACGCTCGCGGCGCAGTTCTTTCTGTCGTGGTGCTTCATACGGGTCGCCTGGCTTTACAACTACAACGTGTCGGCGTCTATCGAAGTGCCGACCAAGACGCTGTTCGGTCTTCCGGTGACCGGGCCGACCGCTACGCCGGTCACGCGTTACCTGATCGTGCTGTCGATCGTCGCGCTGCTCACCCTCTTGGCGGCCAACCTGATGCGCGGGCGCATCGGTCGCGCGTGGATGGCGGTGCGCGACATGGATCTGGCGGCCGAGCTGATCGGCATCAGGCTCTACCAGACAAAGCTCCTGGCGTTCGCCGTGTCCTCGTTCTATTGCGGAGTCGCGGGCGCGATGATGGTGTTTCTGTGGCTCGGCAACGCTGAGTCCGAGAGCTTCAACATCAACCAGTCGTTCCTGATCCTGTTCATGGTGATCATCGGCGGGCTGGGCAGCCTGCTCGGCTCGTTTCTCGGCGCAGCACTCATCTGGGGGCTGCCGATCGTGCTGCGCGCGGCGCCCGCACACTTCGGCGTCAGCCTGCACAGCGCGACCGTGGAGCAGACGACATTCGTGATCCTGGGAGTGCTGATCATCGTCTTTCTGATCGTGGAGCCGCACGGGCTCGCGCGACTCTGGCAAATCGGAAAGCAGAAGCTCAGGGTGTGGCCTTTCCCATATTGAAGGGGTAGACTGCCCGGGCGTTTGCGCAACCGGGGCCGGCGCCGGCCGCGTCGGATCTCAAGACAACAAGGAGGAGGAGGGAAAATGCGCCTGAAGAAACTGGTGCTCGGCGCGGCGTTCGCAGGCGTGGTCGGGGTTGCCGTCCCGGCTTCGCAGGCCGTCGCCCAGGACACGCTGTTCGTTCCGCTGTTCACCTATCGCACGGGTCCGTTCGCCAACTCGGGAATCCCGATCGCGAACGGCATGCACGATTATCTGAACATGCTGAACGCCCGCGACGGCGGCATCGGCGGCGTGAAGCTGGCGGTGCAGGAGTGCGAGACCGGATACAAGAACGAGAAGGGCGTCGAGTGCTACGACTCGGTGAAGAGCAAGCATCCGCTCGTCATCAGCCCGTATTCGACCGGCATCACGCTCGCGCTCATCCCGAAGGCGTCGGTCGACCACATTCCGGTATTTTCGATGGCCTACGGCCTGTCGGCATCCGCGGTTGGGGCGGACTTTCCGTGGATCTTCAATCCGCCGGCGACCTACTGGGATGG
This sequence comes from Burkholderiales bacterium, assembly GCA_035624235.1. Lineage (GTDB taxonomy): Bacteria > Pseudomonadota > Gammaproteobacteria > Burkholderiales > SG8-39 > DAHVFK01. The sequence continues at coordinate 2,694 of DASPRX010000141.1, read as the reverse complement.
CATGTCGATCGTCCTGAAATATATCGCGCAGAAGGAAGGCGGATTCGACAAGCTCAAAGGCAAGACGCTCGGCTACATCTACTTCGACGGCGGCTACGGCCTGGAGCCGATCCCGCTGCTCGACCAGCTGGCGAAGGACTACGGTTTCTCGGTCAAGAAATACCCGGTCCCGCCCGCGGAGATGCAGAACCAGTCGGGCCTGTGGCTGAGCGTGCGCCGTGACCGGCCGGACTGGATGATCATGTGGGGCTGGGGCGCGATGAACCCGACCGCGGTGCAGGAAGCCGCCAAGACCGGCTTCCGCATGGACCACTTCATCGGCGTGTGGTGGTCCGGAAGCGAAGACGACGCGCGGCCGGCGGGGGCGGGCGCGAAGGGCTACCTGTCGCTCAACTTCAATGCGGTGGGCGCCAACTACCCGGCGATCAAGGACATCGAGAAAGACGTGATCGCGAAGGGCAACAGCCAGACTCCGAAGGACATGGTCGGCGAGAACTTCTACAACCGCGGGGTCATGAACGCGGCGATCATCGCCGAGGCGATCCGGAACGCGCAGAAGCTCACCCACAAGAAAGTGATCGACGGCGCCGACATGCGGCGCGGACTGGAGACGCTGAAGATCTCCGACCAGCGCTGGAAGGAGATCGGCCTGCCCGGATTCGCGTCGCCGATCGACGTGAGCTGCCAGGACCACAACGGCCACCATTCCGCTTACGTCCAGCAATGGGACGGCAGCAAGTGGGTCAAGGTCTCGGACTGGCTCTCGCCGATGAAGGACAAGGTGCTGCCGCTCGCCTACGCCGCGGCCCAGGACTACGTGAGCAAGAACCAGCCCTGGCCGAAGCGCACCGTGACCTGCGACGACGGGACGCTGTGAGCTAGGTGGTCTCGAACCCCGCCGCGCCGTCCGCGCCCTCGCGCGCGGACGCGCGCGAGGCGATCCTCGCTGTAAACAACATCGAGGTCGTCTACGACCACGTCATCCTGGTACTGAAGGGCGTCTCGCTCGGCGTCCCGCGCGGCGCGATCGTCGCGCTGCTCGGGGCGAACGGCGCGGGCAAGACGACCACGCTCAAGGCGATTTCCAACCTGCTGCATTCCGAGCGCGGCGAGGTCACCAAGGGTTCGATCGTCTTCGACGGCGCTGAAGTGCACGCGCTGTCGCCGAACGAGCTCGTGCGCCGCGGCTGCGCGCAGGTCATGGAGGGGCGGCACTGCTTCGCGCACCTCACCGTCGAGGAAAACCTGCTCACGGGCGCCTTCACGCGGCGCGACGGCAAGGCCACGGTCGCGAAGGATCTCGATCTCGTGTATTCGTATTTCCCCAGGCTCAGGGAGCGGCGCAATTCGCTCGCCGGCTACACCTCGGGCGGCGAGCAGCAGATGACCGCGATCGGCCGCGCGCTGATGGCGAGCCCTAAGATGATCCTGCTGGACGAGCCGTCGATGGGCCTGGCCCCGCAGCTGGTCGAAGAGATCTTCGAGATCGTGAGGAGCCTGAACCAGAAGGAGCGCGTGAGCTTCCTGCTGGCGGAGCAGAATACCAATATCGCGCTCAAGTACGCCGACTACGGCTACATTCTCGAAAACGGCCGCGTGGTGATGGACGGCGTGGGCAAATCGCTCGCGCAGAACGAGGACGTGAAGGAGTTCTACCTCGGTTTCTCCACGGGCGGCCGCAAGAGCTTCCGCGACGTCAAGTCCTATCGCCGGCGCAAGCGCTGGCTGTAGCGATTAGAATCGGGCGCCATGAAATACTACGACGCCCTCGAGACCCGCTCGCCGGAGGAGCGCGAGGCGGCGTTGATGGCAGCGCTGCCCGGCCAGGTCGCGCACGCGGAGCAGAATGCTCCCGGCTACGCCCGCATCCTCGCAGCGATCGATCCGGCGCAGGTGAAGTCGCGCGCGGCGCTCGCGCGCCTGCCCGTGACGCGCAAGTCCGACCTCGCCGAGCTGCAGAAGGCCATGCCGCCGCTCGGCGGGCTTAACGCCACCCCGCGCGAGAGGCTCGCCAAGATATTCGTTTCGCCCGGGCCGATCTACGACCCCGAAGGCCACGGAAAGGACTGGTGGCGCACTGCGCGCGGCCTGTACGCCGGCGGCTTTCGCGCGGGCGACCTGGTCGCCAACACTTTCGCCTATCACTTCACTCCAGCTGGCTCGATGCTCGAGTCCGGGGCGCTCGCGCTCGGCTGCACCGTGGTGCCGACCGGCGTGGGCCAGACCGAAATGCAGGCGGCGGCGATTCACGGCCTGGGCGTGAACGCATTCATCGGCACGCCGTCGTTCCTCAAGCTTATCGTCGAGAAGGCCGACGAACAGAAGCTCGATATCTCCTGCCTGAAAAAGGCGATGGTCGGCGCCGAATACCTGCCGCCCGCGCTCAGGCAGGCGATGCGCGCGCGCGGCATGCAGGTGATGCAGCTCTACGCGACCGCCGACCTCGGCCACATCGCTTACGAGACGGCGAACGCGGATGGCGGCGTGAATGGAGGCATGGTGCTCGATGAGGGCGTGCTGCTCGAGATCGTGCGCCCCGGCACCGGCGACCCCGTGCCGGAGGGCGAGGTGGGCGAGGTGGTGATCACCAGCTTCAACCCGGACTATCCGTTGGTGCGCTTCGCCACCGGCGATCTCTCCGCCGTGATGCGCGAGCCGAGCCCCTGCGGGCGCACCAACGTGCGCATTCGCGGG